>DAOTTR010000803.1:0-15044 GCA_034437715.1 Caldilineaceae bacterium
ATGTAGCAATGATCAGCGTGCCGGGGAGTGCCCAGGAAAAGTTCTCAGTAGAGATCTACAGTTGGGCAGTCCCCGGCACGCTATAGCGCAACTCCGCTTCTCAAATTGAACTCAGTATAACAGAAGATGGTACCGGAATGCCGGTGGATTCCCGAAAGCCCGCTTTAGCGGGCGTTGTTCCGTAGCCCCGCCATTGATGGCGGGGTGGGCATCGTTTACCGACGCGTGAATCAACTATAGGAAAACGCGATACAGTTATCCATTGCGCAACGCTTCGTAGATCGCTTGCGTCTCGTGTGAGGGCGGTGAATTGAACTCTTTCTGCATCAATTTGGTCAAATCGGTGTAGACGCGCAAGGCTTGTGCCCGCTCGCCTAGCGCGGCCAGCGCGTGCATCAGTTCGCGATAGGCCGCTTCGAGGTAGGGTTCATGGGCAATCGCGCGGCGATAAATATCGGCGGCCTGGTCGTACGCGCCGGTGGCACAGTAGGCGTGACCCAGGGCCAAGAGCGCGCGCTCATATTGTTGGGCCAATCGCTCGCGCAGTGCAAGGCACCAGTCACCGCTGAGGCCATCGCCCATAAATTCGCTTTTGTAGAGCACGATCGCCTGTTGGTAGAGGGTGGTCGTATCTGTGGGCATATCTGTGGGCATATCTGCTGCGGTCTGGGCCTGTTGATAGAACTCGGTAAATGCCTCGACATCATACCAATAGGGCAGCGTCCGGTTAAAGGCATATTGATCATCTTCAAAGAGTACCCAATCCGCATGGCCCAGGGCTTTGCGGAGATGATGCAGGGTTACCCCCAGGTTGCGCCGCAACTGTTCCGGCGCAGCATCAGGCAAGAAAACCAACCCAATCTGTTCACGCGTCGCCGGGCCATAGGTGACCAGGTAAAACAGCAGTTCCTTGGCTTTTATGTAGCCCCAGTCTGCCGAACCCAATAGCTGGTCGGCGCGCTGGACGCGCGGGGTACCGAAGCCATATAGTTTTAGTGCCGCGATCGTGGTTAGCGACAGGCTTGGCGTTGGCAAGTCTGGGGTAGGGATTGCGACTTGGAATGCTAGGTCGGTGGCGGCTTCTAGGCTCAAGGTCGTCCCTTGTGCCCACGCTGTAGCAAATGGCGCGTCGCCTAGTGCTGTGCGCGCCGCAGCGACCGCTCGATCATGGACGGGTTGCTCTACCGGGTGAAAGTGCGTGTTCATGGCCGTAAACTGGCGATCAGTTGCCCCAAAGAGCCGCGCTGCCAGATCCGCTTGCCCGGTGACCGCCGCAACCCAGGCGATGCCGTCGATGGCATAGGCAATGCCACGCCGGCTCTTGAGATCGCGGCGCAGGACAAGGCTCTCGCGAAAGGCGGTAAGTGACTGCGTATAGTCACGATCCAGCCAGTAGAGATGACCAAGCAACCAAAGCGCTGGCCCTAGCCGCAATAAGTCGCCCTCGGCGCGCATCAACCCCGTGCTCTCGGTGAGCAACGCGTGGGCGCGGCGGTGGTTGTCTTGCACCATCGCCAGCCAAGCATCATGGAAAAGAATGGTGTAGAGATGTTTGCGATCATTCAACGCGCGCGCTGCCGTTGCGCCCTGCTCCAGATAGGGTTGTGCCCGTTGCGGCTCGGCTGTGCCGGTGAGCACCAAGGCCAAACTGGCACAAGCCTGCGCAATTAAGGCCAGGTCATTCAGGGTTTGCCCAATCGCCAGTGCTGCTTCATAGAGGGTGACGGCACGCAGTGGATCGCCTTCCAAAAAAGTAAAAAAGCCTAGTAGATCCCGGCGTAAATAAGGTACCCTATTTTTACCATGATGTACACGAGTAACGTGCCTGATTAACTGCCGTGGTATCTACGCCCAACTGTACTAGGTGGGTTAACGCGGTCGAGCGGGTTGCGGTTGGTATGCTGTTTTCTGGGTGCGCCAGCAGTTGCTGTAGACAGATTGCGCCTTCATGCAGATAGCCGTGCCTGTCCCAGAAGTGGCGCAGTAGACAAGCAAAGTGCAAGCCAACCGGTGCTTCGCCGGCGGTCTGGCGGCTCCACTCAATCGCTGCCTGGAAATTTTCATACTCGACATCCATTTCTGCTAGCCAGAGGGTCTGCTGCGCGCCGCTCATGCCGACGGCGATCTCTTCGGCGCGTTGGAGAAACCAATCGCGGTGGCGGCGGCGTGCCTGCATCTCGGTGCCTGCGCCGCGCAACTTTTCCAGCGCATATTCGCGGATCGATTCGAGCAGGGCGTAGCGCGTGCGTGCTGCATCATATTGTTGCACGATGACCAGTGTTTTTCCACCAGCCGTGTGAGGATGTCCAGCGGCAGGTCATCGGCCAGCCGCGCGTCATCCGCCACCACATATTCAACGCCTTCGAGCGTGCAGCCGCCCGCAAAGATCGCCAATCGCTGGAGCAGGCTGCGCTCTTCGGCGGCCAGGAGTTCATAGCTCCAATCGATGGTGGCGCGCAGCGTTTGATAGCGCGGCAAAACCGTGCGACTATCGGCTTTGAGCAAGCGAAAGCGGTCATTGAGGCGCAGGGCGATCTGATCGACTGAAAGCACTTTGACGCGCGCGGCTGCCAATTCAATCGCCAACGGCATACCATCCAACCGCTGACAGACCTGGGTAATCGCCGGTGCATTTTGCGCGGTCAGCCCGAAGCCAGGTAGCAGAGCACGCGCCCGTTCCAGAAAGAGGCGAATGGCTGGATAGTCGATCAGATCGGGCGGTGGGGGGGTGGTGCCACGCCGAGGAAACGAAAGCAGCGGCACAAGCCAGGTTGTCTCGCCCGGCACTTTGAGCGCTTCGCGACTGGTGGTCAGAATCTGGATGTGCGGACAATGGTTCAAGAGATTTTGGGCCAAGCTGGCGCACTCGTCGATCAAATGCTCACAATTGTCCAGCACAGGCAGCGCCTGTTTGGCTTTGAGATGCTCGATCAATGCCGTGGCAAAGCCTTGTTGCGGCGCTATGGCTAGGCCCAACGCTTTGGTCACCGCCTGCTGGGTGAGGCGTTCGTCAATCACCGGCGCGAGATCGACCCACCAGACGCCATCGCCATAGTGCGCGGTCATGCGTGTGCCGAGTTGAATCGCTAGGCGCGTCTTGCCGCTGCCGCCAGCCGCGGTCAGCGTCAACAAGCGCACCGGATCGGCTGTGCGCGTGAGCAACTGGCACAACTCGGCCACCTCTTCCTCGTGCCCAATAAAGCTGGTGAGTTGGGTGGGTAAATTATGGTGGGCAACGGTGGGTGTGGGTGCGATGGTGGGCGGTGGTGTAGGAGCAGGCAGCGTGGATGGGGTAGGCGATGGTATCAGGGATGGTGTCGGTGGTGAACTGCCTTTTGGGGAGAGTGCTATCCCCGGCGGTGCAGATTCGTGAAGCAGCGCCCTATAGAGCGCATTCGTTTCGGGCATGGGCGGCACGTCTAGATCGGCGCGCAGGCGCGCTTCAAAGGTGTGGCAGGTTTGCAACGCACCCGCGCGATCGCCCAGTTGGTGGCGCAGCGTCATCAATGTGCGTACAGTCTCTTCGCGCAGCGGATCGTGTTGCAACAATTGTTGGGTGTAGGCAATCGCCTGGCGGCCTTGCTGGTTGGTTTGGTGGTGAGCAATCAACTGGGTTAGGTCATCGAAAAAGCGATTGCGCAACTGTTCACGCGCAAAAAAGATCCACTCTTCATCCAGATCCGGCAGTAGATCGCCGCTGTGCAGGTGTACCGCCTCGGCCAGACAAGCGGGATCTATGGGCGCTGGGGTGTGGAGCTGCGTAAACGCATCGACATCCAGCCAGTAAGGGGCTTCCGGATTCCACTGCACCGCACTGTTATCGGCAAGCAGCCAAGGGCAATCAACTGGCTCAGTAGGGAGGACGCGCCGCAATTCATAGAGATGACGGCGTAAGTTGCTGCGCGCTTCGGCTTCGTTTGCATCAGGCCAGAGCGTATAGGCCAATTGGCGGCGCGGCATAGCTTTGCCGCGGTTGAGGAGCAACTGTGTCCACAGTGGCAGTGTCTTGGGCAGGGCCGAAAATTTCAGCGGCTGATCCTGATACAATAGACGGAACGCGCCAAGTAGATAGATACGTAGCATAGGACCTTTGATAGATAGCATACTTGTATGGCTGGGCGGTTGGGTGGGGAATTCCCCAAGCTATGCCCAGCTTTGTTACTTTAGTTGTTACTTTACGCTATTCTATCATACGTCGGTCAATGTACAACGTCGTTTTGACGCTTTAGCGCAATTCCAAATTTTGTAGAACGCAAGCGGCGGCAACCACCCCAGCCTATAGGCGTGGGGCTAGTCAACGACGCCCATGCAAGCGGGCTCTGGTTGCCGATGCAGCCCCGTTCACAGGGCGTTGTTATTAGAAACGCCACATTGTTTGTAAGCTAGACTCAAATCAGCATGAGAACCGGCGTTTGATGAACCAATGGTAAAATAAGTATAGTGTTGATCGCAGCTTGGGCTGTGCAGTAGTACAATCATAGGTGTGTTCTAGTGCATAGCCGGTCTTCAAATCGCATGGAATATTGATCGCTCTGTGCCGTCTGATCGCGCGGCTGCCTGATTAATAAAATGAAAAGCTAACGCTTCAGAAAGAAATGTACAATGACGCTGAATAATTCTCACATAGGCTGGCTTTGCCCGACCGCGTATCTGCTGGTGCTGTGGCTGTTGGCGGCCTGTGTGCCGACGGTGCTGCCGCCCTCGTCGCTGCTTGGCCAACCGCAAACGGAAAACCCGGCTGTATTGGTGGTGCGTCAGGTGTTAACTCAGCAACTGCAGGCCGACCCCGCCACGGTGGCGGTGGTTAGCGTGGAAGAAAAGATGTGGCCCACTAGCTGCTTGGGCGCATTCCACGCCGATGATCTGTGCGCGCAAGCCCCAACCCCTGGCTACCGCATTACGCTGCGCGTCAATGGCAACGATTATGTCTATCATACCACTCAAGATGGTGGCTTCCAGCGTTTGGTGACTGCGCCGGAAGTCGCGCTGGGCGAGTCGATTCTTACCTGGCAGGGCAGTGATGCGTGGGGTTGTCAGACGCTGGTGGCTGGCTCCGATAGTATGGCCTTTGGTCCCTGTGGCGGTTTACTGATGGGCGCGCCCTATCCTGTTGACATGCGTCAGGCTGCTCTGACTGAGTTTGCCATTTTGTATCAATCCTTCAACGCCGCGACATCCGCCGGCACGGTGGACTTTGTCGGCGCGGGGACGGCCGTCGCCACGCTTGCCGAGCAGCGTATGATCGCCGAGTGGGCATACCTGGTCTATCTAGGTGCTCAAGGTGGGCGCTCCGGCGCAAGTTGGGGAATAGTTTTTACCTGGCAGCGCGAGGGGGGCATTGCCGGTTTCTGTGATGAGGTGAGCGTCTATGTGACGGGGGAAGCTTATGTGACATCCTGCAAAGGCAGCCAACCCAAAGCCATGGGACGCGTGCGCCTGGACGCGACACAACTTGCGACGCTCTACAGATGGATAGATACGTTGCAAGCCTTTGATATGGAACAGGGCGATACGGGCGTTGCTGATAGTATGACGATGCGCATTGTCTTTTCTGGCAGAGGCACAACATCTGCCACTGAAGCGGATCTGCAAGCGATCACTGATCTTGCGCAAACCTTGATCGCACAAGCCCGCGCTGCTGCCAATGTGAATGCTACAGGCGAACCAACGATTGCAACGTTGAACTACTACAGTCCAGCAGGCGGCTTTACTATCCGCTATCCGGCAACGGCAGTGTTCATGGAAAATGTGCGCCCTTCGGTGGATGGTGCGTTGGCACAAGCGGCAAACACGGTGGCCTTTGTCAACGGATCGCCCAATTATGCGTTGACCATCACCTGGTTTGATCTGGCCGACAGAACCGTGTTGCGCCGCTTTACCGATGCCTATAGCGAATGTGCCGCCATCACTGGCACCGCGGGCCAGCCGTTGGATATCAATGGTCACGCGGCCTTGCTTTTCCCCGAAGCGCCGTGCGGCCCGTTCACCACCACCTACATTTTCACGGTCTTTGAGTTGCGCGGCTATCGCATCAGCGTGGAGACGATGGATACGTATGCCGACGTGCAAGGGGCGGTGGAAGCCGTCGTCGCGACCATGCAATTTCTGCCGCCGGCCCTGCCCCAGTGATAACTTGGCGATGGCTTGGCACTTTGCCCATTCTGCGCATTGCAACGAGTACCACAAGAGGTCTATCGTGGAATCAAATTGGAATGACGAATTTTGCTGATGCCCATGTCAGCATAAGAATCGGCGTTTGATGCAGCCGTGATCAGCGTGCCGGGGACTGACCAAATATAGATCTGAACTGAGAACTTTTTCTGGTCAGTCCCCGGCACGCTATCGCAAAACGCCGGTTTTCAAATTGAACTCACTATAAGTTTTAGGATCAACGCACCCTTAGGCGTACTGCAGGGGGGCGGCGTAGGGGCGGCGTTGGACAAAGCTAATATAGGTGTTTGCATCTTTGCGACTGCGTAACTTTAATTTCTTTAACACATTGTGTACATGATTTTTCACTGTACCCACACCGATCACCAGGCGTTCGGCAATTGCTTCATTCGAGTGACCTTCGGCCAATAGGGGCAAAATTTCGCTTTCCCGCTCCGTCAAATGGGCATAGAGCGCGGGTTTAGCCTCAAAGCGCGTCGTGAGGCGGCTGAGCGTATTTAGATGCAACATCATTGCCGCTGTTACCGTGGGCGAGATGATTGGTTTTCCGAGGCGTATGGCATGGATATGTTCGACCCAAGCTTGCACACCTTCCTGCTTCAGCACGTAGCCAACTGCACCAGCGGCCACATAGGCAAGAATCTGTTTTGGGTCGTTGTTGAGCCCTGTGACAATTGCCTTGACATTATGATTCTGCTGACGCAAACATTTGATCAGATGCAATGCCCCATTTTTCGCTAGCGAGGCAGAAACCAGTACAAAGTCGCAGTTGCCATTGCCAATCGAGGCCAACGCTGCCGTGGTAGAAGTCATTAGATCCATCACATGCAAGTGTGCTTCATTGTTCAGCACGTTGGCCACTTGGCTGGCTAAAGCCTGATTTTCGTGGACGATGAAAATGCGTGTGCGGTTCATATGCTTCTCCTTGTACAATTTATCGATCAATTTTTTCTGATTTCTGTGTAAGTGTCTGTGGATTGTTACGAATAAAGTGGTATACAGGAGGAAAATTTAATTTTCTATGTTTTTCTCTGTAAATATAGTGTAGACTATAGATCGCGAATATGGAATGACGCTAACGACAGTGTTTCTTTGCCATAGTAGACAGGGTCTACCTGTCGTATACGACAGGGTGTGACAAAAAGCACAAAAAAACTCTCGCATTGTTAGCGAGAGTTGGTCATTAAGCGCAATTTTCAATGAGGGTGGTTAAAACGCTTAGGCGGTGGAGCAAGATGTGCTCAGCCACGTGCGTTCTTCTGGGGGAAATTCAACAACTCGCCAATAGAAGTCCAGCATATTTACCAGATCCGCGAAATTTACACCCGACCGCTGCTTTAATAAATAACCAGCGATCTGTTCTTGATAGGCAGCCAGCTTATCCTTATCGCTATTCGAGGTAGTCAGCACAAAAACAATGCTGCTTTTTAATTGGCCGTCCTGCCGCAGTGTCTGCAAAAATTCAATGCCGTTCATGCGCGGCATATTGAGATCGAGCAGAATCAGGTAAGGCGCTGGAATGCGCACATGCCCACTCTCACCGCGCAATATATTTAGTGCTTCAATGCCATTGGGTACAACCGTGATCGGATTATCAATCTGCAGCTTTTGAAAGCCACGCACGATCGCTTCAGCATCGATTTCATCATCCTCGACTAACAGGATATGGATTATCTGGTTCTTCATATTGCTCCTCATGGCTAAACGGTATAAAATCGACATTTTCTGATCATATCATGAGAGCAAAATAGCAAAAAATAGCGATAAGCTTCGTGAGTAAACAAAGTATATTAGACTAATGATTGTAACGTTCCCCGCTGAGGCGACGCTACTACGACAACGTTAAATTTGTGTTGAATTCATTCAGAGCAGCAGGTGATGAAATTTAACGTTGGCGTACTACTCATCAACGGCTCAATTTCATTGACAAAACGCCGCGATTGTTGCCGTCAGCACATCAGCACACTGGGCCACACTGGCCAGATCCACCCATTCCTCGACGGCATGCGCGCCAGCCCCCGTGGGCCCAAAGATAACGCTGGGGATGCCCGCGGCGGACAGGATTGCCGTGTCCATCCAGGGCTGATCACCATAAACTTTGGGCGCATGTCCTCGGTTTTGCGCGATTTGTGCGCGCAACAGTTGCACAATCGGTTCCTGCTGGGCAATTTCAAATGGATCACGTACCAGCGTTGTGCGCAACGTGGCCTTGAATTGGGGATCGGTAGCCGTCAACCTGTCCAAAATTGCTTGAATTTGTCCTTCGACCACAGCCACCGTTTCGCCAGGAATTGTACGCCGCTCGATCGCCAGCAAACAATGCGCCGGGTAACTGGAAAGTTCTTGGCCGCCAGCGATGAGCGAGGCGTGCAGCGAACCGCTGTGCAGCAAGGCGTGGGTGGGTGCGGCGCGCAATTCGCGATCCAGCGCTTCCAACCCCACCAACACATGCCCCATCTTGGCAATCGCATCGACCCCCAATGCTGGGCGCGACCCATGGGCGGCAATACCGTGGGTTTCCACTTCGAGCCAGACAAAACCGCGGTGGGCCACACAGAGATCCAAGTGACTCGGCTCGGTGACAATCGCCGCGTCGGCGCGCCAACTTTTGACAATGGACGCTGTGCCAATGCTGGCGAACTCTTCATCAGCCACCGCCGTGAGAATCACGTCGCCGCGCAAATCCAATGTTTTGGCGCGCACCGCTGCCAGCATACAGGCGGCCAGGCTTCCCTTCATGTCATACGCGCCACGGCCATAGAGCCGACCGTTCTCGATGCGCGGCGTAAAGGGCGCGGTCATGCCGGCCACGCCCACAATGTCGGTGTGGGCATTGAGCATCAAAGACTTGCCACCGCCTGTGCCGCGCACAATGGCGATCACGTTGGGACGACCGGGTGCAGCTTCCTCGATTACGACTTCCAGGCCAGCGCGGGTGAGCCAATCGGCCACATATTGGGCGATCGCGGCTTCGCCCGCCGCGCCGGGCACCAAATCGGGATTGATTGAATCAATTGCTACTAGATCAGCCAACAGTTGGGTGAGTTCGGCAGTTTCCGTAAGGTCACTCATGCTGCCTCAGCGGGCAGTAATGGACGGATTTCTGCGAGCCGATCCTCAATCGCGGCAATATCAGCCATGGCATCTTGCCACTCGGTGGCATCGTTCTCCACCTCCCAACTGGCATTGTATTGTACACTCGTGCGCCGCTCCATAAAATCGGCAAACGACATCGTATATTTTTCGGCCAGCGCTTGATCCAACGCACGGCTTTGGTCGAGCTTGTAGAGCAATGCACCTTCCACCAAACGCAGGATTTTGATTTCGAGCGTCTCGTCGCCCAACAGTGGGTCTTGCAGCAAGGTATAGATCTGCTCGCTCAGGTTGATCGTAGCCATTCATCACTCCTTGGGTCGATGATTATTGGGTTTAGCATCAATCAGATCGTAGACTAACTTGTCCCCATTTTACCACCAAAGCGTAACAAACGCATGCCATTCAACGTGACCAACAACGATGTGCCCAGATCGGCCAACACGGCCATCCACATGGTGCCCCAACCCAACAAAACGATGACCAAGAAGATCAACTTGATGCCAATGCTCAGCGCCACATTCACCCGAATTGTGCGCATGGCTGTCTGGCTCAGGCGGACGGCAAAGGGCAGTTGGCGCAGATCGTCACTCATCAATGTTATATCCGCCGTTTCCATGGCCTGGGCCGTGCCAGTGGCCCCGCCAATCGCAATGCCGACATCCGCCGCGGCCAATGCTGGCGCGTCATTGATACCATCCCCCACCATCGCCACCGCTTTACCAGTGGCTTGCAAGGCGCGGATGGCTGTCAACTTGTCTTCGGGCAACAGATCGGCGCGTACGTCGGTCACGCCCACTTGCTCGCCGATCACGCGGGCCGCGCCTTGGTTGTCACCAGTCAACATGACCACAGTGTCGATGCCCGCGGCTTTTAATTCTTCCACCGCGGCGCGACTGCTGGCGCGTACGGTGTCGGCCACGGCAATCGCACCACGGTACGCGCCGTCCACACTGATCAACATAGGCGTGTAGCCGCGCTGCGCATCGGCGGTGGCCGCGGTGCAATGGTCGGGCGTGTGGCCAATCGTGGCGTCAAAGTAGGCATGGCTGCCAATCGTGATCTGCTGGCCATTGACCATCCCCGTTACCCCGCGCCCCATGATCGACATCACCGATTGCGCCGGCGCATAGCGTTGGTTGACGCCACGGGCCGTCGAAGCAGTGACCACAGCGCGCGCCAAGGGATGTTCGCTCTGTTCTTCCACGGCACCGGCCAACGCCAACAATTCATCACAGGCTGTACAATTGTCGCTGCCGGTGAGGGTTAATTCGGCACAATCCAGGCTGCGCACGGCGACCACGCTCGGCGTGCCGGCGGTTACCGTGCCCGTTTTGTCCAGGGCAATTGTCCGCACACGGCTCAAGGCTTCGATAAACGCGCCCCCTTTGAAGAGCACCCCCTTGCGGGCTGCATTGGTAATTGCGCTGATCAAGCTGACTGGCGTACTGATGACCAGAGCACAGGGACAGGCGACCACCAACAAGGCCAGCCCACGATAGAGCCAACCAAAGGTATCGGGTGCCGGATTCCAAAAAGGTTGATCCAGCAAGAGCGGCGGCACAGCGGCCACCAGCGCCGCCAGTACCACCACGGCTGGTGTATAATAGCGCGCAAATTGATCGACAAAGCGCTGGACCGGGGCACGCTTTTCCTGCGCCTCCTCCACCAAGCGAATCATGCGGCTAATTGTGTTGTCGGCGGCTAGGCGCGTCACTTCCAGATCCAGCACGCCTTCACCATTGATGCTGCCGGCAAAGACCTCGTCGCCCACCACCTTGTCAATCGGCATACTTTCACCGGTAATCGCCGCTTGATTGATGGCCGACTGCCCGGCGCGCACGCGCCCATCCATGGGCATCCGCTCACCCGGCCGCACACGGATCAGATCGCCAATGCGCAGCTCGGTGATGGCAACGGATTGGGTGGCGCTTGACACGCCATCGCGCGCAATCAACGTTGCCACGCTGGGCGTAGTAGCCATCAAGCTGCGGATGGCATGGCGCGCGCGGTTGCCGGTGTAGCCTTCCAGCGCTTCACTAATCGCAAAGAGGACCATGACCATGCCGGCTTCGGTATAAGCACCGATGACCACCGCGCCAATTGCGGCGATCACCATGAGGACATTCATATTGATGTCACGATTGCGCAGTCCACGCCACGCACTGAGCGCCACCGGCCAGCCAGCCGCGATCATGGCCAGCAGCGAGAGCGCATGAATCCACGCAGCCTCATAGCCCAACAACTCGGTAAGAATCAGCCCTGGCAAAATCGACCCCGCGCCAATCAAGGCAAATTGGGTCTCACGCCGCTGCAATAGATAGCCCCAAAAAGTGGGCAGCGCTTCTGGTGTAGCCACCGCCGCGGCGGCCTGTTCCTCTGTCACGACACCAAAGCCCAGGGAGCGTACTTTATCGGTCACGGTTTGGGCATTGACATCGCCTGTCACGCGCAGTTTGGCGGTCGTAAAATTCAGGTCACACTGTTGAACACCGGCGAGTTGGCCCACCGCCTTTTCCACCGATTGTGCGCAACCAGCACAATCGAGGCCTGTGATTTGAAATTGGAAATTTTTCGTCTGTTCAGTCATAATAACCCCTTCGTTTGACGGTAAGTTAAGTACTGAACCCAGTCTACACCTTCAAGTCGGGTTGAAGGTCAAGCGGAAAAATAATTAACAATTGTCAATTGCAGGGAATTGATGCTGGTTTGCAGCGGATGACCCACCGCCGTTATTTATACTTGTGGTTCGGCAAAGGCGAGGAAGAGGCGGGCAAAGATAAAGGCACTCGCGCCGCGCGCGATCATCAAATAGCCTTCGTTGTTGTGCATCAGTTCGGGTGCCTGGTGTTGGTGGGTATGCACCTGGCAAGTGGCTTCTAGTTGGGTCAGCGCTTTGAGCACCTGGCCGATCTGCGGATCGGTGCTGACCACCAGGATATGATAGGCATCGGCTTCCTGCCAGATGTGGACATGCTGGCCGCGCAATTGCACCAGCAGATCGCGCGCTTCGTGGGTAGCGAGTTCGCAACCGGTCTTGCGCAGTAGCCACTCAAAGAGGCGTGCCGCTTGGGTTTGTGGATCGCTACAGATCTGCTCCACCAGTTGCGTAAAGAGACTGTCCGCCGAGAGCGTTTCCTGTTGCGCCAGTTTGCGGTGCATATCCTGCAAGAACAGGCCCAATTCGTGGCGCTGGACAAGCAGGGCGGTAAGCTCTTTTTCCAACAACAAATAGCGCGCTTCCGCAGTCTGGATAATCGCCTCGTCCGTTAGATCGCGCTGCTGCATACCCTGGAGCAGCAACCGAATATCCCCTAGGGAAAAGCCAAGTCGTTGTGCGCGCTGAATAAAACGCACGGTCTGTTCGGCGCTTTCGTCATAGAGGCGATAGCCAGCCGCCGTGCGTTCGGCTGGCTCGATCAAGCCTTGTTCTTCATAATAGCGCAACGCCGAGGTGCGTAGACCGGTGCGGTTGGCTAATTCCCCAATCGTGAGCATAAGGTTCATCAATCGTTTCTTATCGCCAAAATTACCTACTACGCCAACGTTAAATTCGTGTTGAATTCATTCAATACCTGCGACGGGAAACGTGTTTAAACACGTTTGCTATCCCAGGCTCTGCATTAATGCAGAGCAGCAGATGATGAAATTTAACGTTGGCGTACTGCAATCCCTTTCAGCATACTGCATTCTTGCTGGTTTTTCAACTTAGCGCGCAAGGGGGTGTATTTCAAGTTGGGGGCAAATTTTAGAAGTAGCGCGCCATGTGTGCCGGGGACGAGCGACGACCACGCCGGTTTGACAAACGGCACCCCGCTCGTCCCCGGCACACTGCCCCAACGGCAATACACCCGCGTAAGGGCAGGTGTATAATATCTGCGCTATATTTTTCGTAGTAATATTTTCGCACTTTTGCCCATCATCTGCTACAATGGGTTGACAAATACGTACGTGACTGCTCTATCCTAGATAATAGAGATTATTCCGATTTGTTCTTTGAGCCACAAAACAGGGTATGGTAATTCTTGTAGGTGCGGTTTGTAACCGCACAATCAGGATCAAACCAGCTTTGTGCGGTTTGTAACCGCACCTACGAATGCACAAAATTAAATCGGAATAAGGTCTAATATCAGCAGCGAATAGAGTAAGATCATCAACCAAGCGGCTTATCGTGCTTATTGAGCCATTATCAGCGTTTCCTATAATCTTATGAACATTAGCTCAAATCCAGCATTTACGCGCTTTCTAGAGAACTTGGACGCCCAAACGCACAGCTATTGCCGTGTGCTGCCATCAAAGGTGGAAGTGCATCGCTTTGCCGAAGGCATGTTCGACTTTCTCTTTCCGATCAATTGCCAACAACCGCGCAAAGCGGCGGTGCAATATGTCAACCTTTCCGATCAGTTGTTGGACCTGCTCGACCCATTGGATGTGGAAGCCGAAACTGTCACCGAGGAGTTTTTTGCCGCGCTCCCCGTGCTGTATGAACGCTTGATCGAGGATGCCAAGGCGACTCTTGCCTTTGATCCAGCGGCGACTAGCTTGGAAGAGGTGATCACCACCTATCCCGGCTTCTATGCGATTGCGATTTACCGCATTGCGCACCAGTTGGTGCAAGCCGGGGTTGTGTTGCTGCCGCGCATGTTGACCGAATATGCCCACGGCAAAACCGGCATCGATATTCATCCCGCCGCCCAGATCGGGCGCTCCTTCTTTATCGATCATGGCACCGGCATTGTGATTGGCGCAACCAGCATTATTGGCGATAATGTAAAACTCTATCAAGGCGTTACCCTGGGCGCGCTCCAGGTAGAGAAATCGCTGGCCAATACCAAACGCCACCCCACCATCGAGAACGATGTGATCATCTATGCCAATGCTACCATTCTGGGCGGCGAGACGGTGGTCGGTCATCATTCGATCCTGGGCGGCAGCGTCTGGATCACGCGCAGTGTGCCGGCCTATTCACGTGTCTACCACGAGAGCAAAGTCAGCGTGCGCAACAAGCATGATCAACATATGCTAGATTTTGTAATTTAACCCAAGCCGTAACGAGTACGACAAGGTTAAATTTCATCACCTGCTACGCTGCATGAATTCAGTGCCTGGGATAGGAAACGTGTTTAAACACGTTTCCCGTCGCAAGTGTTGAATTCATTCAACACGAATTTAACGTTGGCGTACGATTCAGATGGGAACGCGCCATCCCTGGCGGCCTCCGTCACTGGCCGCCAGGGATGGCGCGGGAACCCTCTGGGTGCCCGGTGGTGAATGCGATTGGCCTGAATCGTTAACCAAAGCCTTTGCAACTTTACTTTGTAAATTTTACGCTTTATCCCATCAACCAACTGGAGAACTTTCATGCGAGCGAATAATATTCTAGAGACCATTGGCAACACGCCCCATGTCCGTGTCAACCGCCTCTTCCCCACCACCCACGAAGTCTGGATCAAACTGGAACGGGCCAATCCAGGTGGCAGCATCAAGGATCGCATCGGTCTGTCCATGATCGAAGACGCCGAGAAGCGCGGTGTGCTCAAGTCCGACAGCGTGATCATCGAGCCAACTTCGGGCAACACCGGCATTGGGTTGGCTATGGCGGCTGCGGTCAAGGGCTACAAGCTGATCTTGGTCATGCCAGAGTCGATGTCGATTGAACGGCGCAAGATCATGGGGGCCTACGGCGCCACCTTCGAGTTGACCCCGCGCGAAAAAGGTATGAAGGGCGCGATTGCGCGTGCCGAAGAGATGGCCAAGGAAATCCCCAATGCCTGGATTCC
>DAOTTR010000804.1:0-2904 GCA_034437715.1 Caldilineaceae bacterium
TTTACACTGCTTGGATCACAAGCAAAAATCCGGCAGATATAGCTTAATCCGCCATACCCTAGCTTTTTCGCTTCGATTGCCGCGTAACGTCGTTGGTCTTTCTCCGACAGAGATTGATACAGGTTTTTCATCTGCCCTTCAATCTCTTCGTCGTATGGTTCTAGTTTTTGCATTGTCTCTATAGTTTACTCGTTTTGCTCAAATGCACAACTTGCAGGTTTTATTTAATCCGTATTCCCTGTTCATTCCCTTCTCCCCGCATTCGGAAACATCTCCTCTGTTGCAGTTTCATCGTCATCAAGCCGTGTGTCTGGATGCAGGAAGCGCGCATGGCCTTGCAAGTCTGGTTTCAATGCCAGCGCAGTTGTGGCGTGCCAATCCAATGGGACAGCAATCACGGTCGATGGGACAGCATCGCGCAGCAATTTTTGATTGTTAGAAAGCAGTGGATTGTGCTTTAATTAATGCCCTACCCATAGTTTATTTCTAAAATAGAAATGGTCACGGCATTAGTTATGATAATGTGTATGCGCTTTTCTGGCGTTGGAACACAGCCGAAACGGCAAGGAGACTGCTGATGAACCGACGCGAATTTACGGTTGCTAACGAATATTTCTATGATTATCGATCACCCGTGCGCTGGTTGGCCTCGCACGCGCTGCGCTACAAGGTGCTGCTGATTACCTTTTTTCTCACAACGATCGGCATGGCTTCCTCACAAAGTATGTCGGCGGTGATGGTGGGGCGGGCCTTCGACACGGTGCTCCGCGGCGCCGGTGTGCCCGCATTGACTGCTGCTGCTCTGTTGGTGGTGGCCGCCTATGTAGGCTACGGATTGTTCGATATTGTCAACAGCATGGCGATCCGTGTACTGGCTCAGCGTGTCGAGCGCGATGCGCGCGATGAGCTCTATATCAGCCTGTTGAGCAAAAGCCAAACCTTTCATGGTCGGCAGCGCATTGGCGATCTGATGGCGCGCGTGACCAATGATGTGCAGCAGGTCAATCAGTTCATCAGCCCCGCGCTGGGCATGACCACCGAGTCGCTGCTGACGCTAATCATTCCGTTGATCACGATTGCCACCCTGGATCTCAACTTGTTGCTGGTGCCGCTCGTCTTTCTGGTGGCGTTGACCTTTGCTTTGCGCCAACACAACAACAATTTACGACCAGTGGCGGGGGTGCTGCGCGAGCGCTTCGGGGCCATGAATGCTGGTCTGGCCGAAACGATTACCGGCATCGAGGTCGTCAAAGGCTTTGCCCAGGAGCCCGCCGAGGAAGCGTGTTTTCGCGAGAATGCGCGTGCCTACCGTAACGCATTTGTGCGCGAGGGTGGCATTACGGCGCGCTATCTCCCCCTGCTGCTCTATGGCATTGCGGTGGGTCTGGCCTTTGGTCACGCCCTATTGCTCTTTCGCCAAGGGGCCATCTCCGTTGGTCAGGTGATCACCTATATGGCCTTGGTCGGAACCTTGCGCTCGCCTATCCGCTTTTTGCTGACGACTTCTTCGGTGGTCCAACAAAGCCTGGCCAGCACACGCCGCATCCTGGATACGATCCTGACCGAGACCGAGTTGGACCAAAACAGCGCGGGTAGAGCCAAAGCCATGCAAGGTGATGTTGTCTTTGACCATGTAAGCTTTAGCTATGGTGAAGGGGCGGATGAGCGGGTGGTGAAGCCCAATGGTGCCGCCAGCAATGGTCACGCCGTACCATTGCTGGCACAGCCGACCCTGGTACTGAGCGACATTTCCTTTCACGCCAAACCTGGACAGACGGTGGCGATTGTCGGCCAAACCGGCGCGGGCAAGAGCACCCTCACCAAGCTCCTGAATCGCACCTTTGATACCAGCAGCGGACGTGTCTTGATCGACGGCATTGATGTGCGTGATTGGAGCTTAGACAGCCTGCGCGCCCAGATCGCCACCATCGAGCAGGATATCTTTCTCTTCTCGCGCACCATCGCCGAGAACATCGCCTTTGGCGCACGCGAAGCGGTGACCCAGGCGCAGATCGAAGCCGCCGCGCAAGAAGCGCAGGCACACGAGTTCATCATGAGCTTTCCCAATGGCTATGCAACTGTCATCGGCGAGCGGGGTGTTATGCTCTCCGGCGGGCAGCGGCAACGGCTGGCCATTGCGCGCGCCTTTCTCAGCGATCCGCGTATCCTGGTGCTGGACGACTCGACCAGCGCCATCGACAGCAATACCGAAGACCAGATCCAGCGCGCTATGCGCCGGATTCTGGAAGGGCGCACCACGCTGCTGATCACCCATCGCCTATCGCAGATCCGTAGCGCCGACCACATCCTACTCATGAAAAATGGTCGCCTGATCGCCCAAGGCACCCACAACGATCTCATGGCAAGCAGTGCCGCCTACCGCCAGATCTTTGTGCCCGAAGCAATCAGCGAACGCCGTAAAGAAGTCGTGAATGCGTGACGACAAGGAGACAAGCTCAGGTGCCGATTGTCGAGCCTGCCGAGACACTCGTGTCTGATGTCTCGTGTCTCATGTCTCCCCTTTCGCTTGGTATTTTTACAATAAGTGTATGTCCAAAAATAACATGGATGATTTTAGACAGATTTGCTTGGGTAACATCACGTAAATTCACTACCTTATTTCTGGACAGATCCTAAGGACAGTAGAAAGAATAAAGTATGCAGTAGGGGCGGCTTGCAGCCGCCCGTTCGCAGCGAGCCAAACGCGGGGCGGCTGCGCGGCCACCCCTACGCATGATTTTGTTTGGCAAGCGCTGGATCCTTATTTCTTTGAAAGCGCCTAATTCTACTTTGGCACTTTAAAGCTGTAAGAGATTCAACAGGAATTTAGGGAGTGAATATAACACTTTCCAGAAAGTGACCATCAAACTATTAGTCAGGAAACACTGGTTTGGTCACTTCTAG
>DAOTTR010000805.1:0-4259 GCA_034437715.1 Caldilineaceae bacterium
CAAGTTGTGACCTTGAAATACTGCGCGTAATCATCGATTTTTTGAACTGACCAGCGTGTGTTTCGATTATGTTGCATTGATGATTTGAAGCAAAAATGGCAAGCTACATGCCACTTAGTGCTCTATCGTCTTAAAATCTAGATCAATGGGTGAGTAAGTAGTACCGGTTTCATCAAGTTAAATATGCATCGTTTTTCGATTTCTCTCTGGTAGTTGATCAAAAAACGATTTCTATACGCAAAAATCTAAGGTCACAACTTGGGTTAATAGTAGAAGGAACTTTAGAAGCTATTGATAAATATACATCAATTAGTGTCCATTGTCAATTATGTGAATATTCAACAATATATTCGGCTTTTTTCTGATATTTGTCAACAAAATTGTGAAAATATTTCTATATGGCAAACCGGTAATGATCGGGCAGAGTTGTAAAGCGTCGGAGATGGGGATAGCAACCTAGTACAGTTGGGCGTAGATACCACGGCAGTTAATCAGGCACGTTACTCGTGTACATCATGGTAAAAATAGGGTACCTTATTTACGCCGGGATCTACTAGGCGATATAGGGCTGTGACAATCAATGGAACGAAATCCTACGCTAAGGACTTTGTCGTGGATTAGCAACACCGTTTACACATGGGGTTTCGGGATTTTGAATGATGAGACGGTTTTTTGATGCAAATTTGATGGCAATTCAGCGCCCTTTTTTGTCACATCAACCTGTATCAGTAAACGTCCGTTTGATGATACAGATGAATTGGGTCATGTAAATCAGCCATTTATATCTTAGCATAGGTTTTCGGTCGGATGCTTGTCACACCCCACCTAGGCTTGCTTTAAGCTCTCCGGCAAGCGGATGGTAAAGGTGGTACCACAGCCAACCGTGCTTTCAACCTGAATGGTGCCGTGATGTAACTCGACAATCCGCTTGCAAATCGACAGACCCAGGCCGGTACTTAGCTCCTGGCCGGTGGAGCGTGTACTGGTGAGCTGAAACGGCTTGAACAGAAGGTTCAGTTCAGTACCTGGAATGCCTTGCCCCTGATCGGTGACAGCAATGAGCAAATCCTGGCCATCGCCTTCAATATGTAACGTCACCGTCGTTCCCGGATGGGAATATTTAAAGGCGTTGCTGAGCAGATTGTCCAGCACCTGCTGGATGCGCCGTGGGTCCAGGCTTGCCCTGGAGAGTGCGGGATGTATCTGGACGACAAGCTGAATCCCTTTCCGCTCACCGATCAATTGATTCAAATGGATAATGCGCGTGAGAAACTGTGCAATGTCAACAAGCTGCGGCTCGATTACCAGCTTGCCTGATTCAATGGCCGTAATATCAAGCAAATCATTGATCAGGTACAGGGCGTTCTTGGCCGTTTCTTCCACCATCTGGATGAATTCGTCCTGCTCCGCCTGATTAAGCCCTCCGCTTCTTAACAGTTCGGTACACATCTGGATACTACCGATGGGGCCACGCAAATCATGCGCCACCATGCCCATTAGGCGATCTTTCTGCTCATTTAAGCGATACAACTCTACGTTGGCCGTGTTGAGTTCGGCATTTTTCTTGGTCAGTTCTCGCTGAAGCGTCACCAACTCATTATTCATACTGGTTAGCTGGGTATAGAGTTCGATTTCGCGTTCGGGTTCGGTGGGAATCCGTTGGGTTTGCTCTTTGATAAGGGTACGCGAAAGATTTGCTTGGTCATTATTGATGCCCATCATTTCTTCTAGGAGATGATTGACCGCCAAACGGGTTTGGGCGGCCATAATCAGCAAATTTTCTTCAAACACCACGCCGGCACAATGCACCAGGATCACCTGATCGCCCACCGGCAGATCGAATTCCCAGTCAAAGACCGTTCGCTTGGCTCGCAGTTCCATCAGAAATGACAGTGCTTTTTGGAAATTCGAGCGTACAACCAGCATGGGGAATGGTGTTCCCAGTATTTCCGACCTGGCTATGCCTAAATCATTGTGTAAAACGTTGAGAATAACGCCCTCCTGATTGCACAACAAGGCCATGCCGGGGGCTGAATCGCTGGTTTTCATGTTTAGTTCTGGGATCCCAGTAAGGCATTGGCCTTGGCAATGGCTTGCTCAGCGTTAGCGGCATAGCCGTCGGCACCCACTTGCCGCCACAAATCTGGCTCAATATTAAAGGGGTAGCCGCCGGTCAGAATTTTGATGCGCCGACCGGGATCTATCGCACGCACCTGCGCAATCAAATCTGCCACGAGCTGGATGTGAAAGGTCATGGTAACAGAAATTGCCAGTATATCGGCTTTGCGTTCGGTCAGCGTCTGTACAATTGTGGAAGCAGGGGTGTTGGAGCCAAGATAATAGGTGTCCCACCCTTCCATTTCAAAAAAATCAGCCACCATGCGCAAACCGATCTCGTGCAGTTCGCCCCCCACACCGGTGGCGATCAGACTATGCCCATTCCTTTTTGTGTTGAAAATATGGGCATAGAGCTGCGACATAATGAGTTGGGTAGCGGCAGTGGCGTAATGCTCTTGCGCCACACTCATTTGGTTCATCTGCCACAAGCGCCCGATTTCGTATTGGCTAGGCTGGAAGACATGCAGATAAATATCTTTAATGCTTGTGCCCTGATCGACGGCATCCAGAATCAGGCGACTGCCCACGGAACGCTCACCGCGCAAGAGTGCACTAAGGTAGTGGTGCGCTAGCCCTGACAGCATCTGCGATTCATGCATAAAACTGGGTAGGGTTTCAGGCGCACTTGCTAAATTTTGCAGACCCAGATCGATGAAATTTCTGACAATGGCAGCGGCTTCGGGAAAACGCTGTTGTAAAAGGTCGCCCGTGATTTCCAAACTATCCACTAATTCGCGGGTCGGGATGTTAAGCCCTTTAAACAGAACTTTGACCCAGTCAATATAGGTTGCAAATAGCGACGGGCTATTGGCCATAATCGCCTGAGACAGATAGGCCAGATTGTACCTGACATCCTGCACACACTTGGCATGTCCAGCTTCGCCGTAGCGAACTTGAAACTGAGGGTTACGCGCCCATTGGTCATCCACGATCAGTCTGGCAAAGTCATCCTTTTGCGATTCGATAGCCTGGCCAAGCGTCTGATATAACGGATTCATCTTGCGTTTTCTCCATCTCCTATGCGTCCGATGTCATTCCTGGCAACAGGCAGATCGGTTCAATCCGTGAGGGGCGGATGTTAATATTTTGTCAGTGTTATCAACTGTAAATTTGCTGATAACACTGATTCTGCTTTTAAAATGTACTGCTATGCCAAGTATAGTCTAGGTCTATAGGGCAATCTATCCCCCATTGTACTGATATAATATAAGGGTACCAGCGAGATTGGCGCGTAAATACACACTAATAGATAAAACCCTTAAAAGTCATACATTCACTCTCGTGTATTATCAGGCTTATTTGCATGACTTTTAAATGATTTGTCCATAAGAATGAATGAGGCACAGTTCAAGATCGTTGTGCCTGCCACAGTTCAAGTAATTCTGGATCCTGGCACACAAAATAGCGATAGGAAGGGTAGCTGATGGGTACGGGGTACGACAACGATTGCTTCATTTTACAGCCATAAGCCGCTGGTCAAGCGTTTTTGGCTTCATCCATGAGTCCTATTGAGCGGACATGCGGTATCGGTAAACAGGCGTTCACAACCGAGGCACTGAAGGTATCTTTCTAGCGGACGCAGCGCTGATCGGGCGTCGAAACGCTGGCTTAGCCGACAGGCCTGCGACCAGCCCCTTGCTTTGTCCCATGAAACTCGGTCATGCTCCCTTGTGCGGTACGTAGATTGCGGAGACCAGTTTCGTAGTACAGGAAAAGACATCCCATTGCCCGCCAACCAGGTTTTTCGGATAGGCGGGGCGGATCCCAAGAAAACGGTCGTTTTTCTGCACCTATTGCTTGTCTCCTTGGCACCTGGGTGAGGTGCATGGCCACTATAAGTTATCAAGCGTGGCCACTCCTCGCACGTTTGTTAAACAACCCCCGTGTTGGGCGGCTTGTAATTGGGACAGAACAGTGACCTTGTTCTATTTTGGATCACCGGATGTATCGGCTAGCGCTACAAGTGACAATCCAACTGCAATCCCACCACCTGCTTCTATGTTCAACAATCCTGCCAAACACAAAATGGCTCAACCGGATCTCATGTGGTTGACAGCGTCGAATCAATTCGACGCCTGCTATGCCAAACCTGCTTAAGCAGGTTTTTCGTGGCAGCCGCCGGTTTCAACCGGTGGTATCCT
>DAOTTR010000806.1:0-13976 GCA_034437715.1 Caldilineaceae bacterium
CCCTTTTTCATGAGCGCAATGCCCTCATCCCACCCCTTAATGACACGCCCAGCCCCCAATGGAAATTGGAAAGGCTGGCCGCGATCAACGGAACTATCAAACTTGGTGCCGTCAGTCAATTTACCCGTATAATGCACCGAGACAATATCGCCTGGCTGCGCAGCCGGTCCGTTACCGGCGACAATTTCTGTATATTGTAAACCACTTGCCGTCGTCACTGTAATTCCTTCCGTGTTTTGTGTACTTGCATCCTGTACACTGGCATTTTGTGTCGCTGGTGTGGCAGCAGATTGTGCGCCATCGGTGGGCGCTTCGGCGGGCCCACAGGCGGTACCCATCACCAAAAGCAGCGCTATCCCCACCCACATCGATCGATTCCACATCATTCATCCACTCCTACTGAGCTCGCTTGTGAGAAAACGATGGCGTAAGTATACACGCGAATAGCCTCTCCCCTAAATTTTTGAATCGGCTTGCAGGGTAGCTTTACGCCAATAGCAATCCCGCGGCCAACAGGATACTGTACAGTAAGCTCAAGCGCGCCGTGCCAGCCAGTGTACCATTGAGCACCTTGCCCTGGATCGTAAAGACGGCACGCAGCAGCGGGACGGCTAGAGGCAACGTGAGCCACGGCAATAAGATCCACGCCACCTTGTCCATGCCCAACCAGAGCCAGAGCGGGGTCAGATAGGCAAGCAGCAGCAGCAACGCATATTCGATCTGTGTGCCGCGGCGGCCCAAACGCACAGCCAGGGTGCGTTTGTTGGCACGCCGATCGGTGTCGATATCGCGCAGATTGTTGACCACCAGAATCGCGGTGATAAGCAGACCAGGCGGCACAGCCGCCAGGATCGCAGTTGTGGTCAAGCTATGCGCTTGGACGTAATAGGTGCCACAGACTGCCACCAACCCGAAAAAGAGAAAGACGAAGAGTTCGCCCAGGCCATGATAGCCAAAGGGAAAAGGCCCACCTGTATAGGCCAGGGCGGCAATCATCGCCGCGAGGCCAGCCCAGAAGATTGGCCAGCCACCCACCCAAATCAGAAAAAGCCCCACCACCGCCGCTGCACCAAAAACAACGATCATGCCCCAGCGCATAGCCGCCGGTGACAACAGACCAGCCGCCGTGGCGCGGGTTGGGCCAAGCCGTTCGTGAGTGTCGGCCCCTTTGAAGAAATCAAAGTAATCGTTGGCAAAGTTGCTGCCAATCTGGAGCAACAGCGCGCAGATCAGGGCCGCCAACGCCGGACCCCATTGAAAGAGACCATCGGCCAGGGCTAAGGCTGCGCCCACGAGGATCGGGCCAATGGCGGCCGGCAGGGTTTTGGGACGCGCGGCCAGGATCCAAGCTTGCCGCACAGAAATGGGTGCAGATGCACGCATAAGGTTGCCTCTAGTACAGTTGGGCGTAGATACCACGGCAGTTAATCAGGCACGTTACTCGTGTACATCATGGTAAAAATAGGGTACCTTATTTGCGCCGGGATCTACTAGCTTCTTTGCATTGGTTACCTATTTACCGATTACCCCGGCCTGGGTTGGCGGGAAAGCGGTCTAGCTGTTCTATGAATTGGATTATGCTAGGCTCGGTCGCCGGGACCAACGTCATCGCTTCGCGTAGAATCGCGACTTTGGCTTTGGCAACGCCCAGTTGTGATCCCTTGATCAGCAATTGTACCACATCTGGCTTGCCACTCGTCGCCATAGTCACGACAAGATAACGATAGGCATCCAACTGTTGGCTCTGTTGCAAAAAGTGGGTAATCAATTCGGTCGCCTGCAAGCCAGCTTGATGATTGAGCAACAGATCAAAAAGCCCGACGAGGATAATCTCATTCTTGGATTCGGCATAGCGCGCCAGAATGCCGGGCAGCAGATCGGGGCGAAGCGCGGTCAAGTTACTTAAACAGGTGGAGACGACTTCGGGCAGCACGCGTGCGCCATCCTGCATAACATAGAAGTAGAGGGGGATGATCTCACCTTGGGTCGCCAGCACCTTGGCCGCGGTCAGGGCTGGCTCGCCAGACATGCTATCGGTGTGTTCATTGGCCAACAGTCGTACAGCATGGTAGCGCGCCAGATCATCCTCAATCTCGGCCAATGCCAGCAAGGCCGCCGCGCGCAACATGGCACCTTCCTCCTTGAAATCGGGCGGCGGAAAGACATAGGTTGCCGTCGCCGCGGCCAGAAAGGGCACATCCGTTGGCAATACGATCTCACGCAGGGCGCGTAAGATGGCAGCGCGCATATACGCGGCCGGGTCACGTTTTTCGTTGCGCCCGCCATAATCGGCATAGAGTGCCAGCAAGGCCTCACGCGCCGGGGCATGCGGCGTGCTGGTCAGAATTTGGAGCGCGGCCAGGATCGCTTCTGCGCCGTTGCGTGGCGCAAGCAACGTTACGGCAAAGGCCACCTGCGCGCGGCGATCACTCGCCAGGGTGCGCAGGTGGTGCAATTGTTCGGCATGGGCGGCACTCTGTTTTTTTGCCATGATCTTATTGCAATGGTTGGATGCAGTCTGGACCTTCATTGTGTGCGTTACTGACATAGGTGCTGACTGGGTAGGCCATCAGCGCATCGTCGGCATAGGGGCGCAGCAGATGTTGCAACTCGCCCAGGGATTGGGGCGTTTCATCTTTGCCACTGCCCAGCCACTGGGCATAATCTTGGGGCAGGATAATCACGGGCATACGGTCGTGTAGCGGCTGCATGAGCGCATTGGCCGACGTGGTCAACAGTGTACAGCTTTCCAGGGCCGAGCCATCGGCACCTTCCCAATATTCCCAGAGGCCAGCAATCGCAAAGGGCGCGCCATCGGGCGTGGTAATGTAATAGGGTTGCTTGCTTTTGCCCTGCTTCTGCCATTCATAAAAACCAGAGGCAGGCACCAAGCAGCGCCGGCGCTTAAATGCCGCGCGAAACGAAGGTTTTTCTGTCACTGTTTCCGAGCGCGCATTGAGCATGCGTGCGCCAATGCTGGGATCTTTGGACCAAGAAGGCACCAATCCCCAATAGGTTAAGGCCCATTCCCGCGCACCCGCGTGCGCGCTCTGGGGATTCATACGCACAACCGCTACGGGTTGGGTGGGCGCAATATTATAGCGCGGGGCCAGGATGGGATCCTCCGGCAAGTCAAAGAGCGCGGTCATTTGTTCGGGCGAGACAGCGAGTGTAAAACGGCCACACATAGAAAACCTTCTTTCTATACGTACGAGCAGCACAAAAGTAATCGATTACTCCTGTAAAAAGTGTGCCTTTCTGCCGCTCGTCAGTATACTAATCGACAACGTTAAATTTCAACACCTGCTACGCTGAATGAATGCAGAGCCTGGGATAGAAAACGTGTTTAAACACCTTTCCCGTCGCAGGTGTTGAATGAATTCAACACGAAATTTAACGTTGGCGTACTAATCGACAATCCGAACATCCGTGCTTATTTTACCCCATTATGCGTCAATCGGGAAATGTAGGCACACCTGTACGGCCCGGAATCAACGTCCAACTATACTGAGTTCACTTTGAAAATCGGCGTTCAGCGCTAGCGTGCCGGGGACTGACCAAGCGTAGCTCTGCACTGCGCACGTTTCCTGGTCACTCCCCGGCACGCTGATCATTGTTTGATCAAACACCGGTTTTCATACTGATTCCAGTATAGCAAGGTGATTGTGACGGGCATCAAGATGATTTACAATACGATCCATCATGGAAAAATTGCGGTTATAAGGAACGGGATGATGCACCCAACATTGCAAGTGATGGAAGAAATTTATATTCATGCCGCGTGCGCAGCGATTTGGGCGCGCTTCGCACGGTTGCCTGATTGGCCAAGCTGGCGCAGTGATATCAGCCGGGCAACTTGGGTGCAAGGGCAGACGTGGCAGGAAGGGGCTACGTTTACCTTACACGCAGCGGGTGGCGGATCATCCCCGATAACTTATCTCATCCGCATGGTTCTGCCTGCCGATACGAGCGTCTGGGAAAGTATCACCCTGGGCAATGCAATGGATCAGGGTGCAGTCTATAGCCTCCATTTTGCCGAGCAAGTGGGCGGCTGCAAAGTGAGCCTGCGCTGCACCTTTCATGGCTGGGGCTCGCTGCTCAAACGCGTAACGGCCGCACGCGAAAAAGCCAAACTACACGCCATACTGGCTGACCTCAAAGCGGTGATGGAACGCGGACGCGAGCGCTGATCAGAAGTGCATTAGGGTCTTACAGACCCTAATGCACTTCTACAGAGCGGCCTAAGGCGCTTTCAAAGAATAAAGTATCCAGCGCTTGCCAAACAAAATCATTCGTAAGGGCGGCCGCGCAGCCGCCCCGCGTTTGGTTCGCTGCGAACGGGCAGCTGCAAGCCGCCCCTACTGGATACTTTATTCTTTGCAATGGCCTAAGTGTCTGTCCAAGAATAACATGGATGATTTTAGACAGATTTACTTGGGTAACATCACGTAAATTCACTACCTTATTTATGGACATACCCTAAGTAAGACAGTAGTTCAGTAGGACAGTGAGTCAGTGGCTGTCTCACTGACTCACTGTCCTACCATTGGTCTATTTACGCCGTCGTGTACTAGTCAAGTCAAGTATATCTAATCGATCAGGGCAGTGGCCCAATGTGCAAGCCATCAATCGCTTGGCCGGACAAGCCCTGGCTACTGCCCACGAAATACGTGCTAAAATCGCAAGCCGTTTCCACCCCTAGCGAGCTCGGCGCGCAGATGAAGACATCGGCTGGCTGGCCGCTGAAGCCGGTATTGGTATGGAAAGCGCCGCCGTTGGTCAAGTAGATTGCCCCAGTACTTGTGTCCGTCCAGCTATCGCGCGTATCTTCGAAGTTGGCAAGCCCCACATCCGAGCCGTCGAATGCCACTTCCCACGCGCCACTGGTGTTGTCGCCAAAGACGCCGTTGCGCAAACGGAGAAGATCTTCGTAGTTGCCAAAGACGCCCTGGGCAAAGAGAGGCCCGCGCACGCTGATCAACAGATTGCCCGTGGCGTCAAAGTCGATGGCGTCCACATCCTGAAGCAGGGGGATCAGCCCCACATCCGAGCCATCAAAGAACATCTGAAAGCTGCCACTGGTATTGTTTGGCCCCAAGCTGGTCGGCACGAACGCTAGAATGTCAGTACCGTCGACGAAGCCAAGCTGCGGCAGATAGGCAAAGACGCGCACACTCAGCAGCAGATGGCCGTTGTCGAGCACGGCAAAGGCATCCACATTGGCATTGCCCAAACCCACATCCGAGCCATCAAAGAGAATCTGCCAACTATCATCTGTAGCGTCATAGGCCAGAATGTCTTCATCCCGAAAGGTGACGCCGCCCACCGTGCCGTTCAGGTTCAAGCTGAGCATCAGCACATTGTTCATGGGCGCGGTAAGCTTCAGCCCAACCAGCACCGGATCATGATCCGACGTGCGAAATTCATCGGCGGCGTAGAGGCTGGTGAGCTGGCTGGGCGATTTGAAATTGGTATTGTAGTCCAGCACGCTCGGTTCATCGGCGTTGATGTGATAATCGGTCGCGCCGCCCACTTGGCTCACTAGGCTGGCCGAGGCCAGTGCGTAATCCAGATAGCCCCACTGGCCATCAAAGACGTAGGAATAGGCAGTTGGGCCACCAAAGCTGGCAACTAGATCGATGAAGCCAGCCCCCTTGATCGCTCTGATCGGATCTTCTTGGGCATAGGCATTGAAGTCACCCAGCAGCAGCACATCCGCATCGCCAGCACCGGGGATCACCGTGTCGTTGATAAAGGTAACCAACGCATTGGCCTGTTGGGTACGTTGGGCATTGAAGCAGCCCTGGCCATCGCCCTGATCCGCATCCGCACCACTGCCGCCATCACACCCTTTGGATTTGAAGTGGTTGACAATCACCGTAAAGAGCGCGTCGCCCTGGGCAAAGGTCTGCGCCAGCGGCAGGCGATTGTGGATGGGGGCACTGTCGGTCATTGGTACACCGATCGGCACGACCACATTGGGTTTGTAGATCAAGCCGACCTTGATCGCATCGGTGCCGATGGGGCCGATGTCGATGTAGGTGTAGGTGTCGGCACCGACCAGCGCATTCAACCCCGCCACAATATCCGCCAACGGCTCAACGCCCGTTGTATTCTCCAATTCGATCAGGCCAAAGATGTCGGCATTGAGCTTGACCAACGCCTGGAGCAACTTAGCGCGCTGGCGCGTAAACTCGGTTGGGCTTTCAGCGCCCCGACATTCCAGGCTCGCCGAGGGGCCACATTGCACCGCCGTATCCAGGCTGAGGAAATAGTTGAGCACGTTGAAGCTCGCAACCTTGAGAGTGCCAGCCACCGTTGGCGGTAGGCTGGGGCGGGTGTTGGCCGGTTGGAAGTTCGGTATGCCGCCCCCCAACGCGTTGCTGGGGCGCAGGCGATAGGCATTCGGGCTAGCCGCGTTGCCACCCCAGGTATAGCTAAACACGCCGACAAGGTTGCTGACGCTGTCGCCACCGCGCAATGGATTGCTCGCGCTCAGCGGTGCGCTGCCACGGCCAAACAGAATGGGGTCAGCGTTCTGGTTTTGCAACGCATCATCGAGCATAATCTGGTTGCGATCGTTGTTCGCCTGTATGGCATTGGCTGGCGCGCCCGGCGCAGCCAGATGGGTGGGCTGATAGAGCCGACTGTCGGCAGACAACACAACCTGGCCAAAGCGACCGAGTTGGAAGTGTTCGGTCACATAGAGTGTCTGTGGCAGGCGCACGAGCATACCCTCGAAGCGCTCAAGATAATCGACACCATTCAGCGGCGCAGGAAAGGGTAGCAGCAACTCGATGGGTACTGGATTCGCAGTTGTGTCACAGGCGGCCAATGCGGTAGCGTTGATCTGCGTCTGATCTTGAAATTCAGCAACCGTGCCCAGGACGCGTACCACTTGCCCCAGGTTCACACTGTCGTTATTGCCATTAAAGACAAAAATGCCATCGGACGTTTCAGGGTTGCCGTCACCTGTCACATCTTGCAGATAGAAGCCACGCAGGGTCGGGGATGGCCCTTCATTGTCACTGACCACAACCCCTTGCGTTGTCACTGCACCGGTAATCGCCGCGGCATTGCCCGCACCCTGGATCTGCCCAATCGACGTGAACGGCGCAGTGCAGGAAATGGGCGTCGTAAAACTGAACGCAAAATCAGTGGCAAGGGTATCTGGTGGGTCGATGCTATCCTGGTCGCTGACATTGGCAGCCAAAACGGTGACAGTACACCCCTCATTGATAACAAAATCGACATCGGGATTGAGGGTAAAGGTGGTTGGCCCGCCGCTGACCGTGGCGCTATGCGCGCCGCTGGTCATGCAGCGAAGGGTAAACCAGTCGCTACTGATATTGACCGGCTCGCTGAAGGTGAGTTCGATATTGGCATTGACCGCAACGTTGCTCGCGCCATTCGCAGGATTAGCCGCGGTGACAGTCGGTGCGGTATCAGCGCTGCCGCCACAGCTTGCCGTGTGGCTACCCAGGCCGTCAAAGGTATCCGTAGCAAAGCCCGCCCATTCAGTTGCGGGATCGAAAGCATTGCTGCCATCGGTGTCACCCGCGCAGACAGTTGACTTGCGGCGCAAGGTATTGTCGGCAGTCGAGGTGAGACCCGTTCCCCATTCCGCGCCAGGATCGGAGCCGATCTGGCCGATCACATCGAGGATGGTTGTGCCTTTGCGCAATACAACCGCATCATCGCCATTGAACAAATTATTGCTGGTCGTTTGGTCAGCCTGGGCCAGAATCGTCGTTGTCGCGCTGGATTGAACCAACACAAAAACATCGCCATTGGCTACGTTACCGGTCAGGTTAATCGTTGATCCTGCGCTTGCACTTCCATTGGCGTATAGCTGGAGGTTGTAGCCACTAGCAGCTAGATCGATGGGCGCGCCAGTCCCATTGTAAATTTCGATTGCTTTATTATTGGAGGAACCTTCTATGTACTCAGAAATGATGAGATCAGTGGTGGCAGCGCGCACCTGTGTAAAGCCGAAGAATGTGATAAGTAGCGCTAGGATCGACAAAAGCGGGGGTGAACTATAGGTAAATCGCAAATAACGCATAAATTTCTCCAGTTTGAACGTAAAATTGATGCCTACGCGGAAAAACAGAATGGCACAGAAATCACCAGATTGATGATCGTGGGAGCAAGTTAAATTCGTGTTGGGCTATTCCAAAAAAATAATGATCCAGTACGGGCATGAGGTGTGGCGGGGTAAAACGATGGGTGTACACGAGATCTCTTGCCGCCACACCTCTTGCCCCTACGTGAACTGGATCGTTTAAATCTTGGCATAGCCTTGAATGAATTCAACACCTGCGACGGCAAACGTGTTTAAACACGTTTCCTATCCCAGGCTCTGAATTCATTCAGAGCAGCAGGTGTTGAAATTTAACATTGGCGTAATCGTTACAACCGCTTTTTAACAGCACGTGGTGATTGGTTTACCTCTTTCGCTCGATAATGCTTTCGCTTCAGCGATCCGTACACGCTGGTTACAGTCTACAACGAATTGACGGGCTAATTGTATCCCGTTTATGATCGACTACGCCGCGCCTGCAACTGTGGTAGATAATCGCGCAGGCGTACCCAGTGATCGGCAATTTGGTGGGTGGCCTGGGTACGCACAATTTCGGGGGCATAGCGCAGCGCATTGACTTGCTGGCAGAGCGCAACGATCTCGCGCGCCGCCACCCGCCCGGCATCGGGCAGGTGCGTTTGCTGGGCGATCACATGGGTCGCCAGCGCCTCGCCATATTCCAATACCGTCTCGCCTTCGCCCAAGGGTCGGCCCAGCCGTCGTCCCCATTGCAAAAGCGCCAGCCACGGATCTTCCCGCCGCTGCCACCACTGTTGCCAACCCAGCCGCACGAGCCAACCCAGCCCCACCAAGGGCAGCAGCCAAAAGAGCATTTGCCAGTTCCAAGCAATACCGGTGGTTGGGGTGGCCGAGGCTTCCGGCAGCCCCTGCGCAACTGAGGGCAGCGTCACCGGGGCAGACGCAACGCCAATGCGCGTCAGTGCCGAGCGCCCGGCCGTGGGCTCAAAGGGAATCCAGCCATAGTCCGGGAAATAGACTTCCGGCCACGAGTGCGCCTGCTCCTCGGTGATCACCCAAAGCTGGCCGATGGCATCCCAATAGCCCGGTGCGTAGCCCGTGGCAAAGCGCGCGGGCAACCCAGCCAGGCGCGCCAGCACAATAAACGCGGTCGCATAGTAGTCACAATAGCCGCGCTGGAGATCAAAGAGAAAATAGTCCACAATGTCCACCACATCGGTCGGCGGGGCAGGCACGTCGAGATCGTAGGCGTATTGGCGCAGGAAGAGCTCGATGGCGCGCGCTTTGGCAAAGGCAGTAGGTTGATTGGCAACGAGTTCGGTCGCCAGTTGGCGCGTGCGTGCAGTCACACTGTCGGGCAGTTCCAGGTGCATGGCATAGGCTGGCGGCAGGGGATAGGCGGCGTCCCACGCCGGCGCAGCCGCCAACATGGCTTCGCTGACCGCGGGGATATTCGACACAACCGTATAGTTGCGCGCCCGCTGCCAGATCGCCACCAGATCGCCATCGGCACGCACTTCGGCTTGATAATCGACCCCTGGCTCCAGCGGCTCCGGCGCGGCATAGAGGATCGATGCCGCCGGAAAAAGGGTGACACTCTGCACCAACGGTTTGCGCCCAGCAGCGGGCGCGGCCATCCAAGCCACATTTGCACTTTGCGACTGACGGGTCAGCACGCTTCCCGCATTGCTCCAGCCGTGCCCGTCATAGTGGGCCAAGGTTGAGCCGCGCATGTAATGACTCGGTGGGGCCATTTCTGCCATTTCAAAGGGATAGCCGCTATAGCCACTGCTATCATCGGTGCGCACATGCATGACCACGTTCTGGCCCAGGGTGCCCCCCCCTTCGCCCAAAAGAAAGGCATTGGGCAGACCAGAGCCGTCACCCCGCCCACGTAGATGCGAGAGACCCGTCAATTCGGGGAAGAGGCGGCCTTGCCATGCCTCTAGTTGCGCATCGACGGGAGCAATCCATTGATAGTAGCGCGTGACCAAGGATTGATTGTAGAGATTCGGCATAATCCCCGCCACCAGCAACACCCCCGCCGCCACCACCACCACGGCCATCAAGCGATCCCAGAGCAGATCAGGGCTGTAATCCAGTTGGAGCCGATGCCAGCGTGCGATCATGCGCTGTTGATCCAGCACAAAGTGCAGCGCCAGCGCCAACATGACCCCCCCCAGCATGAGCGAACGATTGTCGCCACTATAGAGCAAGATCGTCCCCAGCAGCCAGAGCAAGGGGAGAGCGGCCACCAAGCCCCGCGGCTGCCGTCGCACCAGCCAGGTGGTTATCACACCCAGCAGCCAAAAGAGGGTGCCTGCCAGCGCAGCAAAGATCAAATTATCTTGCGCGGCACCCCCGGTGCGCACCCCTTGCCACCAGAGGCTAAAACGCGTGCCCAACTGCACCCAATCTACGATCACCCCCAGACCCAGCGCAGACCACTGGCCGGTCAACAGGGTAGACCAGAGTTCAGCTGGCCCAGGCAGCCAGCGGATGAGTGCTTGGCTCAGGATCACAAGCCCGGTCAGCAGCAGCAGCAGCCCAACAAGGCAGAGTTGCAGCACGCGCCACTGTGTGAAAAGACGAGGTTTGCGCCAGCCCAAGATCAGCCAGGTTGCCAAGACCGCGCTTGGCCCCACCAGATCGATAGCGGCTTGAATGCGCCGCAATTCTGCCACGCGATTTTCGCCCAGCGCCAACGCGGGCAAGCTGGCCAATAGCATACAGAGTGCCAACACCAGCCAACCCAAGTGGGGGCGCCCGTTGGCAAGCAGCCAATAGGTGACGCGCAATATGGGATGCGGCTGCTCGGCCAAGATTGGTTGCTCAGTGGTATAGTCTGTGGTTACGGTCATCGCCCTAGCCGACCTCTTCCTCTTCTTCATAGGTGACGACACCGCCGGTCGGCGTCGAACGGATCACGCGGCGGGTGCGGCGAAAGGTCAGGGCGGGCGGCAGTTGCGCATTGGTTAATAAGGTTTGCACAGGAATGTTGTAGCGGGCCAGCAGGCCGCGTATAGCTTCGTCTGGCGCGTGTACCGGCGCGACTAGGCTCACCAGACAGACACCGCTCATAATCCCCGTTGCCTGGAGATGCACCAGTTGTGTCAACCAATCAGTTTCTGGTTGCAACGCCGTGGGGTATGCCGTCACCACCACAAGCGTCGAGCGGCGACCCAGGCTGGTGCGGGCTATGCGCAACAGATCGGCCAACGGAACATGGCTGGCTTGCACGGGTGCCAACGCAGCCAGGACAGCCCAAAGTTGGGCCGCACCCCGTTGGGGTGGCAACGCAATCACCCTGGGTTGCGCCGCAGGTGGGGTGGCGACAATCGCTTGCGCTGTTTCGTCCACTTCACCAACGCCGCCAATTGTCAAGAGCCCTACGGCGCGTTGGTCACGGCCATCGGCCAACTGGGCCACCAAGCTCGCCGCGACGATAATGCTATATTCTAGCGTACTCCGTTCACCCGTCCCGCTGTGGACGGCCTGGTTGAGATCCAACACGATCCAGACCGCGCCACTTGGCTCGGTCTCCATTTCCTTGACCATCAGCTCACCCCGGTGCGCCGTGATCGGCCAATGGACATAGCGCAAGCTATCGGTGGCTTGGTAGGCGCGCACGGTGGCGGCGGGTTGCGCACCCCACAGGGGACGCTGGCGGCGCGCACTGCCGGCCGCACTGCCTTGGGGTATATCCACTGGCGGCAGATGTAAAACGCGCGGATAGATGAGCGCCGCCCCGCCTTCGGCAAAATCAATGGTTAGGGTGAAGAGATGCAAGGGATCGCCCAGCGCCAACCGATGGGGCCCCAGTCGGTAGACGCCACGCCGCCGGCAGATCATTTTGGCCTGCCAGCGATAGCGTGCATTGCTGCCACAGCCAATCACGCGCCCGGGGTTGTAATCGGGCAGATCCGATTGATCCAAAAATTCGGCCCACAAGACGGGCAGAATGCTCTCATTGCATAACTCGAATTCTTCGTGCAACTCATCGCCCGCCACCAGTAACGTGCCAATCCGGCGGCGCGTCACCGTCACCAACAATGCTTGCTGGCGCACCCACAGCAGCGCAATGGCATACAACCCCAGCAACGTAACGAGCAACACCACCCACACCGGATGGGGCGTCACCAGTTGATTGAGCAGCAGCAGCGGGGTCAGCAGCAGCGGCCATAGGATGTTATGGGTAATCCGCACATGATCGGGCAAGCCACGATTCCATAGCGGTGTTAGGGCTGGCAACCGTGGCCGCAACCGGCCAAAAGATCGGCGCAGAGATCTGGGCAGCGCGTGCATAACTTGCATGGGTATTGTCACTAGGCGAGAACAGGCAACTGGATCTACAGGGAAACAGGGTTGATTCACTGCCACTCACTATACCAAAAGCAGGATACCAGCGCAATGTTTGATTTTCCTGTTAGCCTGACTACACCTTACGCCATTCACAGTCTGACCCAGGGATTGCGGTAGTGGTTCAACATTGTCGATGATGGATGGCTTAACAAGCGCCGGATGTGACCGGCACGCCCCATTTCCCACCCCTGGTGCACAAAAAAAATGGCCGCCATTCGGCGACCACCCAACCATCCCCTATTTCTGAAACACTCTCCTGACCCCTGAGCAAAGCGCACCCAGAGGGTACCCGGGTGCAGCGGATGTTCGGGGGCGAATACGAAAAATGAGTGTGTTAGGCCATTTCAAAAATTAAATGATCCATTCGCGCGGATGGAATCCGTTGCTGACAGCGAGAAACGACCTCAGCCGTTGGATATTTATTGATTCAAAATGGTCTTAAGTAAACTAGACCGTGACGGTTTCAAAGGCAACCCGCAGCGGTTCCAGTTGAGGAAGCAAAAAGTTCAGACGTTCAAAACCGATGACTTGCTCTTGTTTATCTTTCATCAAAATGATTTCGTCGCCTGTTTCTTCCGCTTCGTACTCTTCTTCAGGATTGCCAAACCACACCGTCAAGGTGTTCCCGATGCGATCATGGTAGACTTTTACTTGTGCCATAGATTTACCCCCCAGGGTACGCCCTCTCTTTAGAGGGGCGGTGAATGGGTAGAGACGCAAAATCTTGCGTCTCTACCTTGGATGTACATACACTTGCCCGCCTGCACGGCGAGGTCAGCCACTTGGGCTACAACGCCAACCTGGCCGTCACCGTCAACTTTATCCGCGAAATCAACGCCATGCCCGGTGCCGCACCGGACAGCACCGGCGTCGCCCAGCTGATTGCCAACCAGAAAGCCCACCTGGGCCTTGTCCCGCCCAAGCTGATCTATGACCGCGCCGCCGGTATGCCCAAGATTTTTGCGGATGTTGCACGCGCCAGCGACGGCCAGACCCAACTGGTGGCGCGCCTGATTGACTATGCCAAAAGCCGGACACGCTTTGGCCCCAGCGACTTTACCGTCAATGATCTGGGGCAACTGTGCTGTCCCAACGGCCAAGTGGCCAGCCGCGCCTACAAATCCAACAACGCCGACGGCTTCACCTATCGCTTTCAAGCCGCCCAATGCCAGGGCTGTCCGCTCTGGCAACAATGTCGCGGCGACGCCGTCAAACCCGAAAAGTACCGGCAAGTCTTCATCAGCCACTACGTCTTCTTTCGGCGCAGCGCCCTGGCCTACACCAAAACCGCCGCCTTCAAAGCCGATATGCGCCTGCGTCCGCATGTCGAACGCATCATCGCCGCCCTCACCCGCTACAATGGTGCCCGTGACGCCGCTGCCTATGGCCTGGACAATGCCGATTTCCAACTCAAAATGAACGCCATGGCCTACAACCTCAAACGCTGGCACACCTTAACCAAAGCACGCGCGAATGCCCAACGCTTCAAGCCGCCCGATCGCGCCGCTTGAGCACACGAATCAGCCACCTACCCAACCTACCAACCCACCAA
>DAOTTR010000807.1:0-3325 GCA_034437715.1 Caldilineaceae bacterium
AACGAAATTATCATCATGGCCGGCCCCTGCAGCGTGGAAAGTCGCGACCAGATTGTGGAGACGGCGATTGCTATCAAGGAGGCCGGTGGCAAAGTATTGCGCGGCGGCGCTTTCAAACCGCGCACCAGCCCTTATGATTTCCAGGGGTTGGGCGAAGAGGGTTTGAAATACATGGCCGAAGCACGCGCGATCACCGGCCTGCCCATTATCACCGAAGTCATGACCGTGGAAGCTGTGCCAATGGTCAGCGAATACGCCGACATTCTCCAGATCGGGGCGCGCAATATGCAGAACTATGGTCTGCTCAACGCCGTGGGCAAGGTCAAAAACCCAGTGATGCTCAAACGCGGCATGAGCGGCCTGCTCAAGGAACTGCTGCTCTGCGCCGAATACATTGCCAGCAACGGCAACTACAATATTATGCTCTGCGAGCGCGGCATTCGCACCTATGAAACCGCCACGCGCAACACCTTCGATCTCAACGCCGTACCAGTGTTGAAGCAATCCAGCCATTTGCCAGTCGTCGCCGACCCATCGCATGGCACAGGTTTCCGCGAATATGTGCCGGCCATGGCCAAGGCCTCGATTGCCGCCGGGGCCGATGCTCTGATTCTCGAAGTGCATGCCGACCCCGACAAAGCGTTGAGTGATGGCCGCCAGACCATCTCGATTGAAGATTTCGGCAAGCTCATGATCGATCTGCGCCGCATTGCCGAAGCGGTCGATCGCACGATTGAAGAACCAGAATTGGAAGACATGAGTGCGTTCGCCGAGTTGGAAGCTTTGGCCTAATTTGCCAAGCCAGCGGAGTAGCGGCAGCTCACTACTCCGCTCGATTTAGCCTATTTTACTTGCAAGAGGAGTAGACAATCATGATTATTGTAATGAAACAGGGCGCAGCCCAGCCAGATATTGAAGCCGTCGTCAAGCGTGTGGAAGAGTTGGGCAAAAAAGTCCATCTCAGTCGTGGCGAAGCGCGCACGATCATCGGTGTGATCGGTGCCGATGATCACATGGTCAGTGAGGCCAATTTTGAAGTCATGGATGGGGTTGAGAAGACCATGCGTGTGATGCAGCCCTACAAATTAGCCAGCCGTGACTTCAGCCAAGAAAATAGCATCATCAACGTCCCAGGGGCCGCGATTGGGGGCAAGAAGATTGTCGTCATGGCCGGGCCGTGCAGCGTGGAAAGCCGCGAGATGATCTTGGAGACAGCGCACATGGTCAAAGAAGCTGGCGCGACGGTCTTGCGCGGCGGGGCCTTCAAGCCGCGCAGCAGCCCCTACAGTTTCCAGGGCATGGGCGAAGAAGGCTTGAAGTACCTGGCCGAAGCACGCGAAGCCACCGGCCTGTCCATTATCACCGAAGTGATGAGCGTGGATGAGATCGACCTAGTTGGCGCGTACACCGACATCTTCCAGGTGGGGGCGCGCAACAATCAGAACTACTCGCTGCTCAAGGCGCTGGGCAAAACCAAGAAGCCGGTCTTTCTCAAACGCGGCATTAGTGGCACGATTCAGGAATTGCTCATGGGTGCCGAATATATTATGAGCGGCGGCAATATGCAGGTAATGATTTGCGAACGTGGCATCCGCACCTACGAAACGTCCACACGCAACACCTTTGATATTAACGCTGTGGCCTTGCTCAAAGAGTTGACCCATCTGCCGGTCTGCGCCGATCCCGCGCATGGTACGGGCATGGCGAGCTTGGTGCCCGCCATTAGCAAAGCCGCCGTGGCTGCGGGTGCCGATGTGCTCATGCTGGAAGTTCACCCCGATCCCAAGCGCGCGTGGAGCGATGGTGCCCAGAGCCTCAATCCTGCCGGTTTTAGCAAGTTAATGACCGAGTTGCGCCCGATTGCGGCAGCAGTGGGTCGCGAAATCTAAGCAAGATGACGGGATGGAGACGGCAATGAGCAAACGTCTACGCGATTGCAGCGTCACCGTCATTGGCCTTGGCCTGATGGGTGCGAGTCTGTGCATGGATCTGACCCAAGGCAAACTTTGCCGCGAGGTACGGGGCGTCGCACGGCGGACGACAACGGTACTCGAAGCCTTCTTTAGCGGAGCCGTAGATCTGGCTACCGATGATCTGCCCACAGGTGTACAGGGGGCCGATATCGTGATCCTGGCGACACCGGTGCGTACAATTGTAGACATGATCCAAGAGATTGGTCCCCATTTGCAGCCCGGCACGCTGGTGATGGATATGGGCAGCACCAAAGCCGAAATCTGTCAGGCCCTGGACGCCCTACCCCCCGGCGTCCAGCCGATTGGTGGGCACCCCATGTGTGGCAAGGAGACCGCTGGTTTTGGCTCAGCCGGGGCCGGTCTCTACCTGAATGCGCCTTGGGTGCTCACGCCACTAGCACGTACCAGCGCGGCCACCATCGACTTAGCCACCGAGTTGGCATTGGCAGTCGGCGCACGGCCTGTGATCCTGGAAGCCCAGCGCCATGATCGACTGGTTGCCAGCATCAGTCATCTGCCGTTTCTGTTGGCGAGTGCCTTGGTGCATGCCGTGTCCCAAACCGGCACGGATGATGAGATGGTCTGGAAATTGGCGGCGGGTGGCTTCCGCGATACCAGTCGCGTCGCGGCCAGCGACACGCGCATGTTTATGGACATTTTGATGACCAACCGGACTGCCGTACTGGAGCAATTGGATACCTTTACGCGACATATCACCGAAATCCGTACCTTACTGGCCCAAACCGATGAAGCGGCCCTGCGCGATAAATTGTCCATTTCCCAACAGGCGCGGGCGGGGTGGAAGAAAAGCGAATAATTGTCAATAGTGAATGAACAATTGTCAATTGTCAATGATATTTAACCCAAGTTGTGACCATGCAATAGTGCGCGTAATCATCAGAGATTATGCCGATTTGTTCTTTGGGCGACAAAACAAACAGGGTGTGGTGGTTCTGGTAGGTGCGGTTTGTAACCGCACAAAGCTGACTAGTTAACATTCAGAATAATTTTTGACCACAACATGTAGTAGTTAGTGTCAATTTGAATATACTGTATATTGTGTAGATTTCTTATTTTGATTGTTAACTACTGATTGTGCGGTTACAAACCGCACCTATACATTCACAAAATTAAATCGGAATAAGGTCTATCGATTTTTTGAACTGACCCGAGTGTGTTTCGATTATGTTGCATTGATGATTTGAAGCAAAAATGGCAAGCTACATGCCACTTAGTGTCTGTCCAAGAATAACATGGATGATTTTAGACAGATTTACTTGGGTAACATCACGTAAATTCACTATTTTATTTCTGGACAGACCCTAAGGCGCTTTCAAAGAAATAAGTATCCA
>DAOTTR010000808.1:0-2223 GCA_034437715.1 Caldilineaceae bacterium
ACATCAAGCCCCCACATTCGGCATAGATCGGCACCTGCGCTTGGGCAGCCTGATGGATCGCCGCGTGGAGTGCCGTGTTGCTGGCCAATTGCGCCGCGTAAAGCTCAGGAAAGCCACCACAGAGGTAAATCCCCTGGGTTCCCGCGGGCAATGCCTGATCGCGCAGGGGACTGAAGCGCACGATCTCGGCCCCAGCTTGTTCAAGCAATTCCAGATTTTCGGGATAGCGAAAGGAAAAAGCCTCGTCGTCTGCCACGGCAATGCGGACCGGTTGCCGCGCTGCTACCACACTTGGCGCGTGGGTAACGTTGCTGTGTGGCACGCTGGCGGGTGTTTCGTTAACTGCTGCCCAGAGTGCATCCAGATCGATCTGTTGTTTGACTATCATGCCTGCCGTTTGGACAAAGCTCTCCCATGCGCCCGTTTCCGCCGTTGGCACCAAGCCTAGATGACGTTCGGGCAATTGTAGAGCCGGGTCGCGCTGGACCCAGCCAAAACAGGGCTTACCCGTTGCCGCCGTAATCGCCGTGGCGACACCTTGGCCATGCCCCGCACTGCCCACGTTATTGGCAATATAGCCAATAATGTTGAGCGCCGGATCGAAGGCTTGCATACCCAATGCCACCGCGCCAATCGTGCGTGCAACCTTGCCCGCATCCAACACAACAATCACCGCTGCGCCGAATTGCTTGGCGATCTCGGCGGTGCTACCTTCGTCGCTGTCATAGCGTGCTCCGTCATAGAGGCCCATGACCCCTTCGATCACGGCACAGTCGGCGTCGCGTGTGGCGCGGGCAAAGAGTTCCCGATAGGCCGCGGGCGGCAGCAGCCACGAATCCAAATTGCGACAAACCTGTCCTGCCGCCAGCGTATGGTAGGTCGGATCAATATAATCGGGGCCAACCTTGAAGGGCTGCACCCGCTGCCCACGCGCACGCAAGGCCGCGATCAAGCCCGTTGTAAGTGTTGTTTTGCCACAGCCACTATGCGGTGCGGCGATCACCATGGTTTTCATCGTTACCCCATCACTGCCTGACGGCGTTGCAAATCTTGCAAGCCCACGGCTTGCGCACGCTTAAGTAGCTCCAGATCATCGGGATCCGGGTCTTGCCACAGCCCGCGATCAACCGCTTCGAGCAGCCGTTCGGCAATCGCCTGCCACGCCCAGGGGTTGCTCTCAGCAAAGAATTGTTGCATCTCTTCGCTGCGTAGAAACTCCTCGGTTAAACTGTGATACATCCAATCCTCCATGACTTGCGCCGTGGCATCGTAGCCAAAGAGGTAATCGACCGTGGCAGCCACCTCTAGCGCGCCTTTGTAGCCATGTCGGCGCATACTGGCCAGCCACTTGGGGTTGACCACGCGGCTGCGAAAAACGCGGCGCGTCTCTTCGCGTAGATCGCGTGTGCGGACGCGGTCCGGGTTGCTGCTGTCGCCAAAGTAGCGCCGCGGATTTTTGCCTGTCAGCGCGCGCACCGTGGCGATCATGCCGCCGTGATATTGCAGATAGTCATCGCTGTCGAAAATGTCATGTTCGCGATTATCCTGATTCTTGGTCGCAACCTGCACGCCGCGCAGCGCCGCCGCAAACTCATCCTGTGCTTCGATCCCTTGGGTCGTGGCACCGTAGGCATAGCCGCCCCACGCCAGATAGGCGCGCGCAAAGTCGGCGTCACTCTGCCAATTTTTGGCGTCGATCAAGGGGAGGATGCCTGCCCCATAGCTGCCCGGTTTGCAGCCAAAGAGGCGATAGCGCGCGCGTTCGGCGGCGGGTCCCGCATCCATGCCTGCCAAGCGCAACGTTGCTTCGGCCTCCAGCGCATGTTTACGCGGGAAATTCTGTTCCGGCGACTCGTCCGCCGCGATCACCGCTTGCACGGCTTGATCCATCAAGGTAATCAGATGGGGGAAAGCGTCACGGAAAAAGCCGCTGATGCGGCAGACCACATCAATGCGTGGGCGAACCAGTTCGGCCAACGGGATTAGTTCAATGCCGATCACACGCCGATTTTCGGGCTGCCAACGGGGACGAACCCCGAGTAGCGCCAAGACCTGAGCAATGTCATCGCCAGCCGTGCGCATAGCGCTGGTGCCCCAAATGCTGATGCCCACGCTAACCGGATATTTGCCTTCTTCGCGTTGATAGCGCTTGATCAGATCTTCGGCCAGGCCTTGGCCCACTTGCCACGAGGCCATGCTGGGCAGCGCCCGCGGATCGACGGC
>DAOTTR010000809.1:0-17457 GCA_034437715.1 Caldilineaceae bacterium
CGCGCCCAAGATGCCACCGGTCGCCAAGCGCTACCCGCGCTGCGCCACCAAGAACGGTTTGCCAACGCCAGCGGCAGCACGCTCAAAATTGCCATCCGCGACACGGGCTCGTTTATGGACCCGCGCTCGCGCAAAGATTGGTGGGTCGGCTATTAAGCAATCGGGGTCATGCGCTGCGTAACACAAATTACGCAGCGCATGATTTTTATTCGCCGGCTACGCCGAGTTCGGGGGCAATTGTCTGCATGGCTGTGAGCACGCGCCCCACATGATCGTCGAAGGGGACGCCCAGCGCTTCGATAAAATGCATGTTTTCCTGGCGATCAATGGCGGCGGTGAAGGCTTTATCCTTCCACTTCTTTTTCACCGACTTTAACTCCACATTGCGCAGATCGCGATCTGGACGTACATAGGCGCAGGCCAGAATCAAACCGCTCAATTCGTCGCAGGCCAACAAGGTTTTGTCCAATAACGATTCACAGGGCACGCCCAGGAAAGGCGCATGTGCTTCAACGGCATGAATCAATTCTGCCGGGTAGCCGCGTTCGCGGAAGAGGCGCAACGCGGTGCGGGGATGACCATTTTCCAGATCATCCATATCCGGGTGGCGTTCATAATCCAGATCATGCAGCAGACCGGTGATACCCCACAGATCCTCGTCTTGATCAAAATGGCGGGCATAGGCGCGCATGGCAACTTCCACAGCCATCATGTGGCGGCGCAAACTTTCCGACGCGACCCAGTCATGGAGCAACGCGTAGGCTTCTTCTCGGGTTGGCAACGACATGAAAACAAAAATCCTTTCTACCATTCAGGGCATTTCAAACAAATCAGAATCCACAAAAGACTACTCGTGGTCTCGTGTCTCCTAGTACAGTTGGGCGTAGATACCACGGCAGTTAATAAGGCACGTTACTCGTGTACATCATGGTAAAAATAGGGTACCTTATTTACGCCGGGATCTACTAGTCTCGTGTCTCCATGTCTATGCATCACCCACGCCCGACAAAGGGCATATTCGTCGCCATTACTGTCAAAAATAACACATTGGCATCCAACGGCAAACTGGCCATGTAGACCAAAGCGTTGGCAACATTTTCCACCCCCATGCGCGGTTCCACGGCCAGTGTACCGTTGGCTTGGGGCACGCCATTGTTCATGCGCTCGGTCATATCGGTGGCGGCGTTACCAATGTCGATCTGGCCACAGGCAATAGCATATTTGCGCCCGTCCAGCGAGACGGCTTTGGTGAGGCCGGTGATCGCATGTTTGGTCGCGGTGTAGGAGGAAGAGTTGGGCCGCGGGGCTGTGGCTGAGATCGAACCATTGTTGATAATGCGCCCGCCGCGCGGGTTTTGGCTCTTCATAATGCGAAACGCTTCCTGCGTGCAGAGAAATGAACCGGTCAGATTGACATTCACCACCGTCTGCCACTGTTCAAAGGTCAAATCTTCGAGCAAAACCGCTGGCGCGCCCATGCCCGCGTTGTTAAAGAGCAGATCAAGCCGCCCAAAACGCTCGACCGTCTTGGCAAAGAGCGCCGCCACCGACGTGGGATCGGCGACATCGGTGGACACGGCCAGCGCCCGCGCCCCCGCTTCGCCGGCTTCGCTGATTGTTTGTTCCAGTGGCTCCACCCGGCGGCCCGCCAGTACCACTGAATAGCCTTCGCGCAAAAGTGCCAGCGCACAACTTTTGCCAATCCCCGTGCCCGCGCCCGTAATGATGGCGACCTTGCCCTGTCCACTCATGGCTCTTCTCTCCTTTTCCTGATAGTTGATGGTGTGATTGATGCGATGGGGACATCGCCTTTCGCCTCATACTATTATTCTTGCAGCAGAAAGTCAAGGTTGGTTGGCGGGTTGCTTCCCCGAATAATAATCAATAATCAACGGCTAATTGCGAATGGCTAATGACAGAGGACCAATAACAATCCTCACACCCAGGCCAACACCACGGTCAACGTGATCGCGCTGAGCAGTGTGGAAAAGAGCGCCACCGTCGTCACGAAATCGGGCAGGAGCTTATGTTCCATGGCGATCAACGCCGCCAGCACCGCCACCGGCATGCTGGATTGGATGATCCCAGCACCCCGTTCCACGCCAGTCAGGCCAAAGGGCACTACCAACAGCAGCGCCACTACCGGCCCAGCCAGTAGCCGCACCAAGCTGGCCGCCATCACATGCTTGTTGAATTTGGGCATCCCCATGCCCGCTAATTGCACACCCAGGGTGACCAACATGACCGGAATCAGGGCGCTGCCCAATAACCCGGTGGCGCGGGAGAGCAAGAGCGGCAATGGCAAGCCCAGCCAGTTGATCAAAAACGCCGGGATGACGGCCAACACGGCCGGGGTTTTGAGTGCCGCGCCGACGGCCCGCAACCGGGTGCCTTTGTGCCACGTCGCCGCCGTCACGCCGATCACAAAGCCAAAGACATTGAGCACCAGGAAATAAAAACTGGCGGCGACCAAGGCGTCGTCGCCCAGCCGGAATTGCACAATCGGCAGGCCAAAGTTGCCGACATTGCCAAAGGCTGCCGTCAAAATATAGGCAGAAGTCATAGTCGGCGAGCAACGCAAGAGGCGCGCCACCAGCCAACTGATCACAACCGTGGCGCTGGCCGCCGCAATCGCAAACAAGGCCATGCGCAAGGCCAGATCGGCGCGGATTTCGGCGGCGCTGAAAATATTAAAGGTAAAGGCCGGTGTCACCAGATAATAGGCAAAGCGCGACAACGTATTCGCTTCCAGGCGCAGCCGCGGCCCCGTAACATAGCCGACAAGCACCAACACAAAAATCGGGGCCAGAATATTCAGAAAAATGGGGAAAAGTTGATTCACAGAAATACCATCTAGCTGTTCTAGCAGCAATCGGCAGGACAGATCGGTGTCGATCAAAAGTCATATCCCCGCATTGTATCACACGCGCCGCAGATCTATCGCCGGTTTGTGGCTTATACTTGTCAAATTTTTGGCAAAAAAGCGCTGCGATTCGCGCGCGGCTTGTGTTATGATTCATCCAAGAGCCATGTTCCCTGCCAGCGCAACAACGTCTTGCATGACCGCTTCCGTCAGGAGAGAAATTCGATGAAGTACCGTTTCCATACGCATACATTCATTCCTACGCTGATACTGCTGGCCGCGCTGATCGGCGGGCTAGCCATGGCGACTTCATTTACGACACGTAGTTTGGGTGCCACCCTGGCCGAAAGCCCAATCTACACCGATACATTGGCGACTGGTTGGGAGGATTGGTCTTGGGATACCATCCGCAATGCGACCAGTACCAACCCAACGTACAGCGGCAGCAATGCCTACGCGGTACAGCATACCGTCGCCTGGGGTGGTTTTTACTTGCATGCCGCTCCCGCTGTAAGTACAACCAGCTATACCCATCTGCGCTTCTGGATTCATGGTGGTGCGCTCGGTGGTCAACAGATTCGTGTCCTGCTCAACGGTGACGATACGGCCACCTTTGCCGTAACCGCGCCCGCCAACAGGTGGACGAAAATTGAGGTGCCGCTGACGAGCCTGAGCAATCCAGCAACAATCAGCGAGATCTACTGGCAAGATGTCAACGGCGGGGCACAAACCGCATATTCGCTAGATGATATTGCGCTGGTCGATGCCGGCGGTAGCGTACAACCCTTTCCCGACACGACCGCAGATCGCCAACTTGACTTTACGCGTGCGCTGGCCGGCGTAGCTATTGCGCCCAGTGGTCGGCTCTATGTTTCGGCCTGGCGCGAAAGCAAGATCTACAGTTGGGCCAACGCGCAAACGGCGGCCAACCCGGCTACCAGCGCCGATCTGATCCTGGGCACAAGTATGGACCCCGAGGTGGCTTGCGGTGCGCAGACCACAACTTCCTTCTGTGGGCCAGAGGGCATTGCCGTGGATACCAACGGCAATCTCTATATCGCCGCCACCTACGAAAATCGAGTGCAGATTTTCTTCAACCCCGAAACTGATGCCGATCCGCTCGTGGCCGATCTGACCATCGCCGGTTTTAGCACGCCGCGCGGGGTGGCAGTGGATAGCAACAACAATCTCTATGTTGTCAATGAGTTTGGCGGGGAGCAGGGCATTCATATTTTTCTAGACCCGATCAACACGAACACGACGCGCGATTTCCTGATTAACAATAACATTGTCCAGGCACTTGGCGTGGCGGTGGATGGCGCAGGCAATGTCTACGTGGCCGATGTACAAGCCAACAATGTCAAACGCTACAACACACCTATCACCAGCGATCGGTTGGTCGACCAGACCTACGCGGGCTTTGCTCTGCCCCATGATCTGGCGCTAGATGCGGCGGGCAATCTTTATGTATCGGACGTAACAGACTTTGACCACCAGCCCCCCAATCCGCCAGATTCGACCAGTAGCCGCGTCGCGGTGATTGCTTCACCGCTGACCAGCACGGCCATCGCCCACGAATTCCCCAATCTGGCATATCCGCTTGGGTTGGACTTTGACAGCGCGGGCAGCCTCTATGTCGCCCACTGTGTTGGACCCTACCCATGCAGTGGCGTGGGCAAGCTCTTAGTCTTTAACGCCGCCGCGCCGGTGACGCCCACTGCAACGCCAACGGCCACCCATACGCCCACCATAATGCCCACCCGGTTGCCGCCAGCGGATATCACCGTGCAAGTCAACATAGCCGCCGCGCGCAAACCGATCAGCGATGATATCTATGGCATTCACTATGCCGCCGCCGAAGCGTTTGCCGCCGAAATCGACCTGCCCGTGCGCCGCTGGGGTGGCAATGATAAGACGCGCTACAACTGGCAGAATAACATGTACGGCAATCCCGACTGGTACTTCGAGAACGAGCATAGCGGGGTTTCCGCCGATGACTTTATTGCCCAAAGCCAGCGCACCGCCACTGAGCAGATCATCACCATACCCACCATCGGCTATGTCGCCAAAGATCCGGGGCAAGTGGGCAACAGCGGCACCTATCATTGCAGCTTTGACACGCGTGTCTACAACTATACCCCGCAACCGCTGCGCTATGGCGATGGCTCCGTCGCCCGTCCGGCCACCGATCCCGCCGATCCGAATCGCGCCCATTGTGGCCTGGGGATCACCGGCTATGTGGGCAACGACCCAAACAAGCCGATCTATCTGGCGGGAAACAATCCTCTCGACACCAGTCTGGTGATTGGTCCAGCCTGGGCCACCGCCTGGATCGCGCATCTGCAACAGCAATTTGGCACGGCAGCCAATGGCGGCGTACGCTACTACAGCCTGGACAACGAGCCAGATATCTGGTTCGACACCCACCGCGATGTCGCACCGCAGGGCATCACCCTCCAAGAATTGCGCGATGATGGCATTGCCTATGCCGCGGCGATCAAGGCGGCTGATCCCGCTGCGTTGACCCTGGGGCCGGTGGTCCACGGCTGGACCTATTTCTGGCACTCGCCCAGCGATGGTCAAGCAGAAGCGTGGGAGACACGCCCCGATCGCAAAGCCAACGGTGATGTGCCGCTGGTGCCCTGGTATCTCCAGCAGATGGCGAATTATGAAGCGCAAAACGGCGTGCGCCTGCTCGATTATCTCGATCTACATTACTATGTGCAAGCCGACGGCGTGACCCAGGCGGAAGCAGGCGATGCCGCCACCCAGGCACGCCGCCTGCGCTCGACTCGTTCGCTTTGGGACCCCGCCTATATCGATGAAAGCTGGATCGCCAGCGCGCCGGTGAGTGATGAAAATGGCCCCGTGGCCGATTCGAATGTGGTACGGCTGATCCCACGGATGCGCGAGTGGGTGGCGGCCAATTATCCAGGGACCAAGCTGGCGATCACCGAATACAACTGGGGCGCGCTGGATCACATCAATGGCGCGTTGGCCCAGGCCGATGTGTTGGGCATCTTTGGCCGCGAGGGCATGGATATGGCGCTGCTCTTTGATAGCGTCTATAGCCCCGGCGGCAAATTTACGCCGACCGGGCCGGGGGCCTACGCCTTCCGCATCTATCGCAACTATGATGGCCAAGGCAACAAGTTTGGCGAGATCAGTGTGCAGGCCACCAGTAGCGATCAGGATAAACTCGCGGTCTATGCCGCCACCCGTGCAGCAGACAAAGCCGTCACGTTGGTTGTGATCAACAAAACAGCCGCTTCGTTAACGGCCAATCTCTTCGTTGCCAGCTTGGCCACCGAGGGGCGTGTCTTGGCAGGCACGGCGCAAAGCTATCGCTATAGCAGCGCCAATCTCAATGCGATTGTCAAAGGGGCCGATCAACCGGTGGGTGAGAGCAGCTTTACGGCAACCTTCCCAGCCAACTCGATCACTCTGATCGTACTGCCCACCATTTTTGTCTCGGAAGGCGTGCCAGCAACACCAGCAGCACGCATCTATCTTCCGGCCATTCAGCAGTAAACGAGTAGCGTGTCTTAGCGAAAGTTTGCGGGATTTATACGTAGTAAAGAAACTTACTTGACAGTGTACTGTTGGATCACCTTCTCGCGTCGGCCAGTTCTACCAAGGCGATTACGTCATCGAGCGTGGTAACCTGACCGGCGCGCTGGCATTGGGAAAAGGTGATATCATCCAGCACCTGGCGCACCGCCCCTAGCGCATCCGTAAATGATTGTTGATCGGTTGGCGGTAGAAAGGGTGGCAATGCGGCAAAGAGCGTTTGGGCGGCAAAGAGCAAGGTGGCAGCGGCAATCGGGTTGCCCATCGCCAACGCTATACTACCCATACCCACCAGGCAACGGGCCGCGACATGACGATTCTGCAAAGTTTGGCAAAGGTTAATACTTTCGCGATAACGTTGGCGCGCCTGGACATAGCGCTTCTGGCGACGGGCGACCTCGCCAATATGATAGAGCACATTGGCACAGCCATCTTTGTGGCCCAATTCCACAAAGATTTGATAGGCTTCGGCGTAACAAGCATCGGCTGTGACCAAATCAGCTTGCAGTGCCGCACTTTCGCCCACCAGCGCAACCCCCCAGGCAATATCCAATCGCGAATTCACTTGCCGCCAGTGCGCCAGAGATTCGCGAAAGTAGGCTTCGGCGGCGGCATAATCGCCCAGCGACAGTGCCACCTCCCCCTGCTGTTGCACCGCCTGGACAACCCGCTCTGGCTGATCAAGTTCGCGCAACAAGGCGAGGCTCTCGGCCAGATACGCTTGTACCTGCGCGCTGTATTCGGGTTGCCCCTTCAGCACATGCACAAGACAGAGCAAGAGGTGGGTAATGCCTTCCCGATCACCCACCACACGGTAGAGCGCCAAACTGGCATGGAAGCGTTCAATGGTTGTTGCCTTGCGATGCAAATCGTACTCTAGCCAGCCATCTTCGCGCAGCGCCGCGGCCAAGCCAGCTGGCTCTGGTTGTAACTTGTAGATCGCTAAACTTTCGGCCATGTAGGCTTGGGCCACGGCATAGTCGGCTTGCCGCCGCGCGAAATTGCCCGCCGCCACCAAAGCCACCGCGCGCGCGGGTATGGGCAGCGGATTTGCCGCCAGGGCCTGCTCGATCCAGCGGCGTGCCTCGTAGTCATGCCCACGTGTTGCCCAAAATTCGGCCAGCGCGGCCACCAAGTGCAGTGCCAGCAGCGGATCGCGGGCAAGGGACCAAGTCAGTGCGCCGCGCAGGTTATCATGCTCAACCTCTAAGCGATCCAACCATGCTTTCTTATCTTTGCCGTGCATGGCTTGCTCGGCGGTCTGCGCCAGCAACAGAAAGTAGTGGGCATGGTTGCGACGACAAGTCTCTGCTTCATCGTTCACCACCAGTAACTCTAGCGCATACGCGCCCAAAGTTGTCAGCAAAATGAAGCGTTCCCGTTGGGTCTTCGCGGTTGCCGTCTGCTCGTGATCGGGTGTGCTGGTTAGCTGCCGTTGCACCAGGCTTTTGCGCGCGAGGGTGCGCAGACTGCTTAGCCAGTGGGTTATCGTTTGCGCATTAGTGGTTGCCACTGCTTGTGGATCCAGCACAGCAGCCAACGCGTCCACCGTACAGCCCCCAGCAAAGACACCTAACGTGCGAAACAGGCGTTGTTCCTGTTCGGCAAGCAACATATAGCTGCGATGAATGGCGTTACGCAGGGTGCGCTGGTGGGCTGGCAGATCGCGCGGGCCATCGGCCAGCAGATCAAGACCCTGATCTTGCAGGCGTGTCAACAATTGATCTGGTGCGAAGAGTTCGGACTGGGCGGCCATCAACTCAATCGCCAACGGCAGGCAATCCAGGCGTAGACAGATGGCGGCGATCAAGGTGGCCTGGGCGGCATCGGTCACAAAATCGGCATCGATAGCTTGGGCGCGCTGAAAAAACAATTCAACCGCGGCGGCCAAGACCAGGGGTTGCACCCGCAGCCGCTGCTCGGAACGCAGCCGCAGCGGTTCCTGGCTGGTGACCAGGATGCGCAAGCCAGGGCATTCAGCCAGCAGATCGGCCACCAGCGGCGCGGCGGCGCTGATCTGTTCAAAGTTATCCAGCACCAAGAGCAGGTTTTTGCGGCGCAAATGCTCAAAAAGTCGGTTGCGTGGCAATTTGCGTTCAAGGTCGGCCAGACCTAGCCCCGTCAAGATGGCCGATGGCACCTGATGGGGATCGGTGACCGCGGCCAGTGGCACAAAATAGACACCATCGCCGAACAAATGGTAGAGCTTGCCCGAAACGGCTATTGCCAGTTGCGTTTTCCCCACGCCGGGTGGGCCGATCAGCGTCAGCAGTCGCCCTGCTGCTTCCATCAGCCGTTTGCTGATCGCGGCCAGATCTTGTTCGCGCCCAATCAAGGGTACAGACAGCGCAGGCAGCGCGGCAGCGCTTTCCAATACCTCTTCCTGCACCCTTATGCGCACCTGGCGCTGGGCGATAATGGCCGTGGGTACACGTTCGCCACGGGCAGTTGCCGCCAATGCGAGCAACCGTTGGGCCAAGCGCGGTTCATCCTCTAGCGCCAGCGCCGGTAGAAATTTCTCGACGAGCATGATCAGGTCCGGCAAGCGTTCGCCTTTTTCCAGGCGTGAAATCTGTGCCACACTAAAGCCAACCACTAAGGCCAACTCGCCTTGGGTCAGGCCAACGCGGCGGCGCAATTGGCGGAGCAATTCGCCAAACGTAGGAACGGATAAAGCCATGCAACCCTCTCTCATCATTGATTATCAGCCCGATCATGGCCAGTCCTACGGCGCAGGGTGACAGTCACTGAACAGGTTAATCGCATTATATCATCAATTCATTTCAAAAATACTGAAGCGAATCTATCAAAACTAAACGGGCATTTGTCAAATTTTTGTCAAAAAATCAAGGGCATCTTGGTCTACATAGCGCGATCCTATAACGCATGACACGCATTATTCGACGGACGATCACCACGACCCTCATCGAAACCTTGACGTTGATCTGGGTATATACCTATGATGACGACAATGTCGCCCCCAACGAAACGGAGGCCGACGCGCTTGTGCAGTCAAACATCGTCACCTATTCAGTCAGCTGCGTCACTGCTAGTTGCCACACAACCATTTTGCCCACCTATGCCCATGCGCTAATCGCAGAGGAACTGTAATGAAAAGTGGCCTTTGATGCAGCCGTGATCAGCGTGCCGGGGACGGCCCAAACGTAGACCTGAACTGAGCACTTTTCTTGGTCAGTCCCCGGCACGCTATAGCGAAATACCAGTTTTCAAATTGAACTCACGATAGATCAACGGTACCTACTACGCCAGCGTTAAATTTCATCACCTGCTGCGCTGAATTCATTCAACACGAATTTAACGTTGGCGTACGACTAACCCCTCCCTAGCCTCCGCTGAAAAGGGGAGGGAACCGTTGCTAGCGGGACAGTTTCTCCCCCAACCTGAGCTACCCTTTTTACCCACGTCTTTGGGTACCAGAGAGGGCGAGCGTGCCGGGGACGGCCCAGCGGCTTGATGCCACTACGCTCTGTTTTTGGGCCGTCCCCGGCGCGCCTTGCCTACTGCCAACTTGTGGGTAAAGGGTAGCTGATAAGGGGAGGTTGGCTGCACATGCAGCCTGTACCAAAAGGTGGGGGTGGCTTGGTGGTTACGATCAACGTTAAATTTCATCACCTGCTGCTCTGCATGAATGCAGAGCCTAGTATAGAAAACGTGTTTAAACACGTTTGCCGTCGCAGGTGTTGAATGAATTCAACACCAATTTAACGTTGGCGTAGTAGTGCCTTCGGTTGGTTATGATATCGAGGATCGTGGCTTGCCCGACCGACGCCGTGTCGGGCAAGCGGATTGGGATGGCCTGCTAGGGATAGGGACGGGGTAGTGCGTCCAATGGCGAGGTGCAAAGCGTGCCAGTGGGATTACAAGGGTTGTCACGAATTTCACGAAGCTTTATTCGCTTCATTCGTGTAATTCGTGACAAAGATCTGGTGGTTCACCCGGCCAGTTCGGCTAGCTCATACCAGCGGACGAGGATGGTTTCTAGCTTGACATCCAGGGCAGTCAATTCGTCGCCCAGGGCTTGCAGATGTTGATAATCGCTGCCGCCAGCGTTGATGGTGGCGTTCAATCTTGCTTTGGCACCTTCCAATTCGGCAACCGTCTGTTCTAGGGTGTCCAGTTCGCGTTGTTCTTTCCAACTCAGTTTGCGGTTGGTCGCGCTGGCTTTGGCGGCGGGGGCGGGTTGGGCACGCGCAACAGGCACAGGCAATGGCAGAGTCGCCTTTTGCTCTTCCTGGCGTAGCCGCAAAAAGGTGGTATAGGGGGTAGGATAGCGGCCACTGAGCTTGCCCTCATCGACACTCACCAAGAAATCGACTGTGCGGTCCAAAAAGTAGCGATCATGGCTGACGACGATTAAGCAGCCCTGGAAATAGTCCAGAAATTCTTCTAACACGCTCAACGTCTGAATATCTAGATCGTTGGTCGGCTCGTCCAGGATCAGCACATTGGGTTGATGGATCAGCGTGCGCAGGAGATAGAGCCGACGGCGTTCGCCACCACTCAAGCTGCCGATGCGCCCATATTGTACACTGCGCGGAAAGAGAAACCATTCGAGCATCTGGGCTGCTTCAATGCGTTCGCCATCTTTGGTGCGAATGAGCGAGGCTTCATTTTCGATAAATTCGATCAGGCGCAGACTGTCATCCAGATCAATACTGCGCTGGTCATAATAGGCCACCTGCACCGTATCGCCCCACAGCACCGAGCCACTATCCGGCGCGAGTTTGCCCGTCAGAATATCGAGCAGTGTACTTTTCCCCGCGCCATTCGGCGCAATGATGCCGATGCGGTCGCCCGGTTCTAGTTCTAACGTAACATCATCCAAAATTGTTTTATCGCCATAGCGTTTGGATAGATGTTTGGCCGCCAGCACCGTCTTGCCCAAGCGACGGCTGGCCAACGCAATCGACACGCGATTCTCGCCGCTGTCATAGTTAATTTCCATCAACTCTTCAACGCGCTGTTTGCGCGCCTTCTGCTTGGTACTGCGTGCCTGTGCGCCACGCCGCAACCATTCTAGTTCGCGACGTAAAAAGCTCTGGCGCTTCGATTCGGCTTCGGCCAACCGCTCATGCCGTTCCTCGCGGTGCTCCAAATATTTGGTATAGTTGCCGGCATAACTGACCAACTGCCGACGATCCAACTCGACAATGCGATTGACAACCCGATCCAGAAAGTAGCGATCATGGGTAACCATGAGCAGCGCACCGGGTGTTGTCGCCAGATAATCTTCCAACCAAGCCACAGTTTCGGCATCAATGTGGTTGGTCGGCTCGTCCAAAATTAATAGATCGGCACGGTCGATCAGGGCGCGCGCCAGCGCCACTCGCTTGCGTTGCCCACCACTCAGCGTGCCCACCAGTACCGTAAAATCGGTGATGCCCAACTGGGTGAGAATGGTCTTGGCATTGGCTTCGGCGGCCCACCCAGCCATGCGATCCAGCTCGGCACTGAGCGCCACAAGGCGGGTCTGCAAGCTTTCGTCATCTGGCTGGTGGTGCAGGGCGTGGCTGACTGCTTCATAGTCGCGCAGTAGTTGCATTTGTGGCGAATCGCTGTAGAAAATCGCCTGTAAGACCGTCAACCCGTCGTTGAGTTGTGGCTCCTGCGCCAGATATTCAACACTTACGTTGCCCCAAATGGTGACATTGCCACTATCGGGTGTCTCTAGCCCGGCCACCAGACGCAACAGCGTACTCTTGCCACTGCCATTGATGCCAACCAACCCAATGCGATCACCATGGTTGATCAGCAAATTGGCTTGATCAAAGAGCAAACGTTCGCTGTATTGTTTGGATAAATCCTCAATCGTTAACAGATTCATAAACGTACTTACCGAAATCGTAATAGCTCATCTGGGTTGATGCGCGAATTAAATGTTGTAGACCTGTCAGGGCCGTGCAACAGTATAGCACAGACCCGCCGAATTGGGGATTTTAACGCAGTGGCACCAAGTGAGGAACCGTTTGCTCGGGCAGTGGGGGCAAAAAATCAGCCGCCGCGCCATTCAGTTGAGAAACTATTTGCAAGAGCAACCAAAGCATCACCAACAAAAGGAACGCTCTGGTCCAGCGCAACGTACTTTTGCGCAGTTGGCCGGGCACCAGCGACCAACGCACCCAATCCAAAGCAAACTGATGCAGGTAGAAGCTACGGCGTGGCCCCTGTACCATCCACAACAGCGCGCCGCCACTGAATAGCGATCCAATACCTATGCCAATCAAGGCCCCGACCGCGCCATTGATCTGCCAATCGGGGAAATTCGCTTGTTGCCAAACATAGCCAAGTGTCTGGCCCCAAAACCAACCCTGCGCGCTCAACACACCGCTGACACCGTTGACAATTGTCCACACGCGCCCGTCATCGGCCAGCCGCAACTGTTGGCGCAGCAGCAACGATTGTAGAAACCCCAAGCTCGCGCCAAAGCTGGCCGCCAGCAGCGTCACCAACAGCGGTTGCAGACGCCATGCACTGATCTGAAGCCAATCGACCCCAAGCAATTGCACGCCAGCGACCCCCAATAGCGTGCCCGTTAGCGCGGCCAGCCCAACCCAGAGATAGCGCAAATAGGACCAGCGCAACAGCGCGCGGCGCAACACATGGCCCTGCCCAGCACCCAGCACCGAGGCACCGACCAAGCCGATCAACATGGCCTGGGTTTGGTCGGTGCGCGGCAGCACATCGAATTGCAATAATAAGGGATACCCCACCCCAATCACCAGGAATGCCAGCGCCAACCCAATCAGATTCCCCAGCCACCATCCCCCCAAAAGACCGGCATGGGCCACGGCTGTACGCGTAATCGCCGTGTACCGTGTGGGTACTTCGGCCATGCTTGCTTGCGCGCGCTGGATATAACCTTGCCCATGCGTGCCTATCTGTTGCACAGCTAGCTGAAGGTGTGGCACCTGTTGTCGGAGTTGCGCCACACGGTTGACGATTTGGCCAGCCGCCAGCCAAGGGGATGCGCCGAAGAGTGTCGGCAAGCGGTGCGCTGAGCGGGGCGCCGCACGCGCAACTTTGGCAAACGCCGTGGCCGCCGTTGGCACCACTTTGGGGGGCTGGACTGCCTGTGCAGAGGGCGGCGGACAGGTCGGGCAGTGGTGTAGATGGCGTGAATAGAGATGCGTAGCGTTCTGGGGACAACTCACCAAGGCTGCGCCGGCCTCGTGCAAAATCTTCTTCCACTCTTTGGCGCTCACCCGCCGATCGGGCTGCGTGTGCCCATCGGTAAAGGTGCACCGAAACGCGTCTTGAATGCTCGGATGCAACTGGGCAAAGGCGGGTGCATTGGGTGGCGGCTGCACGAGCAATTGGCCGTTCGCCTGTCCATTGGGGCCACGGTGCAGGTAGGGGAAGAGCCCATGCTTGATCCCATACAGATCGACGCGGCCCACCGATGCCGGGGTTGTCAACACACCGGCAAAGGGATGAAAGCCGTCCATCAACAGGTAGAAAATCAGAACGGCTAAGGCAAAATTGTCATGTTGGGGCGTGCGGTCAATGGCTTTGAAATCCACCCCCTGCAATTCAGGCGGCGTATATTCCGCCTTGCCGACACCGCAGCGATAGATCTGGAGCGCTGGGCTTGTAACCAACCAGTTTTGTGGGCGCGGCGCGCGGATCTGAAAGGAGTCGGTATCCACCAGCGTCACCATGGCGGTCTGCGTGACGAGCACATTGCTTTCGTTCAGGTCGCCAATAATATGGCCGTTCTCGTGGACTAATTCCACGGCTGCCGCCAAGTTCTGCGCGGTGCGATGAGCAAAGCGCGGCCAAGCGTGGGGCAGTCCCAAACGCCGGCGCCGGGCAGGATTGTAATAGTAGAAGAGGGGCAGGCTGCTGGCCGCGCGCGGCATCAGATAGCCGACAAAGCTATCCTTCTGATAGAGGGTTTGCAACGGCCAGGCTACCGTGGGATGGGCACCAGTGCGACTGAGTGGCGTCGCAATCATGGCCGCCAGTTTTGTTTTGTGTTCGGCTGTCGGTTTGTGATAGAGCTTGGCAACTAGATGCGGATCGTGTTGAATGGTCCAGATCTGCGCTTCGCCACCGCGGTTAACCGCCCGCTCTAGGACAAACTTTTCACCGGTTGCGCTGCGGACATCCATACTTATTCATCAATCGCCGCGCCGGCAAGGGGCATGCGGGTAACCAGCACCAGCGTCTTGTCGTCATGCGTACGCTGGTTGACACGTTCGCTATCCAATAGGTCAGTCAGATCCTGTTCTGCCTTGGCCGCATCCGCAGCCTCGGCAACAAAGGCAAAGAGCGGCGTAAAAAATGGCGCATGTGGCTGATTCTGGTCAATGTTCATGGCCAAACTCAGCAAACCATCGGAAAAGAGCGCCACCTGTTGAACAGGCTCTTCATACAACTGAACATCCAGGCGTGTACCCAATGTTTGATGGGTCGCAAAATAAGTCGAATTGGCATACGCACCGCGCTGCGGTTTGCAGAGGCTGTGCAAGCTGCCATCTTGCGCCGCAACCACCACTGCACAATCGCCAATCAGGCCACAAGCCACCATCTCGGGTGTGACAATCGCCAGCACCAACGTTGCCGCGTAATCGAATGGATGAACACCGCTTCTGGCCGCATGGCGCGCAACAACTTTGCGTGCGACCTCAAAAGCCCTGGTCACCAGATCGCGCCAGGCTTTGCGGCTAGCCGGCCGATAGCGCGCCCAGAGTTCGCTGACCGCGCGCAATGCGCCTTCAACGACCAAATTTGCACCTTCGCGCGCCATAGCCACCGAACCAGCACCATCGGCCACCGCCACGACCAAAGCACCACCGGACAAGGTGCGATAGGCAAAATAGTCCTGACAAGGAGTATCGGTCCGTACATGGCTGACACCACGCACAGATGCGCCCACACAGCGCCAGCGCACATCGCTCATTCGATCACAGACCAGCCGGTCGGAGCCGGCAACGGCACTTGCTCGCCTACCTGCGAATGGGAAACGCTCGTCAAACTCTGCGACAGCCAGACAAACATATCGCGGAAATTGAGGCCTTGTAGACGCAACGGTTGACGTGCGGTAATTTGGGCCAACACCTTCATATCGGCTTTTTGGACACCGACCGCAAAGAAAGCGACTGTTTTGCCCGCTTCTTCAGCTTGCACCCGTTGTGCCGCCGACCGCCATTCGTCGGTCGGTGCGCCATCAGTAATCAGAAAAATCCAGGGCCGATAGTAGGGAATGCCTAGCTGTTTATAGGTATCCTTGCGTTTGCGCACCATGTCCAACACCAGGTTGATCGCGCCACCCATGGGCGTGTTGCCGCCGGTGCGCAGCGGTTGGGCCGTAAACTCGTGGGCCGAAACAAAGTCTTGTTCCACACGCACAGTGGTGCCAAAGCTGACAATAGCCACCTCGACGCGCAGCGCCGCCAGATCATCGTGTTGCAATTCCTGTTGAAACGCAACCAATCCTTTGTTGAGTTCATCAATCGCCGCGCCGGTCATCGAGCCAGAAACATCGACGAGCAAGACACAGGGACAGCGCGCTTCGGGATTGCTATTATCGAATTTTACTAAGTCTAGGTGTTGGGAAGACATGGTTTGCTCCTCACGAAAAACTACGGCCAAAGCGGCGAATCCGCTGCTGAATTTCAGCAACAATTTCACGCAAGAAAGCCAGATCAGAAGGATTGAGATGGTTGGCTAACTCCGCAAACAGTGCTTCCAGATTCGCAGCTTGATGTCGATGTAGCAACATCATGATATCACCTTCATACAGGGCAACGCGATCGAAATTGCCTTGGCGATAGAGCGAAGGCAGCGCGTACAGCTTGAGTAATAACAGACCCTCTACCGTTGCGCATTGAATCGTATGGCCAACAAATTCTTGAAACGTCGTGTGATGTTGCTGCACATGCTGGAAAAGACGATTGCGGGTCAATAGAAAATCAATCTTCAATTCATCCAACTTGCCCTGGGCAAAAAATTCGTCCTGGGCGTGAATTGCAACCTCGGGCAATTGCTGAAGCGCTGACAGGGCAATAATCAGATCGATATCTTGGGTATTGCGCCCTTCAACATACTGAAGCATCGCAATCCCACCAACCAAAACAATTGCGATCTGTCTTTGTTGTAAAATTGCAAAGAGGCGTTCAACCGCATCTAACAAAGCTGCTTCGTTCACACTCGCCGTCCGTACGTTTTTGCAGTTGAATACAGTAGCATTCAATACAACTTGACCAATATCGATGAGTTTGGCGGTCATCCCCACTCCTTCACGCAGGTCGCGCGCCGTAGCCCAACAGCGTCGGTTCGGCCCAGACGGCCCAGTTCCAGCTTGGGTTGCCCAGGCCATCAGTCAAAAATTGGATGACTACTTCCTGGCCCGCTAGGCTGGGTAGGTCAATCAGGTAGCGCTCCCACTCATTGCTCTGTTTGGTCGTACTCCAGATGCGCATACCGTTGACATAGAGGCGAAAGGCGCACAAATTATCCCCTTCCATCAACGCACCATCGCGAATGCCCACGCCAAAGCGCAGGCGCAAGGCATCAACTTCGGCGGGGACGGTGATTGTATATTCGCAGACGGCACTGCCCAATACGGGTGGATGCTCCCAGAGCGCCAGTTGCTGGACCATGCCACAATTAGCCATAGCGACTTTGATCTCCATCAATTTGGCAGAACGGGTGGCCGCCTTGCGCGCCGCGGGAAAGGCTTCCAGAAAATCAAACTGCCAGAGCAGCGCTTGATGCGGGCCAGGCAGCGTTTCTTCATCGAGCAAGCTATTCCATAGCTCTTCTTGCCACTTGAGATAGCTAATATATTGCGCGAGCTGCGTCAGCGATTGATCATTGAGATCAGAGATCCGCCGCAGAATCGCGTTAATGGTTTCTTTACGGACATCAAGCTTGGACATGAGAGATTATTCCGATTTGTTCTTTGAGCGACAAAACAGGGTGTGGTGATTCTTGTAGGTGCGGTTTGTAACCGCACAAAGCTGGTTGGACCCGGATTGTGCGGTTACAAACCGCACCTA
>DAOTTR010000810.1:0-2136 GCA_034437715.1 Caldilineaceae bacterium
TATTTTGCCGTCGCCGATTGTGCGGCGACGGCAGACAAAGCCAAAGCATTGGGGGCTAACATTATCACCCCGCCCTTCACCGCCGGTGATGTGGGCATTGTGTCCGTGATTCAGGATCCACAAGGCGCTGTATTTATGGCCATTCAACTGAATGCACCGGATACAACGATGCCGTAAAACGCAAGCATCAGCGCCAAATCGCCGCCGCTCCCAGGCGTAGAGGCGCAGTCGTTACCTTTTTGTTTGGAAAGGATGGAGTGACATGCAAGACCGGTCCGACGAAATCGACAATCTGCTCACCCTGCTGGAAGAGACCCCACGGCGCCTGGTCGCGCTGACCGGTGGTCTTGAAAATGCACGCTTGCAGGCCAAGTTTGATCAAGATACCTGGTCGGTGAATGATATTCTTGCTCACTTGCGCGCCTGTGCCGATGTCTGGGGCAAAAGTATTTTAGCCATGATCGCACAAGAGCAGCCAACATTGCGCTATGTCTCTCCCCGCACATGGATGCGGAAAACGGACTACCACGCGCAAGAATTTCACAGTTCGTTGCCGGCCTTTGCCAAGCAGCACCAAGATCTCTTGCAGGCGTTGAAAATGTTAAAAATCGAAGAGTGGTCGCGCGGGGCAACGTTTACAGGAACCGTGAGGGGGCGTGAGCAAACAATTTTAAGCTATGCGCAGCGAATTGTCGATCATGAAACGGTGCACCTTGATCAGATTGAAAGCGTATTGAAGGCACTATAATGGGCTATCTACAGCTTGGGTGGCCCCTTGCGAATACGCTGCTGCATTTCGGCCAGCGTATGATTTTCCGGTGACTCCAACCACCAGGTCACGCCAGCCTCATGGTAAGGGGCAACCAGGGCCGCATCCTTGGCCTGATCTGCGCCGGAAGTCCAGTGGCTATAGACCACGTCGAATAGTTCATGGCTCTCCCTATGCGCTTTGACATAGGCGACAACTGCCTGAATCGCCGTGGGTGAGAGCGGGGTAGCATCCGTCCCAATCGGAAAGACGCCATCCCAGTGGGCGGCGCGGCGAAAGGGTGCCTTGTTGGGCCAAACGCTGGCCACCCAAATGGGGATCCGTGGCTGTTGGACGGGGGCGGGCTGCATGTGGACATTGTGGATTTGAAAGTGCTCACCCGCAAAACTAAAAGGCTCGTTGCGCCACAAACCAGCCAGGATCGCCAAGCCTTCGTCTAATTTGCCGGCCCGCACTTTTGCGTCTGGCTCTTCCCCAAAGTCGGCAAACTCCTCGCCGGGGAAATAGCCCAACCCAACGCCCAAGATTAACCGCCCAGCGGAAACTTGATCGAGCGAGAGTGTTTCGCGCGCCAATTTCCAGGGCCGCCGCCGTGGAATGGGCGTCACCATCGGCCCCAGGCGGATGCGTTGGGTGCGCAAAGCGATGGCAGTTAGCGCGACCCAAGGGTCGGTCATGGGCAGCGGTGAGGGTAAATTGAGGTGATCCCAGACGAAGAAACCATCCCACCCTGCCTCCTCTGTTTCGTGGGCCAGCGCGGCCAGGATGCGCGGATCACCGTACTCACCAAAATTGGGAATGCTAAGGCCGTAGTGCATGGTGGAATTCCTCGGTAATTGTCTGAAGATATTTTGATAACTTCTAGCTTACCAAAAAGCAGGTAGTATGCTCCTGTGTTACCCCTCGCGATAGCCAAGTTGTCGTGCCAAAAACGTGGCCCATTTTCCCTCACCTATAGCAATTTACGAAAAAAGGTTGCCGATTCGTCATAGCCAATGGCCGTGTAAAAGGCCGCCGCGCGCCGCGTGGCCAAAGCAACCAGCTTTGACCCGCGCGCCTTGGCCCATGTTTCAAACGCTTTCATCAAGCTTTCGCCGACGCCGTGGCGGCGCATTTCCGCTTTCACCATAATTTCTTCCACCCAGGCGACCCTTCCATTGGCATAGAACGTGTAGTGATCGAAACCTAGGCAATAGCCAATCAATTCGCCCTGCACTTCGGCAACCTGCAACCAGGTGTTTTCATCCGCCAGCAGTGCTTTCAAGCTGGCCTCGAAAGCACTGTGCTCTGGTTGAAAAGAGGTAACAAATTGTTGCACGAGTGAAAAGAGCGCAGTGGCGTCATCCAGGCAAGCCGCTCTAATCGTG
>DAOTTR010000811.1:0-2606 GCA_034437715.1 Caldilineaceae bacterium
GTTGGTAACGCTTCATTCATAAATAGAACCTCGTCATCCTCATAACAGTTCGCGCTTGCATGCTCATCTGTGTACCAGCATAACATTTCCCACCCAAAGCTGGTGTGATGATTCTACCATTAGGCAAAATCAACGTGATCGCGCTGCATATAATGGATATATCGAAAGCGCGCAGACAGCTTCATTTAAAGCACTGTTAACAGACTTCTGGTAAAATTGCGGGGTTGTCTATTTACCCAGTAACCATAGAAGGATAGTTAGATGAAGCACCTACCATTTGATCAGCCAGGGCGCTTTTGGAAAGGCAACCTGCACACCCATTCCACCAACTCGGATGGCACGTTGACACCCGCAGCCGTTTGCCAGAGTTACCAGGATGCAGGCTATGACTTTCTGGCGCTCACCGAACATTTTATGGCGCAGTTCAAATTCCCGATCACCGATACGCGGTCCCTGCGCAACGCACACTTTACTACCTTAATTGGGGCCGAGTTGCACACCGGTCTGGCCGAAATGGGCGAAATGTGGCATATTTTGGCCGTGGGCCTGCCCTTTGATTTTGCGCCACCCCATGCGGGCGAAAGTGGCCCAGAGATTGCCCAACGCGCCTTGGCTGCTGGCGCGTACGTGGCAATGGCGCATCCTAGCCGCTGTGTGCTAACCGAGGCCGATGCCTGTTCACTTGGACCCGTGCATGGCGTGGAAATCTATAATGCAGGCTCGGCTGACGAAAACGACTGCGCCGACAGTTGGCATTTTCTCGAAGTGCTGTTGGGGCGCGGCTATCGCTACTTTGCCCACGCGGCCGATGATTTTCATAATCTCCCCTACCGCCGCGATTTTGCGCTGGGCTGGGTGCATGTCAAAGCCGAAGAACTGGCCCCCGACGCGCTGCTGACCGCGCTCAAAGCCGGTCATTTCTATTCCAGCACCGGCCCGCAGATCCACGATCTACAAGTGATTCCCGGCAAAAAAGCCTATGTCCGCTGTTCAGCCGTCGAGTCGATCTTTGTTACGGGCGCGGTCAGCCGTGCCGCGCGCTTCAACGGCTTTAATGTCATCGAAGCGGAATTAGACATTAGTCGCCTGAATAGTCCCTATTGCCGGGTTACCGTGCGCGATGCGTTGGGACGCCGGGCGTGGTCAAACCCGATCTGGTTTTAAGGTTTGTTTGTAACGATTCACCCCACCCGCGCCCAGAGGCGCTCCCCTGGTAAGGGCTAACCTTTACCCAGATCTTTGGGCACCAGGGAGGGCGAGCGTGCCGGGGACGGCCCAAAAAGCATAGTACACGACGGCGTAAATAGACCAATGGTAGTCCAGTGAGACAGTAGTTCAGTAGGAGAGTAGACAGCCACTGACTTACTGTCCTACTGAACTACTGTCTTACTTAGGCCGCTCTGTACTAGCGTTATTGTTTGTTATAATCTGGTAACTATTCAGGCACAGGTTTTTACTGCCGGGAACGCCGCCATCCCTGGCGGCCAGTGACGGAAGCCACCAGAATGGTGGCGATCCCGGCTGAATAGTTACATAATCTGAAAGGTAAACTGTTACCGCATGTATCTCCGTACCTTGCACCTACCCCAGTTGCGCGCCGCGTTGACGTCTAAGCTGCGCCATGGATTATTGATCGGTCTGCTGGCGATCCTCCTACTGGCATTTTTTTTGCTGAAGGTAGATCAACCGGCGCGACCGCTCTATGCGCAAAATGCCTTACCCAATCTGCGCTATAGCACCACGGGGATCAATGGCCCCACGATCACGATTGGCTGGGCCTACAACCGCGCCTTTCCCGAAGAAGCCCCCTATGTTGGCGATCCATCGCACCCGAATGCGCCCAAGTTAGCGATCACGCTGCCGCAACTGCTCGATTGGGTGCAGAGCAAGAATTACACACCAACGCTGCAAGCGCTGGGCAATGGCGTCTGGCAATTGGATGTCAACCTGGTGATCCAGGAAAATGCGCGCCTGGACATTACAGCAGCCAGTGGCGTTGAAGAGCTACGCTTGATCAGTCGCCCCGACGACGCCACGACCATCATTGCGCGCGGCGGTTGGATCAACATTGATGGGGCCAAAGTCTATTCGTGGGATAACTCGCCCGGTGTCAACGATTATGACCAAACCTATGTAACTGTCAACGAAGTTATGCAAACCCGCGCCTATCTGGCTGCGCTCTATGGCGGGCGTATGGATATTAAAAATGCCGAGATCATGCATCTGGGCTACGAAGAATTGAACAGTCGCGTCGGTTATGGAAAAGGCGAACCAAGCGGTCTCTCCTGGCGCTTGTTGCCAACCGGGGCCACCGATCCGGCGACAGGTCCCAAGGGCAGTATTATCGACAGCCAGGTGCATCACAACTATTTCGGCATGTATAGCTATCAGGCCGTGGGGCTGGTTATCACCGGCTCCGAGTTCTACAGCCACTATTTCTATGGCCTCGACCCTCATGATTATTCCTATGGCTTTACGATTGCCAACAACTACATCCACGACAATGGCTACACCGGGTTGGTGCTCTCGCGCGGCTGCACCGATAATGTCATCTATGGCAACCGCATTCACAACAACAAATCCCACGGCATCTTGCTGGATCGCGG
>DAOTTR010000812.1:0-4748 GCA_034437715.1 Caldilineaceae bacterium
TGAACAGGCCAAGAAAAGCTCACCCTGTATCATCTTTATCGATGAAATTGATGCAGTTGGCCGCCACCGTGGCGCGGGGATGGGGGGCGGCAATGACGAACGCGAACAGACACTTAACCAGATTCTGGTGGAGATGGACGGCTTTGATACCGATACGAACATTGTGATCATTGCCGCCACCAATCGCCCCGATATTCTGGACCCGGCCCTTATGCGCCCGGGTCGTTTTGATCGCAAAGTGATTGTTGACCGCCCCGATCGCCGTGGGCGCGAAGAAATTTTGAAGGTGCATGCCCGCGGTAAACCCATCGCGCCGGATGTTGATCTGGGTATGATTGCTTCCCAGACGCCAGGTATGGTCGGTGCCGACCTGGAAAATTTGATCAACGAAGCGGCCATTTTGGCGGCGCGGCGTAACAAGCGCTCGATTAGTATGGATGAGATGATCGAGTCGATTGAACGGGTCATGTCTGGTCCGGCACGGCGCAGTCGGGTGTTGGCTCCCCAAGATCGCCGGGTGGTGGCCTATAACGAAGCAGGCCGTGCCTTGGTCATTGAAGCGCTGGAACATACCGACCGCGTGGCAAAATTAACGATAGTTAGTCGCGGTCAATCGCTTGGCTATGTGATGTCATTGCCCGAAGAAGAAAAACGCTTACGGAGCCGCGCCGAGTATGAAGATGCGATTGCCGCCCTGCTCGGTGGTCGTGCTGCCGAAGAACTTATCTTTGACGAACCCACCACCAAAGCTGCCGAAGATTTGGAGCGGGTGAGTAAGTTGGCCAAAGCTATGGTCACGCGTTTCGGCATGAGCGACTTGATCGGCCCCATGCAGTTGCAGCAGGCCGATGCCAATCCATTTATGGGCATGGAGATCGGCGAGCAGCGTTCGTATAGCGAAGATGTGGCGCGCAAAATCGATCAGGAAGTGCGGCGCATTGTCTATTCTGCCCATGCGCGCGCGAAAGCTATCTTGACTGAACAGAAAGACAAGCTGACGCGTGTGGCGGAAGCATTGCTAGAGAAAGAAGTATTGGATCGCCAGGATTTCCTAAAGCTGCTGGAAGGCCCCGTGCCGGTTACTGTCTAACCCGCTGGCTCGCTCATGGCCTAGTGAAAATTACATAGGAAAACGCTCTGTTGGCGCAACGCTGACAGAGCGTTTTTTGTGTCTACACAAACTATTATACTGTAATCGTAACGATTCAGCCGGGAATGCGATTGACCTGAATCGTATGCCAACGTTAAATTCGTGTTGAATGAATTCAACACCTGCGACGGCAAAGGTGTTTAAACACGTTTTCTATCCCAGGCTCTGCATTCATTCAGCAGCAGGTATCGATAATGCTTGTGCAGTTACAAACCGCCTATGCGTATTGAACGAGCCTGTCACGTTGCCAACGTGACTACAATTATTGCTACAATTGCAGCCTACTCCCGCCGGATTTCGGTTACAGTTACAGTGGGCTGCAACGCCACTGCAATCTGCGCAGCGATCTGGGCATTCTGTTTGAGCAGCGCCAGATTCGTGTGCAAACTACGTTCGCCACTGAGTTCCACCAAGCGCGATAGGAGATAGGGCGTGACTTGCGCCGAGCGCAGCCTTTGTTGCTCGGCCTCGGCCACTGCTTGTGCAATCAGTGGCTCGATTGCGGCGGCTGGGATCTCATCCTGTGCGGGCACAGGCACGGTGACCAATAGCCCGCCGGGTAACCCTAGGCGTTGTTTCGCCTGCCAGATCGCCACAATTTCTGCGGCGTTATCGCAGCGCACATCGACCGGCAGACCACTGCTGCGACTGTAGAAGGCGGGAAATTCGTCACTTTGCCAGCCAACGACTGTCACGCCAAAAGTCTCCAAATATTCCAAGGTGGCCGGTAGATCCAAAATCGCTTTAGCCCCGGCACAGACAACGATCACCGGTGTTTGTGCCAACTCTTGCAGATCGGCGCTAACATCAAAGAGATTGCCGCGGTGGACACCGCCAATGCCGCCCGTTGCAAAGACTTGAATACCCGCGCGCCAAGCGATCCACATGGTGGTCGCTACCGTGGTCGATCCATCTTCTTTACGGGCTACCACAATCGGCAGATCGCGCCGGCTCACTTTGCGCACATGTTTGCTCTGGGCCAAGTGGGTCATTTGCGCCTCGCTCAGCCCGGCGATCAGCTCACCCGTGATGATGCCCACGGTGCGCGCCTCTGCCCCGTGGGCGCGCACAATTTGTTCCACCTCTTTGGCCAGCGCCAAGTTATGCGGATAGGGCAGCCCGTGGGTGATGACCGTTGATTCGAGCGCAACCAAAGGTTTTGATGCCATTGCTTTTCTCGCTTTCTGGAGCCTGCGCTACGCTTTTCCCCAAACGAATGGTTTATCCTGATGGCTTCTACCTCAGCAATTTTGTGACCTTATCGGCCGCGGCGAGCAGGCTTTCTGCCCCTTGCTGCGCTGTAATGCCGCCGCCTTGGGCAAAGTCTTCCTTGCCGCCCCCTTTCCCCCCAATTTCACGCAAGCTATCGCCCAGTAGATTACCCACATGCACCGCCACATCCGCCGCGCGCGCAAAGATCAGCGTCGCTTTGCCCGCGTGAAGGATGCCAAACAGGCAAAGCACACGTTCATGCTGCTGTAATTGGTTGGCCAAGCGCTTTACCGTGGCCACATCTTTATCCGTAAACATCTGTTGCAACAGGCGATAGCCGCTGATCTCCCTAGCGGTAGATAGCAGTTGGAGCGCCTCGAAACCCAAAAGTTCGGTTTGCAGATCGTCGATCTGGCGCTGTAACTCCTTGATCTGGCTGAGATTGCGTTCGATCAGGATCGGCACCTGGGCGATCTCCGTGCTGAACAGGGTGGCGGCTTCGGTGATCAGTTGATGTTTGGCCCGATAATCCTGCCAGGCGCGTTGACCACACAGAAAGGTGATCCGCACTTGGCCGCGCCGTCGTTCAACCCGTGTGAGTTTGACCGGCCCAATTTCGGCTGTGCTGCGACAATGGGTGCCGCCACAGGCCGAATAATCAAACCCTGCAATCTCCACAATGCGCACCATACCACGCACTTTGGGTGGGCGGCGCAGGGCAATCGTATGCAGTTCTGTGTCGGGCACAAAGTAGGCTTTGATCGGCAAGGCGGCGTAAATCAATTGGGTTGCATACGTTTCTGCTTCCGCCAGTTGCGCGGGCGTAATATCGGCGGTTTCTAGATCCAATGTTGATTCTGTGTCGCCAAAGTGGACAGAGACGGTCTCAAAGCCGCAGCGCTGATAGAACACCTGCGAGAGCAAATGTTGCCCAGCATGTTGCTGCATATAATCATAGCGGCGCGCCCAATCGATGACGCCATGCACCACTTGTCCGACCGCTTCTTGGGAAAGTGCATCTGACAAAACGTGCAGAACCTCGCCTTGCTCCGTAACTGTTACATCAACCACGCGGCAATCGGCCAGCACGCCCGCGCGTAGCCACCCCGTGTCGTGTGGTTGGCCGCCCGAAGTCGGATAAAAGGTACTTTGATCCAACACAACCGCCGGTCGCCCGTTGACCGTCGTCACTGCGGTAATGTGCGCCGCAAATTCGGTTTGATAGGAATCTGCGTAGTAAAGCCGTTCACTCATCATATGTTTGCTGTAATCGCCCTGTTGCCCTGTGCGGCCAGATTTGATGGGTTAGACCGTAGTAAAGACTTTAGGCCATTTCAAAGAAATAAGTATCTAGTAGGGGCGGCTTGCAGCCGCCCGTTCGCAGCGAGCCAAACGCGGGGCGGCTGCAAGCCGCCCCTACGCATGATTTTGTTTGGCAAGCGCTGGATACTTATTTATTTGAAAGCGCCTCAAAACTTACGTTATAGTCTGCTAGTAGATCCCAGCGTAAATAAGGTACCCTATTTTTACCATGATGTACACGAGTAACGTGCCTGATTAACTGCCGTGGTATCTACGCCCAACTGTACTAGTGTACGCTATGCGCCCTTATCCCACCAAATATGCTATTTCGTTCGCTCCTATGTGGTGGGACTTTTCGTATCCGTCCTGCTCAGGTACCGGTTGCAGCTTTCCAGAATCAATGCTACGATCAACTATACAGCGCCGAAGCCAAAGCGGCACGCTCACCCAATCGGCGACACCTATAAATTTTACCTATCGAAATGATCTAGCAAAGGAGTGCCATGAAACCGACGGATCTTGAAATCTATCTCTTTGACCTGCGCGGCTATCTGATCTTGGAAAATGCCCTAACCAAACAAGAGGTAGCGGAAGCCAATGCCTGCTTGGATACGATTCCGTCGCTGAAGCAGGGCGAATGGTGGGGCAATGTGCATGTCCATTCGTTTGGCACCACCGACGGCCTCAATCTACAGCAGATCTATGAAGCGGGCCCGCCCTTTGAGCGCCTGATCGATCATCCCTCTTGGATCGAGAAGATTAAAACCTTTGTGGGCGGCGAAGGCACCTTCGATTACAGCCACGGCCCCCTCTTTATTGATGAAAACTTTGCCAACTTCCGCGGCCCAGGCGAGGCGATTGGCTTGCATTCAGGTGGTCACACCCACACCAAGCGCAACCAGTTTCACTATCACAATGGCCGCTTTCACTGTGGACAGGTCAATATTCTCCTCGCCCTGACCGATATCGGCCCAGGCGACGGCGGCACGATGGTGATCCCTGGTAGCCACAAAGCCAACTTTCAACATCCCAACTTTGAGAAATATCGCATGGCCCATGGCGCATCGGTGGATGGCATTGAAGG
>DAOTTR010000813.1:0-12989 GCA_034437715.1 Caldilineaceae bacterium
GCTCAAGTTGCTCTCCAGCAGTGCTCTATCCTCCATCCAAGTACTATAGATTCTATCATATTTTCCCTTCCACCTTATTTTTGTCACTTTGTGGTCTTGACATTGGGGGGCAGTATACAATTCCTCTACAACAAACCGTCTGTTATGATCGGACGCAAGGGAACAATTGACCGTCCTCAATACATGGATCAACCTTTTTGGACAGTGGACACTCTTTTCTATTCAGAAATTCATGGGACGAACAATGCTAAATATATTTTTTATCAGTTTTGTTTAATTGACTGGAAGCAATATAGCGAAGCTTCTGGTGTTCCAAGTCTGAATGCACGAACCATTGAACGAATTGAGTTAAAGGTTCCCCAACCTGCCGAACAAAACGCCATTGCCACCATTCTTTCCGACATGGACGCTGACATCGCCGTGCTGGAAACCAAACTAGCCAAAGCCCGCCAGATCAAACAGGGCATGATGCAGGAATTGTTGACGGGCCGGATTCGCCTGGTAGCATCGTAGAGACGCAAAATCTTGCGTCTCTACAACGTCGCCACCGTTATCACCATTGATATAATGGGCACCACCATTGCGCCCGATAGCCGCCATGCATACACGATCACGATGATAGGCAGGATTCGATGGGTGGCGCATGACGATTGGTCGCAGCGTAGAGACGCAAAATTTTGCGTCTCTACAACGTCGCCACCGTTATCACCATTGACACGTTGGGCACCACCATTGCGCCCGATAGCCGCCATGCATACACGATCACGATGATAGACAGGATGCGATGGGTGGGTGATGCATGACGGTTGGTTGCAGCGTAGAGACGCAAAATCTTGCGTCTCTACAACGTCGTCACCGTTATCATCATGGACAGGGTAGGGGCATTGTTATCGCCGGACAGACGCAATGAATAACGTGGTCGCCGTGGGTTGGTAGAGACGCAAAATTTTGCGTCTCTACGTCGTCGTCGCCGTTATCACGGTTGCTATCATACGTAACAGGGTTGCATATCCATGAACGCTGACAAATATCAGGGAAAATATCGGATTGCTAGCGCACGGTTGGCAACCTGGGATTATGGCAGCAATGCCGCCTATTTTGTGACCATTTGTACGCATGATCATGCCCATGCCTTTGGCGAGGTGGTGGATGGCTGTGTCAACCTGACCGGATTGGGGCAGGCTGCGTGGGATTGTTGGCACGCCATTCCCGACCATTTTCCATTTGTGGTGTTGGGTGAATTTGTGGCTATGCCGAACCATGTACATGGCATTGTGATCATCGACAAACCGCCGGTTATCGCCGATGGCGGCATCGTAGAGACGCAAAATTTTGCGTCTCTACAACCGCGTACCAATCAACCCAAAAATCAATTTGGGCCACAGTCGCAAAATCTGGCGTCGATCATGCGCGGATTCAAAATTGGTGTAACAAAATATGCGCGCCAACATCAAATTGGGTTTGTCTGGCAGGCACGTTATCATGACCATATTATCCGCGATGCGGCTGAATATGAACGAATCGCCCAATATGTTGTCGAAAATCCGCAAAAATGGGCGGCTGACCGATTTTATGTACCGTGACGTAGAGACGCAAAATCCGTGATGTAGAGACACAAAATCCGTGATGTAGAGACGCAAAATCCGTGATGTAGAGACGCAAAATCTTGCGTCTCTACACTGGATAACGAAAGGATATCCTGACTATGCCCATCGGCAACCCCGAACGATTTACCCAAAAACGTGTGATTGCGCTCTTCCGCGAGGAACTGGGCTATCGCTACCTTGGCGACTGGCAAGATCGCGCGGGCAATAGCAATATCGAGGAAAAGCTACTCACGGCTTATCTGACCAAGGTTGGCTATACGCCAGCCCATATCAGTCGCGCGATCTACCAACTGCGCACCGAGGCGGACAACCCCAGTCGCGGTCTCTATGGCAACAACCAAGCTGTGTATGCCCTGTTACGCTATGGCGTGCCGGTAAAGTTAGAGGCCGGTACGCCTACCGAAACAGTGCATCTGATCAATTGGCAGCAGCCGGAAAAGAATGATTTCGCCATTGCCGAGGAGGTTACCCTACGGGGCAAGCTCGTGCGGCGGCCAGACATTGTGCTCTATGTCAATGGTATCGCGATTGGGGTACTGGAACTGAAGAATAGCCGCGTCTCGCTTGGGGACGGTATCAGCCAAAGTCTTTCGAACCAGCAGCCCGAGTTCAACGCCTGGTTTTTCAGCACCGTACAATTTATCTTTGCCGGTAACGACTCGGCGGGCTTGCAATATGGCACGATTGGCACAGCGGAAAAATATTTTCTCAAGTGGAAAGAAGACGATCTGGACAACAGCCGCTTCAAGCTGGACAAATATCTGCTCAAACTGTGCAACAAAGCGCGTATCATTGAACTGATGCACGACTTTATTCTCTTTGACGGCGGTACCAAAAAACTGCCGCGTGTGCATCAATATTTTGGCATCAAGGCCGCGCAGCAGCATGTGCGCGACCAAAGAGGCGGGATTCTCTGGCATACGCAGGGCAGCGGCAAAAGCATTGTGATGGTGCTCCTGGCAAAGTGGATTCTGGAGAACAACCCCAACGCGCGCGTCGCCATCATTACCGACCGTGATGAATTGGATAAACAGATCGAGCGCGTCTTTCGCGAGGTGGGTGAGCCGATCAAGCGCACCAATAGTGGGCTTGATCTGATGCGCCAACTGGGTCAGGCCAAACCGCGCCTGCTCTGCTCGCTGGTGCACAAGTTTGGCCGGAAGGATGTTGGCGACTTCGATTCTTTTATCAAAGATCTGGCGGCCCAACCCAGCCCAACCGTGGGCGAGATCTTCGTCTTTGTCGATGAGTGTCACCGGACGCAGAGCGGTAAATTGCACCGCGTGATGAAGGCCATGATGCCCAACGCCGTCTTTATCGGCTTCACTGGCACACCACTGCTCAAACAGGATAAGCAGACCAGTTTCGAAGTCTTTGGCGGCTACATCCATACCTACAAGTTCAGTGAGGCAGTCGAGGACGAAGTCGTGCTGGACCTCGTCTATGAGGCGCGCGATATCGACCAGCGGCTTGGTTCGGTCGACAAAATCGATGCCTGGTTCGAGGCCAAGACCCGCGGCCTCAACGACTGGCAGAAGCATGAACTGAAAGAGCGGTGGGGCACCATGCAGATGGTGCTCAGTTCGCGCTCGCGCATGGAGCGTGTTGTGAGCGACATTATCTTCGATTTCAGTGTGAAACCGCGCCTGAACAACGACCGCGGCAATGCCATCCTGGTTGCATCCAGCATCTATGAGGCATGCAAATATTTCGCCGCTTTCCAGAAGACGCCATTCAAAGGGAAGTGCGCTGTGGTAACCTCCTACAATCCGCAAACACAGGACATTACAAAGGAGGAGACGGGCGCAAACACCGAAACCGACAAACAGTTCATCTACAACACCTACACCGAGCTATTGCAAGACGTCGAAGCGAAGCCTGGCATGACAAAAACCGAGACCTACGAAGAACGGGCCAAGACCCTGTTCACCAAAGAGCCGGCGCATATGAAGCTGCTGGTCGTCGTCGATAAGTTGCTGACCGGCTTCGACGCGCCACCCTGTACCTATCTCTATATCGACAAGTCTATGCAAGACCATAGCCTTTTCCAGGCTATCTCTCGTACCAATCGGCTGGACGGTGAGGACAAGGATTTCGGCTATATTGTAGACTACAAGGATCTGTTCAAAAAGGTTGAGAACGCCATCGCTGTTTACACCTCCGAGCTGGATCATAGTGCCGCCGGTGCCGATCCAACGGTGATGATTCAGGATCGGCTGCAGAAAGGCCGCGAACGACTCGACAACGCGCTAGAAGTTCTTGCCCTCCTCTGCGAACCCGTGGAGCCACCCAAAGGTGAGTTGGAACAGATCCATTATTTTTGTGGTAATACGGAGATTCCTACGGATTTGCAGGAACGTGAGCCGCAGCGCGCTGCGCTCTACAAAGCGACTGTCGCATTGGTGCGCGCCTATGCCAACATTGCCGATGAACTAGAACCTGCTGGATACACGGGTGCCGAGATTACCCGCATCCGCCAGCAGATCGATCATTACTTGAATCTGCGGGAGATTATCCGTAATGCGGCGGATGAGAAGCTCGATCTGAAAGCCTACGAGGCTGATATGCGCCATTTGATCGATACCTATATCCAAGCCGATGAACCGCGCAAGATTTCGCCCTTCGACAATCTAGGGCTGTTGGATCTGATCGTGAATACCGGCCTTGCTAACGCGATTGCTGCCCGCCTAGGCGGCTTGAACGGCAACAAAACTGCGATCGCCGAGACGATCGAGAATAACGTCCGCAGTACCATTTTGAAAGAGCAACTAAACGATCCTGCCTACTACGAAAAGATGTCGGCCCTGCTCGATGAGATCATCGCCGCGCGGAAGTCAAAGGCGCTTGAGTATGAGGAATACCTGAAACGTATCGCTGAACTGGCAAAGCAGGTGGCAGCTGGACAAGCAGATGACACGCCCGATATCCTAAAGCAAAGTCCTGCGCTGCATGCACTCTACAATAACTTGAAGCAGGCCGTGGCAAAACCTGTGGGCATAATGGAAGAGCGCGGTCAGTACATTCTGCCTGATGATCCGATACTAAAGCGGGCGCTGCAGATTGACGAAGCGGTCAAGCAGGTGCGGCCTGACGACTGGCGCGGTGTTCATGCCCGCGAACAGGTGATCAAACGTGCTTTATATGGTATATTAAATGATGTAGCCGAGGTAGAACGTATCTTCCTCATCATTGAAAAATAGAAAGAATACTGATGGTCACGCAGATCGATCTTGGTGAACTCAAGGTGGAGGTAACCCTTAAAAATATCAAAAATATTCACCTAAATGTTTATCCTCCCGATGGCCGAGTACGGATTTCTGCTCCATCACGTACAAACCTCGATACGATTCGCATCTTCGCGATTTCTAAGCTAGGCTGGATCAGGCAGCAACAGAAGAGATTTCAGCGACAGGCGCGCGAAGCTCCGCGCGAGTATCTGGATCGCGAAAGCCATTACGTCTGGGGGAAACGCTATTTGCTTGAAGTGATCGAAAGCAATGGCACGCCAGCAGTTGAGTTACAACATAGCCAGTTACGCCTGCGCGTACGACCCGATACCAATGAGGTAAAGAAGCAGGCGGTGATGGAGGCGTGGTATCGTGACCAGATCAAACAGGCTGTGCCACCATTCGTTGCTAAGTGGGAGCCGCGCATGGGCGTCAAAGTCGCACGCTTCTTTGTGCAACGGATGAAAACCAAATGGGGAAGTTGTAATTACCGCGCCGGTAACATTCGCCTCAATACAGAGCTCGCCAAGAAGCCGCGGGAATGCCTTGAATACGTAGTTGTACATGAGATGATCCACTTATTAGAGCCAACGCATAATGCTCGTTTCTTTGCATTGCTGGATCAATTCATGCCCAAATGGCAGCTCTATCGAGAACAGTTAAATCGGTTGCCCATTAGCCAAGATCCGTAGCGTTGACCTCGTCTGTAGTGTTAAAAAGCTAGTACACGACGGCGTAAATAGACCAATGGTAGTCCAGTGAGACAGTAGGACAGTAGACAGCCACTGACTCACTGTCCTAAAGTATCCAGTAGGGGCGGCTTGCAGCCGCCCGTTCGCTGCAAGCCGCCCCTAGGCATGATTTTGTTTGGCAAGCGCTGGATACTTATTTCTTTGAAAGCGCCTTAGAGCTTACGACTCTCGGCGAAAAGCCCACCAACGGATTGCCATTGCGGATCTTTGCCAAATCCGTCCACAAATTTTGACAAAATTCCCTGCTTCCTGGTACACTTGCCCGCAATAACATACTCTTATCTAGAGAGGCTGAGGGAACGGCCCGTTGAAGCCTCGGCAACCGGTTCGCTACAGGATCTGCTACAGATTTTCTGTGCGAGCAGCGGTGCCAATGCCGCCGATAGCATTTGGTTGGAAAGTCGTGTACCCATAGGATAGCAGGAAAGAGCGTAGCACACATGCAACGAATCCATACTTTCTCTTCTGTGATGACAACTGGGACTACGATGACTACTACATGCTGGGCGATGAGAGCGCAGACTGTGAGTCGTTTGTCCCAAAAGGATTGAGCCACAGCCGCCGATTAGGGTCTACAACCCCTCTCATCGCCAGACGATGAGAGGGGTTTTTTATTGCCAAAAATTTTGATTTATCTTCAATAGAGGAGCAGAAATTCCATGATTGTGATGAAATTTGGCGGCACATCGGTTGGCAACAGCGCTGCATTTGCCCAGGCGGCCCAGATTGTGGCAGGCAAAGTTGCCACCCAAGCCCAGGCGGCACGCCACGGCGTTGTCGTGGTGACCAGCGCCATGAGTGGTGTGACCAATTTGTTGATTGCCGCCGCTACCCAGGCCGCCGCTGGCAATGAGCGTAGTCACCACGAAGCGGCGCAAACGTTGCGCGCCAAACACCTGGCGGTGGTTGAGCACTTTATTCCCAGCGCCGAAGAACGGGCTGACCTGACGGAACTGACCAATGCACGCCTGCGCGATTTTGACCGTCTGTGCAGTAGCATTGCCGTGTTGGGCGAGTTGACCGACCGCGGGTTGGATGTGGTGAGCGGGTTGGGCGAACGCCTGAGCGCGCCGATTCTCGCCGCGGTTTTGCGTGCGACCGGCACCCCGGCTGAATATATCGACGCCACCGAGATCGTAGTGACCGATGCGATTCATGGCGGGGCCGAGCCGTTGATGGATCTGACCGAAGCCCGTTGTCGCGAACGCTTGATTCCCCTGATCGAGCAGGGCATTGTGCCGGTGATCACGGGCTTTGTCGGCGCGACGGTTACGGGCGTGCCGACCACATTGGGGCGTGGCGGCTCGGACTATTCGGCGGCGATTATTGGCGCGGTGTTGAATGTGGATGAGATCGAGATCTGGACCGACGTCAATGGTGTGCTTACAGCGGACCCGCGCGTGGTGCCCAATGCGCGCAGCCTGCATCAGTTGAGCTATGAAGAGATGGCCGAGTTGGCCTATTATGGGGCCAAGGTGGTCCATGCCAAGACGGTCAAACCGGCGATTGCCAAGCGCATTCCTGTGCGTGTGCTCAACACCTTTGAGCCAAGCCACCCTGGCACGCGCATTGTCGAACATGCCGATCTGAGCATTGCCGGCACAGTCAAAGCCGTGACCGCGATTCGCGAACTCAGCCTGATCACCGTGGCGGGGCGGGGCATGATTGGCGTGCCTGGGATTGCGGCGCGCACCTTTGGCAGTGTGGCGCGCGTCGATGCCAATGTGTTGATGATTAGCCAGAGCAGCAGCGAGCAGAGCATCTGCTTTGTGGTGCCCGATGCCGCGGCGGGGATTGTGACCGAGGCCCTGCACAGTGAGTTTCAGACCGAACTCGAACGGGGTTATATTGATCAAATTGCTGATCATAGCAAAATTGTGATTGTGGCGGTGGTCGGCAGCGCTATGCGTGGCACGCCTGGGCTGGCCGCGGGTATTTTCAAAGCAGTGGGTGATCAGCGCATTAATGTGATCGCGATTGCGCAAGGGTCGAGCGAAGCCAATGTCAGCTTGGTGGTGGCCGATGCCGACGCCAACGCTGCCGTCCGCGCCATCCACGACCTCTTTGAATTAGACAAGCCCAGCGCCGAACGCAGTCGAAGGTAGTTGCCACATCTTTACCATAGTTAAAACAACGGGTAGCGGACGATAACGCGTTGGGCAATGGTCTGAATAATGAATTCTGATGGCAGTATGGTATAATCCTAACCCGCAGCGGGGTACAGGGAAAGAGATGTTCTACTGGCCTCTTCTGTAAGATTGACGATGTTTTTATTGGGGTTTTTTTATTGGGTTCGTCAGAAATTCAGAGGATTGACATCGCCAACCATCCGTTAAAACGGGTGCCCCCCGGGCGCGATGCTGTCAACCCACTCAGAGCCGGTTGCGCCTTTTTATTGGATATATTTCTAATCGAACCTGTCAAATTGAGTAAAAACAATGCGAACCATTCCGGTTATTCTGTTTGGGGTTGGCGGGGTAGGCCGTGCGTTGGTGCGGCAAATTGTTGAACAGCGCCAATTCCATGCCACTACCCTTGGCCTGCAACTGCAATTGCTGGCGCTCTGTGACAGTGATGGCGCGGTCATCGAAACCAAGGGCTTGACCGACACCCAGGTCAATGAATTGATGCAATATAAGGCGGATGGTGGCAAATTTGCCCAACACCCGCTCGGTGACGCGCAACATGACCCAGCCGCGATTGTGGATATTGCTGGGCGCGCGGGCGCGATTGTCGTCGATTGTACGGCAAGCGCAGCCACTGTGCCCCCATTACTGCTGGCGTTGGATCGCGGTTATCGCATTGTGATGGCGAATAAAAAACCGCTCACTGTAGAACAGGAGGTGTATGACCGGCTTACCAGCGCCGGCACCACCGCACCCAGTGCTACAGGACGGGTACGCCATCTGGGACGAGCACGCTGGGAAACGACGGTCGGGGCCGGTTTGCCGGTTATCTGTACGCTGAACCGCTTGGTGACGAGTGGGGATGGGGTGACAAAGATCGCGGGCACCTTTTCCGGCACCTTGGGCTATGTGATGACGGGGCTACAAGCCGAGCGGTCGTTTAGCGAAATTGTGCGCGAGGCGCATAAGCTGGGCTACACAGAGCCTGATCCACGCGACGACCTGGGCGGGATTGATGTGGCGCGCAAAGCCTTGATTCTGGCGCGCGGCATGGGCTGGCAACTGAATATGACCGATGTCCAGGTGACTGGCCTCTATCCTAGCGAGATGAGCCGTCTTTCGGTGGTCGAGTTTCTGGCTGCGTTGCCAGTGTTAGATGCCCAATTTCGCCAGCAGGTGCAGCAGGCCAAGGCCGCAGGCAAGGTGTTGCGCTATGCCGCCACCGTGGCCGATCAGCGCTGCACCGTCGGCTCTGTCCTTGTCGATGCTGGCAGCCCACTGGGTCGATTGAGTGGCACAGACAACCTGGTGGAGTTTCATACCGGGTGGTATTCGCCCAATCCATTGGTGGTGCAGGGGCGTGGCGCTGGGGTTGACGCAACCGCGGCGGGCGTTCTGAGCGATGTAATCGAATTAGCTTATACGAACTAAAGAGGCAGGTGATTTGGGTGGTTAATTGCACGGATCACCTGTCTCTCTCTATAAATGGAGACGACGATATGGAAAAGCGTATGGAGAAGAAGATTAAAGTCGGCGTGTTGGGTGCCACCGGCGCGGTGGGACAACGCTTTGTGCAGATGTTGCAAGGCCATCCCTGGTTCGAACTGACCGCACTGTGCGCATCGGAACGCAGCGAAGGCAAACGCTATGCCGACGCTTGTCACTGGAATTTGCGTGGCGACATGCCCAGCCACCTGCGCGATGTGATTTTGCAACCCTGTGCCCCAGGGGTGGAGTGTGAAATTGTCTTTGGTGGCCTGCCCACCGAGGTTGCTGGCCCGATTGAACAAGATTTTGCTGCCGCGGGTTACATTGTCTGTAGCAATTCGAGCAATCATCGCTATGATGCGGATGTTCCTTTGTTAATTCCAGAGGTCAATCCAGAACACATGGGGTTGATCGAGGTGCAAAAGCGCCGACGCGGCTGGTCTGGCTTTATCATTACCAATCCCAACTGTAGCACAACCCATCTGGTGAGCGCATTGCATCCCTTGCATAGTGCGTTTGGCGTTAAGCGCGTCTTTGTCGTCACCATGCAGGCTGTAAGCGGGGCTGGTTATCCAGGGGTCAGCAGTATGGACATTCTCGATAACGTTGTGCCCTACATTGGTGGCGAAGAAAGTAAGATGGAACAAAAAGAGCCGCAGAAACTGCTTGGCACCTTGCAGGGGGACAGTGTACAATATGCAGATATCTTGATTAGCGCGCATTGTAATCGCGTGCCGGTCCGGAATGGGCATCTGGAAGCAATTAGCCTGGAGTTTGTGAACAAGCCGACCGAAGGCGATATCCTGCGAGCTTGGCAGGACTATGCACCCTTGCCCCAGCAGTTGGGATTACCCAGCGCGCCACAGCCACCGATCCTCTATGACGATCGTCAGGATCGACCGCAGCCGCGTCTGGATCGCTTGGTGGGTGATGTGCCCGGCATGACAACGGTTATTGGTCGTTTGCGCCCAGATCCGATCTTTGATTACAAGTTCTTGGTGCTTGGTCATAATACAATCCGTGGTGCCGCCGGTGGTAGCCTGCTGAATGCTGAATTGCTAGTTGCGCAAGGCTATTTGGGGAGTGAACGCATGGCCGTTGCCCGTGGCCTGGAACTTGCTTAAGGAATTCATGTCACAGTGTTTCTGTCGCGGCAGTTCGTGCGGCGACGTACCCAATGTTCGGTGTGCATCTTTGCTGGCGGACGTTGGTTGGACTTTCGTGTACGCGCGTGTCTATGTGTCACCGGGCTGTGAGGGATAATTGCTGGCAGCCCATCGGCACTGTACAGGACAGATCCTATATGACAAAGGTCGCGTAATTTTAAAATTGTGTAGCGAGGATTAGACTTGCTACAATCAATATATAGAATGAGGTAAGGAATTTACCAAGACGCTGTTGCCCAGAACATGTTGCCCAGTACGAAATAAAGTTTTGGGCAGTGAGCACAGCATCACGTTGGTATTTTCCAAAAAGGAATCGTAGTGAGGCGTGTTACTTTAATCGCGATACGGAAATAATTTTCGAGCGTTGGTTGGTGTTTGTAGCAACCGAAGTAATGCGACGTTCATAAGGAGAACCCAGATGAGTTTATCAACTACAGCCACGCTTTTACAAGCTGAACCGCCGATCAAGTTGCAAAATTTCGGACGCGCAACGTTGGCTGATTTCTTTGGCGACATGGTGATTTATCGTAATTTAGAGCCGCTCGAGAAAAAGTTGGCAGGGCTAAAATCGGCTGGGTACCGTATGGGCTTGTCAAGTGATATCGTTCCCCGTAAATTTGAGCCTGACTATGCCAAAGCTGCACTTTGGATTGCTGAAGAGGCGCAACGTTTGCGCAATGTCACAGCTCCATTGCGCGAAGTACTCTTGATTGGCGATACGTTGTTAAATGATGGACAGGCCTACCTAAATCTGGCCAAATTGAGTGGGTGGCGCGGTGCTTGTTTTATTGGGGCAGATCGTTCAGCTCAAACTCCAGCCGTAGAGATTGATGAAGAAAATCTGCTCTATAATGCCAATCGTTGGTCTGCGCTCGGTGATTGGATCCAGTGGGTGGGAGAAAAGGGTTTCGCATTGGACGAACATACCCTGCTCATTGTGGATATTGATAAAACGGCATTGGGCGCCAAAGGGCGCAATGATTCGGTGATCGATCGGGCGCGCTTAGAAGGTCTCTACCGCACCATGAATGCTGTTTTGGGCGGTGCGTTTAATCAAACTGCCTTTGAAAAACACTATACTTTCTTTAACCGTGGGCGCTATCATAGCCTAACCTCGGATAACCAAGATTATTTGGCCTATATTTGTTTGGTACTCAACCTCGGATTGATCCAATTCGAAGAGCTTCTGAGCGAAATTGAAAGTGATAGCCTACATAATTTTGAGCAATTCATCCGGTGGGTAGACTCGCGCATGATGAGCCAAGCGGGAGTTGCCGAGGCTTTCCGCCAGGTCCACGAAGCGGTGCGCGCCAGTGTACGGATTGGCGATGCCACACCGTTTAAACAATTCCGCCGCGAAGAGTTTGTTAGTACTATTGATCATATGGGCAAATTGTCTGATGACGCTACGGTTGATGAAATTCTCAGTGAAGAAGTTGCTTTGACTGAGGAAATCTGCGAACTATCAGATTGTCTGAAGAAGCGTGGCTGCCTGCAGATTTGCTTTAGTGATAAGCCTTTTGAAGCCTCTTGCCCAACCCGCCAACTGGCAGAGAATTTTCTGCCAGTGCATCGCATGCCAACCCACCGAATAGGCATTTCGATTGCAGACAAGCTGCGCTTTTTGCAATAAACTGATGAGCAACTTGTGACAATAAGTTTTGTATTTGCGTTGTTTGAAAAAGGTATTTCTATATATGCCGGTAGAATAGCTGTTTTCAAACAACGCAAAGTTTAGCAGAATGGAATATTTTGATGGCATCAGAAAAAAATCCTAAACCACAGCGTAAGGCGAGCAGCGATCCTGATGGCAAAGGCCCGAGCGGTAACTTTTTTAACCGTGGCTGGTTTTGGATTATCTTGGTGGTCCTCGCACTTTTTGCTTCGCGTTTTCTTTTCAGCACATCGGCTGAAGTGGGCGATGTGATTGGGTTGAATGAAGTTGCGCAGTTGATTAATGAAGATCGCGTGGCAAAGATTGTCGTTCAGGGTGAAGCTGTCACATTGGACATGAAAGCCGATAACACACAACGCCGGACGCGCAAAGAAGGCAACGAAAGTTTATTGGTGACCTTGCAAGCATTGGGAGTCGATGAGTCCAAGCTAGAAAATCTGCCAATTGAGATCGAGAGCGCACCTAATACCGCCTTTATCCTGAATTGGTTGATTATGATGTTGCCGATGATTTTGATCTTTGGCTTCTTCATTTTTATTATGCGGCAGGCCGGTGGCGGCGGACAGAATCGCGCTATGCAATTTGGCCGCAGCCGTGCCCGCAAATTGGACAATGCCGACCGTCCCACGATCACCTTTGATGATGTCGCTGGGGCGGATGAAGCCAAGCAAGAGCTAGAAGAAGTGGTCGAATTTCTCAAAGAGCCCCAGAAATTTGCTGCCTTGGGCGCGCGCATTCCCAAAGGTGTGTTGATGGTCGGCTCTCCCGGTACGGGCAAGACGCTGTTGGCCAAGGCGGTGGCCGGGGAAGCGGGCGTACCTTTCTTCAGCAGCTCCGGTTCGGAATTTGTCGAGATGTTTGTTGGCGTGGGCGCGAGCCGCGTGCGCGATCTCTTTGAACAGGCCAAGAAAAGCTCACCCTGTATTATCTTTATCGATGAAATTGATG
>DAOTTR010000814.1:0-39344 GCA_034437715.1 Caldilineaceae bacterium
GGGCGGCTGCAAGCCGCCCCTACTGCATACTTGATTCTTTGAAATGGCCTTAGTGAACAAAGGCTAATGGCAGAAAAACTAGCGGTGGGCGCTCATCGTTTTGCATGTCGGCGTCGATAAACACCCATTGATCATAGCCGCTGTCGTCCTGTTCGACATCGGCACCCTGCACAACGGCAATCGTTCGTGGCACAGTTGACAGCGGTTCAGGCGGCGGATCCCCCACGCGTTGATTACCAAACCAAACGGTTGTCTGCTCGCTGGGCTGAAGGGTGACGGTGTAACAAGCGGCGCCATACGCGGGCTCTACGCGGCCGGGCTGGCTGTTGACCCAAGGTTGATGCCCAATTTCGCAAATTGCATAGTCACCTGCTGGCAGATAGTTAAAATTGGCCTTGCCATAGAGATTTGTCAACTGCGTACCCATTACGATATTTTGATCCCTGTACAGGGTCATTGTTTGGTCGTTCAAGTAGCGTTCGCCCAGGCTATAGGTGCGGCTGCCGTCGAAATCATGATAACTCCTGGTCTGGATCACCACGCCGCGTTGGTTACCAAATGTGCAATCTAGCTGGTCACCTTCGGCTACTGTCAATGTGGCCTGGCCTGTCATCAACTGGACAACCGCTTGCGCCGCGGGGGTACAACTGATCTGGCTTAGATGCCAGGTAGCTGGCACCATTTCCGTCACTTGGTAGACGCCAGGGGTCACTGTGAAGGTGATGCGCTGGTTGATGGCATCACCGTCGTCTGGCGCAGCACCATCCAACCGAAAATCGCCAAGATCACCCTGGAAGCGGAAATCTTGGCGACTGGCTGGCGCGGCCTGGAGAGTGATGGTGATCACGGCTTGGGTATGACGACGTAAATACCACGGCGGAAATTTGGCAGTTTTACTACTGCTCGGAACCGTTGGTAAATTTCCGCCGGGATTTACTAGCCTGTTCTGTTCTGCTATATTCACGAGCAGCGCAGAAAGTAACCCATTGCTCCCGTAAAAAGTGTACCTTTCTGGCGCTCGTCGGTATAGCGTTTGATCAGCAAAAACATGAAAGTGCAGCATGAATAGGCATAAAAGTGCTGTTCCAACGCTAGTGATGACCGCTAGCAGCCATTTGGGGGGATGCATCATCGCAACCTTTCTTGGGATAAGTAATGAATAAGTACCGTTCAGCGGGAAGAATACAGGAGGTAGGCGCACTGTTCGCTGTAAAATCCGCCCACTTTTTGGATTCAATCAGGTGTAGCTTGCCCTGCCTGATAAGCGCAAGTAAAAACTTACAATTTAATTAGGATTTTTGCAAACTTTTTCTATGCCAACGACAACATCTATTCCATCCTTGTACATTCTTGCCGATGACATCACGGGCGCGGCCGATTGTGCGGCGCGCTGCAAACAAGCGGGTTTGCCAGCAACCATCCTGATCGAAATGGCCGAGGGGACGCTGCCTGACGGTGCCATTGCCTTGTCATCGGATTCGCGCTATCTGGCACCGGACCAAGCTGCTGAATGCGTCCAACGTTTATACTATGCGCTACAAGGCAGGGCGCAGGGCACCGCGAGTCTGTGCTACAAGAAAATTGATTCAACTCTGCGCGGCAACATTGGGGCAGAATTAGCGGGATTGTTATCCGTCGCGCCCTTGCCGGTTGCCATGGACGACGCGCATCCTTGTGCAGTTATCAGTCCTGCCTTTCCGGCCCAGGGGCGTGGTCTGGTGGATGGCTATTTGGTCTATGATCAAGCTGCTCCCCAGACGGTACATTTGCCCTCGTTGATCCAACAACAGACAACACTGCCGCTGGCGACGGTTGGGTTGGCCGTCGTGCGCTCTGGGGTTACAGCCTTGGCACAGGCCTTGACTGACGGTTACCAGCAAGGCGCGCAGATATTGATCGTAGATGCCACGACAGAAGCTGATCTAACCCTGATCTACCAGGCAACCCAAGCGGCGTTGCCCCATGCCCTCCTTTGTGGCAGTGCCGGCTTGATCGGTGTAATTGCCACCGGGCTTGTCCAACAAGCGGCAGAGAGGTTGTCGCCGCTGCCCGCTGCCCACTATGCTGCCCAATACCAAGTGGAACACCCCATGCTAGCTGTGGTGGGTAGCGGCAGTGGCATGGCGCACCGGCAGCTCGCACAATTGCGCCAGCACGCGCATATACGCCTTCATGAGATTGATCCGCGACAGCAGGATGGCATCGATTTGCCGGAGGAAGGGTTAATCCTGCGTTTGGTCCTCCATTTGGCGCGGCCGGATATAGACATTGCGTTGGAAGGTGCATTGGCACGCCAATCGGCTACCCTGCTTTCTGCTGCTGCCTTCAAAGCGATTCAGCGCCATCGCCCGCGCACATTGCTATTGGTGGGTGGCGACACAGCTATTTATCTGCTGAAATTATTGGGAATTCATGCGTTACAAGTGCAATGGGAGGTGCTGCCCGGTATGCCTGTGACCCTAGGCCGGGCCAGCGATGGCCAGCTTTACCAGATTATCTTAAAGGCTGGCAATCATGGCGATGAACAAACGCTGGTCGCGCTCTTTGCGTAGACTTTTCCGCAAAAGCTTTTTTCAAAGCTTTTGCCCAAAACAAATAGGATCATTGAGGTTGCAGGGGTACAGGGGGCGCGGCATTGCGCCGCCATCCAGCGGACACCCAACCGGAATGTGGCGTGTATGTTTCTGCTTTTGTAACAGCCTAAATCCTCGATAACTTCTACAAATGCTTTATGAAATCCAGCAAATGACTATTGAGAAATTAAATAGAAGCTGATAGGCTGTGAAGCAGTGCTAAACTGATTGAACAGTGCAAAAATCGATGTTACTGCGCAAATCTACGGCTTTTCTAAGCCGTTCGCGGGCTATTGGGGCGTGTAACTTATTAGGGTGAATGGTAGAGAGAGACTATGCAACAGGCGTCTAGAATGATCCAGTTTTGTAAAGCCTTCTTTCTATTAGCAGATGCTGCTGTATCAGACCCTTCCGCTGCAAGCGCATGGCACTGGGGAAAGCAAGGGCGTAAATTTCCTTTCAGACAATTGTTACGCCATGCTTTTGCCACGGTAAGCAGTGACTGGGGTGTGCAGGTGCTTGTCATCCTGGGCGTGGGGCTGTTGTTTCACTTGTTTACAATCCTGGCCTATGGGGCAACCAACAATCAATGTCACTATTGGTGCATTGGCTATGGGACAATCCTCAATCTTGGCGTAGTCGCTTTATCGCTACGTGCGGCGCACCAATTCGCCCATTCAGAAACGCGTGTTTTCTGGCGTCTGCTGGCCGTGGGATTTTCGATCACGGCGATCAGCGACACCATTCGGCTTTATTCGGCACTGGTCAAAGACGCGCCCTCCTCTTTGGCGCTTGTGGATCCGTTATACATCCTCACCTATATCACAATTCTGGTGGCATTGTTTTACTATGCCCGGGTCTTTCGCTCCCCGTCGACGCGCGTCCGCTTTGGGCTAGATCTGGGAATCATCTTTCTCGGCACGTTGATGGTTACCTGGTATTTTGTCATTTACCCGATTTTTCTCCAGTTGCATGATGATGCCCTGATGGCTTTTTTGCCACTGTTATATCCAGCCTTGGACATTATGTTGATTTTTGGCGGCAGCATCTTGGCCCGCCGCCAGCCTGACCCACGGACACAGTGGCCTTTCCAACTGCTGATTCTTGGTGGCATTGTCATGCTCATTTCTGATCTGCTGCTCGCGGCACAAGAATTGACGGGAAATGTCGTTAATGATTGGATCTTTGTTTTGTCCGACAGCAGCAAATTTATAATGGCCCTGGGTGCGCAACTGCAATTCTGGACGGTGACACAGGGGGTGACGCACCCAAAACAGCCACACCCTTGGGAGAAGTTACTCTATAAATTTTTGCCCTATCTGGCGGTGATTGCGGGCTATAGTGTTGTGCTATTCTCCGTGCGTGTCAGCAACGTTGGGTCAATTCCCTGGTTGACAATTGGCGCGACCATGTTGACTTCGCTCGTTATGATCCGGCAGATGCTTGTGCTGCGCGAAAATGCCCAGGAGATGCAAGCCACGTTGCGCTTAAACGAGGAATTGCGCCGTAGCGAGGCGCGCTTTCGCTCGCTTGTGCAAAATGCATCTGATGTGATTACAGTGCTCACGGCGAATGGTAAGATTTTGTATGAAAGTCCCGCGTTGTTGCCAATCTTGGGTTACCAGCCTGACGCGCGGCTGGAACAAAGGATTTTGGACTTCATCCATCCGCTTGATGGCGAGCATCTATTGCAGGAGGGCGATGCCTGTTTTGTGGATGGCCCGATCACGCTGGAACTGCGCATGTTACACGCCGACGGCTCCTGGTTATGGATCGAAGCGAAATTGACCAATCTCCTGCATGATCCGGATGTTGGCGGCGTTGTTGCCAATTATCGCGATATTCGGGAGCGTAAGCGTTTTGAAGAGCAACTGCGCCATCTTGCCTATCACGATCCACTGACGAATGTGGCGAATCGGACGCTCTTTCACGAACAACTAGGGACGGTCTTTGCGGCAGCCCGTGAAAGTGGCGACCTGATTGCCGTTTTCATCATCGATCTTGACGGTTTTAAACGGGTGAACGATCGCTACGGCCATAGTGTGGGCGATCAATTACTGGTTGTGGTCGGCCAGCGCATCCGAAGCTGTCTGCGCAAGGGTGATTTGGTCGCGCGGTTGGGCGGCGATGAATTTGCCATTTTGCTGGGTCAACTGCGCACAACCGCCGACGCTGTGAAAGTGGCCGAACGGATTATCCAATCGCTGGACAAACCGCTGCAGATTGAAGATCACGAATTGATTATCCGCGGTAGCATCGGGATCGCGCTGCATCAGCCAGGGATTGATTCGGCTGATGTGCTGCTGCGCAACGCCGACAGGGCGATGTATCTGGCCAAAAGTCATGGCAAAGGTCGCTATGCGCTTTTTGCCCCCTCCAAAACCCGTTCGATTGCGTAGCGCATTGTGGCCGCCATCCTGGCGGCGTTCCCGGCACGTTATCGCGAATGCACCTTCTGGGAAGGTTAATTTCGAGATCGGCTGAATCGTTACACAGCAAGAAAGTTAAAGCCAAACTCCACGACACCTTCAAACTCTCTTCAGAATTTCCCCACATTTATCCGCTATACTGAAGAACATCGGGTAACAATATCACTGTGACACGGTCGAGTCGTCGGTTGAAAGATTTGAGTCACAAGATGAGCCAAAATCAGTGAAGCGAACCGACTTCGATTCGAGTGCGGCAGAGGAGCGTAGGAATGAGTAAAAAGGAAATGGTGCCAGTACCCAATGCACCTGTAATTGAAATCAGCGAGTTGGCCAAAGTCTACAAGATGGGCGAAACCGAAGTTCATGCCCTGCAAGGGGTATCATTGATGATTAACCCTGGTGAATATGTGGCGATTATTGGCACCAGTGGTTCGGGCAAAAGTACCTTGATGAACATGATCGGCTTGCTCGATAAGCCGACCACGGGCAGCTATCGCATCCGCGGTGTCGAGACCAGCAAACTCAGCGAGAACCAGATGGCCGATCTGCGGAATAAAGAAATCGGCTTTGTCTTTCAACGCTTTAATCTGTTGGCGCGCACAACGGCGCGTCGTCAAGTGGAGTTGCCCCTGTTCTACGCGGGTGTTGCGGCAGGGCAGGCGAGCAAAATGGCTATGACGGCATTGACGCGCGTTGGGCTGGGCGAGCGTACCCACCACAAGCCCGATGAGTTGTCTGGCGGTCAACAACAGCGGGTGGCAATTGCGCGCGCCTTGGTCAATGCGCCCAGTATTTTGCTGGCCGATGAGCCGACCGGCGCGCTCGATACCAAAACCGGCGAAGAAGTGATGGCACTTTTCGAGGAATTACATAGCCAGGGCATGACGCTGATCGTGGTGACCCATGATCTGGACATTGCCAATCAAGCACACCGGGTTGTTACGCTGAAAGATGGCAAGGTCATCAGTGATACGGTCCGTGTCCCGCCTAAATCCGTAGTGGCTGATCAACTGCCGCTATCCGTGCTACCCACAGAAAATGGCAATGCGGATCGTGGCGCGACCGCATCATCGCCAATAGAAATCGCAGAGGAACTGATCCATGAAAGTGCTTAGATATTTCGGTGTGGCGCTCAATAGCATCCTGGCGCACAAAATGCGCGCTGGCCTAACCATGTTGGGGATTATCATCGGCGTCACGGCTGTGTTATTAACCACCGGCTTTGGTAGCGGTGCCGCGGCTGATATTACGGCAAGCATTCAAAGTGGTGGCATCAATTTATTGACCATCAGTTCTGGTTCGAGCCGGGGCGGCGGCGGCAGCGCCACCATGACCATGGCCGATGCCACGGCGTTGGCCGACAAAACGCTTTTCCCAGATCTGGTCTATGTCGCGCCGCAATTCTCCTCGAGTGCGACCTTTACCAGTGGCGATCAAGATGGCAGCTATCAGGTGATCGGCACCACGGCAGATTATGCCATTGTCACCGATTTGGACATTGAATATGGTGAATTTTTTACTGCGGAACAGGTGGAAAACAATACGAGTGTGGTGGTGATTGGGTATACCGTTGCCGCCGATCTCTTTGGCCGTGCCGACACGGCAGTTGGTCAAAATGTACGCATCAATAACAACACCTTTCAGGTGGTTGGTGTCTTGGAGGAAAGTGGCGGAGCGGGCTTTGGCAGCAATGACACGCGTACCTATGCCCCGATTGAGGTGGCGCAAGGGCGTCTGTTTAACGCCGATCGTTACCGGGGGAGTTACTCGGTTTCGACGATCAGCCTCCAGGTTGCCACGGCAGAAGGCATGGATGCAGCGGCGCTGCGGATCGAGCAGGTGCTACGTATGCGTCATGGCCTTGGCACCGATGATGAGAACGACTTTATGATCTCGAATCAAGCCGATCTGCTGGCAACGCTCAGCACAGTGACCGGCACGCTCACGATTCTGCTGGGCAGCATTGGCGGCATCAGCTTGTTGGTGGGTGGCATTGGCATTATGAACATCATGTTGGTTTCCGTCACCGAACGCACACGCGAAATTGGGCTGCGCAAGGCGGTGGGCGCGCACAATAGTGATATTTTGTTGCAATTTTTGATCGAAGCGCTTGTCCTCTGCGCGATTGGTGGCCTAATCGGCATTGGTATCAGCTACGGCTTGGCGTTTGGCTTGAGCCAGTTGTCCTTTATGCCCTTTGGGATTGTGATCGAGTATTGGGCATTGGCAATGGCATTGGGGGTAAGCACAGGCAGTGGCTTTATCTTTGGTCTCTATCCCGCCTGGCGTGCCACCAAACTCGATCCAATTGATGCGTTGCGCTTTGAGTAGTACGCGTGAAATCATTTGCGCTTATTTGAGGATCTTTTTAGGAACAATAAGGAATAAATTATGTACATCGGGAAACGTTGGTTTATCATCATTGCGATGCTCATCGTGTTGGGTGGCGTGGGTTATTTCTTCTTCTACAACACCCAGGTGAATGCGCAAGATACAAATAACAGCACAACAGAAACGGCTGCACCGGCAACCGTGGCGATTCAACCGGCCAGTGCCCTCCTGAGTGAGGTGAGCGCGGCCGGCAATATTGAACTGGTCAATCAACAGATTGTTGCGCTAGAGGTCAGTGGCGTGGTCAATGCTGTCAACGTCAAAGTTGGCGATACCGTGGCCGCGGGTGACGTACTCCTGGCGCTGGATACAGTTGCCTTGGAGCGCGCGCTGAAACGCGCAGAATTGGCTGTCGAAGCACAAGGCAATGCCCTGGTGCAATTAACCGAAGCCGCGACCGATGCCGAACTTGCCGTCGCCGAGGCCAATCTGACCGAAGCACAAGAAAATCTGGCCGATGTATTGGCTGGCCCCAGCGCCGCCGAGATTGCCGCGGCGCGCAGCAGTGTTTCTTCGTCCTGGTCCAAATACAATGAGTTGCAGGCCGGCCCCAGCCAAGCCGAATTGACCCAACTGAGCGCCAGTCTGAAGAAAGCCGAAGTCGCCCTGGCCGAAGCGCGGCGATCCTATGATAAGATCTCCTGGCGCAATGATGTGGGGATGACCGGCGAAGCCGCCGCGCTGCAAGATGCGACGATTGATTATGAAAGCGCTAAGGCGTCCTATGAAGAATCGATCGCGGCGGCGGCTAATTCGGAAGTGCAATCGGCCGTGAGCTCGGCGCAAAGTGCCCAATCGCAGTTGGATGACCTGCTCAATTCACCCACCGAGGCCGAGATTGCCACAGCCAAGGCCCAGGTAGCCGATGCCGAGGCTGCGCTAGCCGATCTGAAACGCGGCCCCAGCGACAGCGAAGCGCGCGATGCCGAGATCAGTATGGAGCAGGTACTGGTCGATTTGGAGGAAGCCCATGCCAACCTGGCTGTAGCGCAATTGATTGCCCCGAGTGCAGGCACAGTTTTGACGATTGATGCCGAGATCGGACAACGGGTCAGCGAAGGCACGGCTATCGTCACGCTGGCAGACACCACACAACTGCAACTGACCATCAATGTCGCCGAATTGGATGTGCCGCAAATTAGCACTGGTCAACCGGCGGTGATTGAAATTGATGCCATCTCTGGCAAAACATTGACGGGCGAAGTCACCTACATTGCACCGTCGAGCGATAGTTCAACCGGTGTGGTCTACTACCCAGTCACGATCCGGCTGACCGATAATGAGCTGGCCAATGTGCGACCGGGCATGACTGCCGTCGCTACGATCAAGGATACCGAGGCCACCAGCGAAGGTTGGTTGGTGCCCACCAATGCCATTCAAGCGCAGGGCGATCAACAAGTGGTAATGGTGGTGCGCGGCGAAAACACGGTCGCCGTTGCTGTAACGCCAGGCGCGGTGCAAGGTGAATGGACAGTGGTGCAAGCTGATGCATTGCAGGTCGGCGATCAAGTGGTCGGTAGCGTTGCTTCCTTCCTAGACAGTCAACCTTCGCAATTTGGCCCGCCAGGCGGTGGGCCACGCGGCGGTGAACAACCTTAATCTATACGCGTATTTAGCAGCAGGCTCTGATTTCGGTCAGGGCCTTTTTTGTTAGGCCAATCCAAAAAACAAAAAGTAGACGTACGAGCACGTATCGTTTATTTTTTGGATTGGCCTTACCCGCACAATGGGTATAAAGGTTACACAGGCAAATCGATTGTGTCTGTGGCATCTGTGGTTTGATAGCCGCGCAGAAACTTCTTGCCTGCCGTGCCTTCGGACTGGACATCTGAATAGAGGCCGAGCGCGTCACAATAAATTCTTACGATTACCCACATCTTTTGTCCCAGGGGTGGGTAGCGTGCCGGGGACGGCCCAGCAGCATGGCACGGCTACGGCATGTTTTTTGGCCGTCCCCGGCACACTTTCTTGTGGGTAATGGGTAGTCCTTATGTCAATGGTTAAAGTAATAGTATGGCCCCAGCAGAAAAGTTGCATCTACTGAGGCCATTGGGTACCTGTTATGATTTGTGCGATAGGCGGGAACGATCATCCACCAGGCGGACGGCCGCGGCCAGGGCCACCTGATCCGTTGCCATCAGCTTGGCCTGTGCTGGTATCCGACAAGTCCAGCCCGATGTCGAAGATGGCCGCGTAACCTTCGCCATTCTGGGTGAGCGTGAGCAGGAGTTGATCGCCGCCACTTTGGTAAATGTTGTCTTGGCTGTTCAGCCTGTCGCGTTGCCCCTTGCTGGCATAGGGTTCCTGGGTAAAGACTTGATCGGAAAACGTATCATCAAAGAAGAATTGCGATGTAAACTCATAACTCTGCTCTGTGCCGGCATTGAGACGAATCTTGAAGTGAATGTGGACTGCGCGCCCCGTATACCAGCCCGGATAGATCGTGGTGAATTGGGCCACACCATTCGCACCGGTGATTTGATATCCGCGCAGGAAATTCTGGTTGACTGTATCAAAGCCCTGGCTATTGTCTGTCACGCCCGAATAGGCACCCAACGCATCGCAGTGCCAGACATCCACCATGGCATCGGCCAGCGGGCTACAGCTACTGTTACTTACTTCCGAGACATTGAATGTCAGTTGCAGCGGCACACCCGCGCTGACGGTGCCGGTACTCGAATCCGCGCGGATATCTACGCGATCAAGCTGCGCGTCTACAAAATAGGGCCCCTCGGTCAGTTCCGGGCGCACGACGCAACTGGGCAAGGTTGCCGTATTGACGGCGGCCACGGTGGCGAGTTCTGCGGTCGCGGCGGCGGCAACCGTCGGCCCTTCCAGCACAATGGCGGTTGCCGCCGCAGTGTTCAGGGTAGGCTGTGCGGTTGGCACACAACTGGCCACGAACAGCGCGCTGCTGGCGGCCCCAAACAGGGCAAGGATCTCACGCCGGCTTAGAATACAGCCAACCGGCAGATCATCATTGTCTGCTTGATTGGTGCCCAGTGAACTGGCTTTGCTATTTTGGTTTTGCATAGTTCATCCCTTTCGTTAGGTGACTATTGTTTTAGATAAATCGACGTTTGGTATATTACGAAGCGTTGGCAATAAACTGAAATTGGGGTTGGACTTCATCGGTCACGTTGGCGACACTAGGCACACTGGGAATGGTCAAATTGTAGTCGGAACGCAACACCTGTGCTGTAGCCAAACCGCTGATCTGACTATCTGACGCAACGGTCACTGTGGTGGCAAAAGTCACCGGCTTGGTAACCCCACTAATGGTCAGGTCGCCGGTAATCTGAAGTTCGATGGTGTCACCTGCGCTTGCTGTGCCGGGTACACCCACAATCGCGGTTGGCGTGAAAATAATATAGCGATATTCTTCAGTAATTGGACTGCAAGACAAAGCGCTGCATGGCCCCATCGCGGCGGTCGCTGTCGGTGGTCAAATCGCTGGCATCAATTTGGATCGTGCTGAGCGTAGTTTTGGTTAGATCGGCCAGATCAACTGTGATCTCCCCACTAACCAGTGGCGTCGTGCCGATAACGATTTTGGGTGCGCCCAGCAATTCTTCATCCAGAATAAAGCGCGCCTCGGATTGGCTTTGATCGATGGTGAAGACTCGCACCTCAGCCTTGCTTGCTGCCACTGTTGCCGTGGATGCTGTCGTGGCGTTTACGGCTGTATCAGTCGTTGATGTTATGGGCAGCACAGCCACCGTATCCGTTGGCGTTGTTGCTGGTGTAGCCGTTGCTACAAGGGTTATAGGTGCCTGAGTGGTTGGCGCACTGGTTGGTTGCGCTGTGCTGCTGCACGCCCAGATGCCGGTTGCCAGTACCATCAAGAAGATGACGATAAAAACTATTTTCCAACTTTTTTTCTGTATCATGGTTGCTTCCTTTAGTTTGTGCTTGTGTTGCTACATTGATATATGTTGTTATATATAGTAGAGATTATTCCGATTTGTTCTTTGAGCGACAAAACAGGGTGTGGTGATTCTTGTAGGTGCGGTTACAAACCGCACAATCCGGGTCCAACGAGCTTTGTGCGGTTTGTAACCGCACCTACGCATGCACAAAATTAAATCGGAATAAGGTCTAGTCATTCTTGCGTTTGACCGACCTGCTACTCAGTGTGGCAGCAAAATCTCTGGAAATTGTTAAGATGCTGTGGAAAGATTCTGCAAAAGTGAATTTAGGCACAAACAAGTCAGTGGCGAATCAACGTCCACCAATGCCCGCTTGATCGGGCGCTGTCGTAGCCCTGTGGCTTCAGCCCAGGGTGGACAGGCAATCGTTTAGTTGCAAACCCCATGACAATTCTGCTATTTCTTCAGAACTTTCCCACATTTATCCAGTAGAGTGGAGAGAAGATGATTTTTGAAATTCAGCATAGACCGCGGGTGCATCAACTGTGGATTGCACCCAAAACATAGAAGAGGCACGTGTTATGGCATTCCTAGAACAAACTTTACCGAACCCAGTAGATACACCGGCGGTGCATCGTGCTGTGAGTCGGCCGCGCTGGCAATGGATCGCGGTGGCCTTGATCGTCATTATCCTTGTCGGAGTGGCGGGTTGGGCATGGCTGCGCCGCGCAAACGCAAACGATTTGGCGAGCCAATCCACTATGCCAGTGACAATCAATGCTGCAAGCAATGTCACGAATCAACAAGCCGCCCCCGTACGCCCGCTACAATCGGTGACAGACCAAGCAACTGAGCAAACGCCTCAACAATCACCAGCAAGCGCACCAGCGGCGGCGCTTGCCATCACCACGACCCAGGTAACGCCGAGCCTGGTTGTGATCGTAGGCACGGCAGGCGCAACGCTGCTCGATATGCCTGGTGGCGCGTCACTGCAAACCTTAGCGACGAGTAACTTGTTACAGGCTACGGGTCGCAGCGAGGACAGCACTTGGCTCTATGCCAGCAGTGCAGACGATACAACCGGCTGGGTTGCGACCAGCCAGGTGATTGCCTTTGGCCTAGAGAAATTAGCTACCCTGCCCTTGCCCACCGCTGCCACGCCAGCCACCACAACCGTGGTTAGCGCCACGACTGCGAGCATAGCCGAGACGGTGACAGAATCTGCTACAGAATCTGCTATAGAATCAGCCGCAGCCCCGGTCGCGGTGGAGAGCGATGCTGCTATGCTGGGCACCGTGACGGTGAGCGGCTCACGGCTCAACATTCGTTCTGGCCCTGGTACGCGCTACGGCATTGTGGGCAAAGCCAGTGCGGGTGATGAAGTGACTGTGCTAGCGCGCAATGCTGCCAGTGATTGGGTACAGATCGCCCTGCAAGACACTGATGGGGGCTTTGGGTGGGTGGTTGCCGACTATCTACGCCTGAGCAGCCCAATCGCGGATCTGCCTGTCTCCGACGAAACCAGTGCCGCACCTGCTGTGGTCGCAGAGGGTGCGCCGCTAGCGGCAACAGCGGCCATGCAAAGCGCGGACACCGTGACACAGCCTGCCGCAACCCAAATCGTGGCAACCCAAACCGTCACTACCCAGGCCGTCGTCGCAACCGCAGCGCCAGAATCGATGTCACAAGTCGTCACTTCGCAAATCGCCGCGCAACGGGCGCAGACGGTGGGGACAGCCAGCGTCGCCACGGGGTTAAGCGGGACAATTGTCTTTCAATCCAGCCCGGGCGGCATTATCTATGCCTATGATCTAGCTGCTGGGCGGCTGTGGCAACTGACCAGCGGCTTTGATCCGGCGATCAGCACCGACGGCCAAACCGTGGCTTTTGTGCGCACCGCGGGGGAAAATGGCATCTATCTGATCAACATTGACGGCAGCAACGAACGGCAGATTTTTTCGGGGCGCAGCACCTTGGCCGCGCCTAAGTGGAGCCCAGAGGGCAACTACATTCTCTTTACGCGCGGCGATGAGTACAAAGAGTGTCGCGATGTGGGGCGTGGTCTCTGTCTGACAGACAAAGAGTTGCTGGATCAAAACCCCAACTTTCCTGTCGATACTTTTCCGTTGATCAAGGTGTACGAATCGAACTTGGCGCGTGTGGATATTCACGGCGACAACTATCGCGATATCGCCAACCTGGAATCAGCACGGGCGGCGGATTGGAATGAAGCCGGGATTGTCTACCAATCAACGGCTGGGCTACAAATTACCGCAGATGCACCCGATGCCACCACGCAGCTTGTGGCCCACGATGCCTACCGACCCGCCTATGAGGATCCGGACTGGCAACCGAATGGCGGACGTATTGTCTATGTGGGCCGCCAAAGTAACCACCGCGAAATTTTCGCCGTCAACCCCGATGGTTCGGGGATTGTGGCGCTGACCCAACCGGTGACCACGCTAGTCGATGAACTACCTAGCAATGTGGCTCCCGCCTGGAGCCCCGACGGCCAGCACATTGTCTTTCTCAGCAACCGCGGCGCGAACTATTCTGCCGGTGCCTGGCAGCTTTGGGTGATGAATGCCGATGGCAGCAATCAACAGCCGTTGCCGATAACGGTGCCGCTGACGTACAACTTTGGCAATGAACAAGTGGTGAGCTGGGGATTGTAAGCTGAAGACTGACACGCCGACCGTATGCAGCGGTCTGTGCCCAGCGTGTTTGGGGAATGATGAGGAGAGAAAGATGATTCTTGCGCAGATTGGCGAAAGCGGCTATAACAGAGAGATGCCACACGAGCGAATCTTGATCGTTGATGATGATAAAGAAATTACGCGCCTCTTGCGCAGTTATCTAGAGCAAGCTGGCTATGAAGTCGCGGTCGCGCATAACGGCGAGATGGCTTTGCACATCCTGCGGCGCGACCGACCGGATCTGCTTGTCCTGGATCTAATGTTGCCTGATCGCGATGGCTGGGATATTACGCGCTTGATTCGGGGCGATGCTACGCTGGCCGACACCCCGATCATTATGCTGACGGCGCGCGTGGAAGATACGGACAAGATTCTCGGCTTGGAACTGGGGGCCGACGACTATATTACCAAGCCCTTCAACCCGCGCGAAGTATTGGCCCGCGTCCGCGCCATGTTGCGCCGCCAACAGCGTGGCGGTGACGCTGCAACCGCCGCCGTCCTCCAAGTTGGGCATCTGCGGTTGGATGTGGCGCGCCATGATGCCACATTGCACGGCGAACCGCTGGATCTGACCCGCACCGAATTCAGCTTGTTGCAAACGCTGATGCAAAATCCGGGCTATGTTTTTACACGCAGCGAATTGATCGAAAAGGCGCTTGGCCATAGCTACGAAAGCATCGAACGTTCGTTGGATACCCACATCAAAAACTTGCGCCGCAAAGTGGGCGACGATCCCAAAGAGCCGGCCTATATCCAGACGGTCTATGGTGTGGGCTATCGCATGGCGGAGGCGCTATGAAACATCTAGGACTAAATCGGCTCTGGCTGCAATTTAGCCTAGTGTTTGCCGGTGTTGTTATGATCGCGGCGATGATGATCCTGCTGATTGGCTTTCTATTGCGACCGATGCCGTCCGCGGATCTGCCGCCGCCGAATGAGGCACAGCGCCAAGAGTTTCGCACACGGGTGGCCGAGGGCATTGCGCGCTCGCTGCTGCTGGTGGTGGCTACGGCCAGCGTAGTGGGCATCGGCGCTGGCGTGTGGATGAGTCGGCGCATGACCGCGCCACTGGTTGCGCTGGCCAAGGGCACCGAAACCATCGGCGCTGGCGATCTAACCTATCGTGTGACGCCCCAGGGCAGCGAAGAGATCGTGGCGTTGGCGCACTCCTTTAATCAGATGGTCGGTCAACTGGAAGAAAGCGAACGCATGCGCCAAAATCTGCTGGCCGATGTGGCCCATGAATTGCGCACGCCGCTCACCGTGCTTCAGGGCAATCTGCGCGCGATTCTCGACGATGTCTATGCGCTGGATAAAGCGGAAGTCGCCCGTCTCTATGACCAAACGCGCCATTTGCATCGCTTGGTGAACGATCTGCATGAACTGGCACAAGCCGAAGCGCGCCAGTTGCCGTTGTTGCTTCAACACACCGATCTGGTTTGGCTGCTCGAAGATGCGGTGGCAATTTTCGCGCCGATTGTCGAAGCCGAAGAAGTGCAATTGCAGGTGCAACTGCCCGATGCGCCGGTGGCTGTGCAAGTGGATCGGGCGCGTATGACCCAAGTCGTACAGAATTTGCTGGTTAATGCGTTGCGCCATACGCCGGCAACTGGCCGGATCAGCGTTTGCCTAACGACGACCGGTGAGCAAGCACGCATCACCATTCAGGATACGGGCGACGGCATTGATCCAGAACATCAACCCTATCTCTTTGATCGCTTCTATCGCACCGACCAAGCGCGCGACCGTGATGCTGGCGGTGCAGGCCTTGGCCTAGCGATTGTGCGCGCCCTGGTCGAAGCCCACGGCGGCCAAGTGGCCGCCCAGAGTGCCGGCCTTGGTCAGGGCAGCACCTTTACGCTAGCCTTACCACTCCAAAGTGCGGTTGCATAAATAGTTCATAAAGGTCCACGAAGAAAACTTTATAGATTCCTCCGTGTAATCCTGTGTGCTAGAACACAATTTTCACTTGCTTTCGTACACAGATGGCCGCCGTTTTGCACGGTATACTGATGGCAACACAGTTTATCGACAGAACGTCACACGATGAAGGATGTCCGTCATGTCCGAGCTCTTGCTCATTACGCTCTTATTGGTTGCCTTAGCCGCGCTATCTATGCCACCTGTCGCCGCATAGTTGTAGGTCACGTTTGCAACGTGACAGGCTCGTTCCATGCAAACCATCCGGTTCTTAACCGAACAAGCATCATCGCGCAAGGCTTGGCGCAGGCGCAGTTGTGGACTTGGGCAGATTGTCACCTTGCAAACGTGACCTACGAAAACGGTTGCGTAACGATTGGTTCACTTTAGTCTTGACACACCACGGGTACGAAAAAGCCCGAAGCGCATCGATCCGCTTCGGGCTTTTTCTGTTGCCTATAACGCATTCGCGAAGCTAACTGGTGGGCCAACTTTGTTGCACGGCTGCGGAATCGGTCACCCAGCCAAAGATGCCGCCTTGCGCCTTGATCGCCTCCAATGTGGCTGTGTGGCGCGCCGAATTATACGATGAAACACAATCTTCCAGGACAATCGCATTAAAGCCTCGATCATTGGCCGCGATCACCGTTGCATTGCAACAGACATCTGTCGTCACGCCCGTGACCAGCAGATTAAGAATGCCATGTTCGTGCAGAATTGCTTCCAGATCCGTCGCATAAAATGAACTTTTGCCCGGTTTGTCCAGGACAACTTCCGTGGGTAGCGGCGCTAATTCGTCAATGATGCCGTGGCCCTCTTCGCCGCGGATCAAGATGCGTCCCATGGGGCCCGGATCGCCAATTCGTGTACCCGCGGCCCAGCGATCCAACTTGTTCGGTGGGCAGTCGCTGAGGTCGGGCAGATGGCCTTCGCGCGTATGAATGATCAACATGCCATGGGCACGCGCCAGCGCGAGAATTTGCTGAATGGGTTCAATCGTACGCTGTAGCAGGGTTACATCATTGCCCAGCAACGCGCCAAAGCCAGCAGGATAGAGAAAATCCTTTTGCATGTCGATGATCATGAGCGCGGTGGCAGCCGGGTCGATCGTCACCGGATGGGGTTCAGCAGGGATGGTTATATGCATAATGAGATGCTTCTGTGTTTGATAGGAGGACGGATGACAAGCTGATATTTTGTCACCTTGTCATCCTGTAGATGTTACTCAGTCTGGCCGATGACGCCTTCGACCAGCCAATCGGTGGTATCGAGCAATTCAATACCGCCCGTTTCCCCTTCGGCAATGCGCACGGTGCCTTCGTTATCGGAAATTGGCCCTTTGAAAATTTGCAATTCCTCGCTGACCAACTTGGCTTCGGCATCGGCGACCAAGGCTTGCGTCTCCGCTGTAACCGATGGCCCAAAGGCTGCCATGGTGACATAATCGGTCTCGACGCCGCCACGGATATGTTCACTCTTCCAGGTGCCATCTTCAACCGATTCGACAATGCGTGTGAAGAGTGGTCCCCAGGTGTAGGCCACACCTGTTAGCCAGCCCTCTGGCGCAAAGGCTTGCAGCGCATCCGAGTGAAAGCCGATCACCTTGATCCCGCGTTCCTCGGCCGTCTTGACAATCGTAATGGGCGAATCCACGATCATCGTGACCACATCGACGCCTGTATCGGCTAGGGCGTTGGTCGCGGCTGCTTCCTTGGCCGGATCTACCCACGCGCCATTGATGACCAGTGTTGTGGTGACATCGGGGTTGACCGACTTCGCGCCCAAATGAAAAGCATTGACCGACGCTAAAATGTTTGGAATCGGGAAGGCCGTAATAAAGCCCAACTGATTGGATTCGGTAGCGGCACCGGCCGTAATGCCCGCCAGATACATGGCCTCAAAGTTGTTGCCCCAATAGGTGCCCAGATTGTCTGCCAGTTTGAAACCGGCCGGGTGCATAAAGATCACATCGGGGTATTTCTCGGCAATGTTCAGTGCCGGGTCCAGATAGCCAAAACTTTGCGGAAAAATGATCTTGGCCCCCTGTTGAATCATGCTCTCCATTACCCGCTCCGAGTCGGCGTTTTCGGGGATATTCTCGGCCTCGATCAACTCAACATTGGGCAGTGTTTCGCTCATGGCCACCAGCCCGGCATGTTGCGCTTGATTATAGCCAGCGTCGGCCATCGAGCCAACATGCAGCGCGCCGACAATGATCTTTTCGCCCGCGGCTTCACCAGCCGCCGGGGCCTCTGCTGCGGGCGCAGCCGCGTGCGAGGCACACGCCGCCACAACCAGCAGGATCGAGAGTAAACCAACAATCATCACATAAATTCGTTGTACTTTCATACGCAAAATGGTCTCCTTTGGTAAAATAAATGGCTCATCTGTGCAAGGTATGGATTGGCAACAATGCCCTTGGCCGAACGTGGTCTTGGTGCCATGTTTGGCTGATGAGTAAAATAAAGAGTTAGGAACGCATTCCCTCGAAGACGGTGCTCAGTCCCGCGGGCATGGTATAGCCAGGGCGCTTGCGCAGCGCCAGTAGGACACCCAGCGTCAGCAGATAGGGCAGCATATCTAGCAGAAAAGGCGAGATCGGCGCGCCGCGTGCCTGCAACTGCAATTGAAAGGCCAGCGAGCCCCCAAACAAGAGCGCGCCCCAAACCGCGCGCACGGGACTCCATGCCGCAAAAATGACCAACGCCACGGCGATAAAGCCGCGGCCCGCGGTCATTTGTTCGGCCCAGACGCCTGTATATGCCAGCGCTAGATGGGCACCGCCTAGCCCGGCCAGCAAGCCACCAATAAACACTGCTTGATATTGCAGCCAAGTGGGTTGCAAGCCCGCAGCATAGGCCACCGTCTTGTCTTCACCCACAGTGCGGATCGATAAGCCCCAGCGCGTGCGCGTCAGCAGCCAGGCCAGCAAGGCGGCAATTGGCACAACCAGATAGATCAACAGATCATGGCGAAAGAGCACGCGTCCGAAAAATGGTAAGTCCGCCAAAAAAGGCACAGGCCACTTGGGCAAGCCCTGGATGAATTGGCCGACAAACGGTTTGCCGATCAGCGCGCTCAGGCCAATGCCCAGGAAGCCCATCATCAAGCCACTGGCCAGTTGATTGGCCCCGCGCGTGATCACCAAATAGGCAAAAACCAGGTTGAACAAGCCGCCGGCTACCATCGCTGCCAACAGCCCCAGATAAACATTACCGGTCTGGTAGGTGGTGGCAAAGCCGACTGACGCGCCGATCAACATGGTACCTTCGACGGCCCAGGTTGATCACCCCGGCGCGTTCGCTGACCACCTCGCCCAGCGCCGCGTAGAGCACAGACGTGCCCGCACCAATCGCACCAGTCAACACCCCTATGATGAAACTCAGCACATGCCCTCCTGATTCCTTGTGTAGAAGTGAAAGCTTTTCTGCAAAATGCGTTATGCCTTTTTGCTGCGCATGAAATCGCCCAACACGACGAATAGAATCAGCGCCATTAAAATATTCACCGTGGAAAAGGGCACATTCTGCGTGATCTGTAAGGTATCACCGCCCAGCGCGATGACCGCCAGCAGCATGGCCATACCCACGGCCTGAAAGGGACTGTGTCCAGCCAACCAACTGATTAGAAAGCCAATATAGCCATACCCTGGCGAAAAACTGGGACGCAATCGGCCCTGAATCGCCAGGATCTCGCCCACGCCGGCCAACCCAGCCAGTCCACCGGCGACGACCATGCTGAGAATGAGGTAGCGCGTAATCGGAAAGCCGTGACGTAGCGCGGCCTCGGGGTTGCCACCAATCGCGCGCATGGCATAGCCCCATTGGGTATAGCGCAGCACGAGAAAGATCAACACAACTGCCACCAATCCCAAGATCAAGCCCAAATGGACACGTGTGCCGCCAAATTGGGGAAAGCGATAGGCATCGGCAAATTCAACGCTTTGCGGAAAATTGGCGCTCTCTGGATCGCGCCAGGAGCCATAGATAAAATAGTTGATAAATTGAATAGCGACATAATTGAGCAGGAGCGTAGAGATCACCTCGTTGAGCCAGCCTTTGGCCCGCAGAAACGCGGGAATGGCTGCCCACAAGCCACCGCCAATAAAACCCAGGACAATTACAGCGGTCAAGGCCAGTGGGCGAGGTAGATCGCCCAGGGACAGGGCCCCCCAGGTGGCTAACCAGGCACCCAGGTAGATTTGCCCTTCGCCGCCCACGTTGACCAACCCCAATCTGGCTGGCAGCAAAACGGCCAGCGCACAGAGCAACAGAGGAATCATTTTGACCAATACTTCGGAAAGCCCATAGCGACTGCCCAGCGTGTTGCGAAAGATATCGCTATAGGCGCGCAAGGGATCTTTGCCAAAGAGCAAGAGTAGTAGGCCAAAAAAGAACAGCGCCGCCAGCAGGAGCACGATGGGTCGCCCAATCGTGATCAAGGTGCTGCGCCACTTGGCGTCGATTTTTCCCGGAAGTACGACACTTGTTTGCGTTGCCATAGTTATTGCCCACCTGTCATGAGATGGCCCACCCGGTGGGCATCAAATTCATCACGCCGCAAATTGCCAACAATTTGACCATGAAAAAGTACAATCAATCGATCACTCAGCGCAAACAACTCTTCCATATCTTCGGAGAAGAGCAAAACACCCGCACCGCTACTGCGGCACTGTAGCAAAAGTTGGCGCATCGCTTCGGCATTGGCCACATCCAAGCCACGCGCCGGATAGTAGGCCAGCAACACCTGGGGCTTTCTACCCACTTCACGCGCCACCACCACCCGCTGCAAGTTGCCACCCGAAAGCGTTTCCACCAGCGCATCTAGGCGGGGGGCCTTGGTGGCAAAGACGGTGTCTAGCGCACGCGTGGCCGAGGAGCGCACACCGGGCCAATCCATGACCAAGCCGCCCAGCTTGGTATAGTGCTGCTGCTCGCCCAGAATCATATTTTCGGCCACATCCATGCCGCGTATCGAGCCCATTTGTAGCGCATCTTCGGGGATACAGGCTACGCTGCTGGTACGAATGCGCGCGGCGGACCAAGCGCTTGCATCTTGCCCAAGTATCCAGCGTTCCCCGGCCGCCAGTGGCAGCAGACCCAACAGCGCATCGCCTACCTCGCGTTGACCATTGCCCGATACACCGGCCACCCCGACAATTTCGCCACTCAACACATGTAAGTCGATTGCAGAAAGCCGCACCCCGCCTTGTTGCGGGGCCGTGGTGACTTGGCGCAATTCGGCCAACTTGTGGCGATCTATGCCATTGTTTAGCGCCTCTTGGCGCGCCGGCTGCGGCGGTGCTTTGCCCAACATCATCTGGATAATCGCGGCGGGCGTCGCCTCGGCGATCATAAATTTGCCGGCAACCGCGCCCTGGCGCAGCACCGTAATCCGGTCGGCAATCGCCATGACTTCGGGTAATTTGTGGGTGATAAATAAAATGGCATAGCCATCCGCCTTCAAGCGCTGCACCACTTGGAAGAAGCCCTCGACTTCTTGGGGGGCGAGGACACTGGTGGGCTCGTCGAAAATCAAGATGCGCGCACCACTCAACAGAACTTTGAGAATTTCGAGCCGCTGGCGTTCGCCAATCGCCAGTGTGCCGACGCGACGGCGCAACTCGACTGCCAGCCCATAGCGATCGGCCAGCGCTTGCACACGTTTTTCGATGGTGGGATAGTGCAGTTGATTGCGCATGTCCGGCAGGAACAGCGCAATGTTTTCGAGCGCGGTCATGGCGGGGACCAGAGTGAAGTTCTGAAAGACCATGCCAATGCCCAATTGCCGACCGGCTTGGGGTGAGGCGATGGTGACGGGCTTGCCATGTAGCCAAATTTCACCGGCGCTGGGTTGGTGGAAGCCATAGAGCGACTTCATTAGGGTGCTCTTGCCCGCGCCATTTTCGCCCAGGATCGCATGTACTTCACCGGCGTAAATCGCCAGATCGATGCCCTGGTTGGCGACAAAATTTCCAAAACGCTTGGTCAGGCCGCGCGTTTCCAGCAGCGGCGCTTGCTCAGTACTCATTGGGTTTCTCCCGCTTATTTTTCCGCAGTCGCGGCATTTTTGCTGGCCATATAGGCGCGCCAACCACCCCACTGCGTAATTTCTTGGCCGCTTTCACACAAGTAGGCTTCGCCCAATACGCCCAGCATATTTTCGCCATTGGCCAGTGTAATGAAGCCAATGCAAAGACCGGCGGGCTCCTGTTGCAGAATTGTGGCAATGGCGGCGGCGGGCAATGCCCATATCTCTAGCGCGATTTCACGGCCACCTTGGGCAAAACGCATCATGGCTGGATGCCTATCGCCGATAGTCCATAGGCGATAGGCGGCATCGGTTTTGTCCTCGCGCACAAACTGGGCACCGACATGCAGCAGGTTTGGGTTCAACGCCAAGCCACGCATGAGTGTGCCGTTTACAGCCAAGTAGACGGTTGTCACACGGCTATCTCCTAGCAAATGTTCTGCGCAAATATGATAAGAAAAAGTTGGGATTATGGATGATCAAGGTTGAAATTAGTAGTGATTCACTAGATTTGGTTACGTCTGAATTTCACACTACAGTAGTATAAATTACTACAGAAGAAGTCAGGTAGACAACGGATAATCTGCACAATAAGTGAGGGCTGCCAACCGCGCTTTTTGTATATGACAAGTGGCAAGTTGACGCCCAGCCTACTATGGGATTACGAAAAACCTACAATGCATCATTTGTATCTAGGCAAAAAAAAGGTTCTGTGCTAGGCTTGCCGTAGGCACAGCCAGGGTGGATTCCCCGACGCTTTCCGCTGTACATACTACGGTATTGTTGGAACATTGATGGGCAACCCAGGTAAACGTCATACAAACTTCGCTGCAAAGCCACTGCTCTTGCGATGACTTTTACGGGGTTTATCGAGTAGGAGAATTTGTATGCAGCGAAGGAACGGTAAATTGACGGGGCGATCAGCACTTAATGCCCTATTGGGTCTGGTTTGTTTGGTTTTGTTGGGCGCGGTGAGTGGGTACACTCTGCCCGGCCTGGTTCAGCCGGTGTTGGCGCAGAGCGGCGGCTACACTGTCGCCGGTAACGTGATCCATGATCCGCAGAATAATCCGATTCAATTGCGCGGTGTCAATTGGTTCGGCTTCGAGGTGCCTGATCATGTGGTGCATGGGTTGTGGGCGCGCAATTGGCAGGATATGATCGCGCAGATGAAGGGGTTGGGCTTTAACGCCGTGCGTGTGCCGATCTGCCCTCCCACCTTGCAGGGCAGCAGCGTCTCTAGCATCAATTACTCGCTAAACCCTGATCTAGCAGGCAAGAATAGTTTGCAAATTCTGGATACGATCCTGGCGCGGCTGGACGCCGAAGGCATGTACATCTTGCTGGATCATCATCGGCCCGATTGTAACGCCATCTCCGAATTGTGGTATACCGGCAGCTACAGCGAGCAACAATGGATCGAGGATTTGGTCTTTATGGCAAATCGCTACAGCAACTTGCCACACTTCTTTGCGTTGGACCTCAAGAATGAGCCGCATGGTTCGGCCACGTGGGGCAGTGATAACAACAGCACCGATTGGAACAAGGCTGCCGAGCGGGCCGGTGCAGCGGTGCTAGCGGCCAATCCCAATTTGTTGATCTTTGTCGAAGGCATTGGCGAAAGCGCAACGTGTAGCGGCAATATTGGCCATTGGTGGGGTGGCAATTTGGAGCCACAAGCCTGCGCGCCGATCAATCTGCCCGCCGCTAAGCTGGTCCTCAGCCCGCATGTCTATGGGCCAGATGTCTATAATCAGCCATATTTTACTATCAATGAATTTCCGGCCAATATGCCCACCATTTGGGAGAGCCATTTTGGTCAGTTCTCCCCGACGTATTCTGTTGTGATCGGGGAATTTGGTGGTCGCTATGGGCATGGTGGCAATGCCAAAGACAAAATCTGGCAAGATGCGTTTGTCGATTATCTGATCAGCAAGGACATTCGGAATACCTTTTATTGGTCTTGGAATGCCAATAGCGGTGATACGGGGGGGATTCTGCAAGATGACTGGACCAACGTCTGGACAGATAAAGTGACGCTGCTCCAGCGCTTGTGGAACGATGACAGTCCATCGCCCACGAATACGCCCGCCACGCCCGCCACCAACACGCCTGTCACTCCGGCGACGGCGACCCATACCCCCGTCACACCGGTGACGGCAACGCCCACACCTGTTGCCACCCTGACGACTGGCCCAAGCGGCAGTTGTCGTGTCACCTATGTGAAGAATGACTGGGGCAACGGCTTTACGGCAGATGTGCTGTTGGAAAATCTGGGCAGCACAGCCTGGAATGGGTGGACCTTGGTCTGGATCTTTGGCGGCAACCAGCAGATCACCAATTTGTGGAACGGTAATGTCAATCAGAGTGGACAGATGGTACAAGTGACCAATGCCAGTTGGAATGGCACGGTCGCGGCGGGCAGCAGCACGCGCATTGGCTTTCAAGCCGGTTACAGCGGTGCCAATGATCTGCCAACAGTTTTCCAGATCAATGGCGTAGCTTGTAACGGTGCTGCGCCATCGCCCACGGCGACGCATACGGCGATGCCTAGCGCCACCCATACACCCGTGCCGACTGCCACCAACACGCCGGCCCATACGCCGACCTATACACCCACGCCTGCGCCAACCAACACCGTATCCCCGCCGACCCATACGCCGATTTCGCCCACCGCCAGCTCCACACCGAGCAGTAGCGCGGCTTGTCAGGTGCTCTATCGGGTGTCAAACCAGTGGCACGATGGCTTCACCGGCGATGTCACTGTGCGCAACCTAGGCAACGTGCCGTGGAATGGCTGGATCGCGGCTTGGAACTTTGCTAGCAATCAGCAGATTACCAATTTGTGGAATGGCGCAGTTAACCAGAGCGGCCAAGCTGTGCAAGTGGCCAATGCCAGTTGGAATGGCACCGTGGCCGCCGGTGGCAGCACCAGTTTTGGTTTCCAAGCTGCCTACAGCGGCCCCAATGCTGTGCCGACCAGCTTTACTGTCAATGGCGTGCCTTGTACGCCCGCCGAATAGATAAAACCCTTAAAAGTCATACACAGCATCGAGCCTATTACCGAGCGTATGTGTATGACTTTTAAATGGTTTGCATAGAACGACTTGGGTGCATTGCATTTTTGGGAAGTGTGCCGGGGACGCGCGGGGTGCAGTTTGCCAAACCGGTGTGGTTGTCGCGCGTCCCCGGCACACATTGCGCGCGCGTTCTAAAATTCACCCTCAACTTGAAATACACCCGAACGACTTTGTTATGGTGCAAACATGACCTACAATTGTGATGATTGACAGAAAATTTGCATTTATGGGCTACCGGTGGCAATATATATAGTTGCGATTGCTTGGCTGATCGCACAGAAAACTTGTAGAAAAATCCTACAGAAAGTTATCAGCAGTCGAATGCCTATCGGAGGGCTATGCAGCCGGTTAAGGGGATTTCAAATTTTATTTTGGGATGGTCTTTGCTACTCTTTGGCCGCATGGCCAGTCGTGTCTTGCTCAATTTGCACATTGATGGGCTAGAGAATGTGCCAAAGAGCGGACCATTGATTGTGATTGCCAATCATTTTAGCTGGTTCGACGCACCGCTGCTCACGCTGAGCCTGCCTTTTCAACCGGCCTTTATGGTTGCCAGTGAATCACAGCGCTTTTGGTTTGTGCGTATGTTTATGCGCGCCTTTCATGGCATTCCGATCTGGCGCGGCCAAGTGGATCGCAAGGCGCTGAGTGCTGCCATTGCGCGCTTGAAACAAGGGCGCGCCATCGCCATTTTCCCCGAAGGTGGCATTGACCCGAATTTTGCCGAACGGCGGGCGCGCGGGGAAACCATTATCGAAGCGCGATCCGGCTTTATTTCGCGCTTCGATGCGCAACTCACGCATCCTGAACCAGGCACCGCGTATTTGGCCTTGCAGAGCCAAGCCAGGCTGTTGCCCGTTGCTTTACTGGGCACCGAAAAATCTTGCCCAATCTGATGAAATTTCGACGCACCAACGTAACAATCCGCATTGGGCCAGCTTTTGGGCCTTTGACAATTGAGCCCAATCTGCAGAAAAATGAACGCCGCCACCAGCTTGATCACTTAGCCAAGCAAATTATGCAGCGTGTGGCCGTGCTTTTTCCGCCAGAAAATCGGGGTCCCTATCGCAATTTAACGGGCGAGGCAGTCTAGCTACAAACAATGTTGTGGGATCACTTTCCCCGTGAAGGCGTACCACTACCCACATCCATAAATGCAACAGAAAGGCCGTCACACCGTGCGACGGCCTTTCTGTTACTCCAGATCATCTTCGATTTCGTCCGGGATAGTTTTACTCTGTCCATTCTGGCTAAGCAGACGCAACAATTCCCGAATCACATCATCAATGCGACGTTTGTAGCGCAACAGTTCACGCCGACATTCAACTTCTGCGGGTGATTCGGTTTTGAAAGACCGTAATGATTCTTCTAATTCAACATCAATGCGTGTGTCATGTTTCGTAACAGCATTGCCACGCAAAAATTCCCGCATCAATTTGGCAACGGTTATGTCATAATCGGTTAAATCATTATGCAGATCGACAAGGCGATCCGAAGCAATGGCTGGCATTGGCATCGCCCGCAACGTTTCCCAAGCTCGGTTTAATTTTCGTCTTTGCACGATTCCTCTAATGAAGCAAACGGTTAGAAAGGTTGATCGGGCAGGAATTAGGATTAATAAAATTATAACAGGTCTTTGGCTGGCGGTGAAAAAAATTAGTTACAAGAATCACAGCCGGTTCTATATGCAACCTGACACGCGGGAGAACTTGACAAATCCAGAACATGTGAGCTATACTGTATTGAATCTGCTATTGCCAATCGTTGCTCCAGTGGAGCGCCGTCCAAATAGTCCAAATCACAGTCAAAATCACAGTCCAAATCATTGTCGGCTCGATTGTCGTGTTGGGGTTCAGGGCTATAATTTCTACCCCTTTGTCCTGAACAAATCTAGAATGAGAGGAAATTATGGCCAAATCATCAAAGCCTTTGCCCGCAGTAGAACAAGTGGAACAGAGTGGAAAAGGAAAAGCCCTAGAGACGACGCTCGCCAATTTGAATAAGAAATTTGGCGAAGGCATTGTCATGAAGTTGGGCGAAGCGACAAAATTAACCATCGAAACCATTCCGACAGGCAGTTTGAGTCTGGATATTGCCCTGGGCATTGGTGGCGTGCCGCGTGGACGCGTCATGGAAATCTATGGGCCAGAAAGTTCGGGCAAGACAACGGTTTGTCTACACATTATTGCCGAAGCGCAAAAGCGGGGCGGCATCTGTGGCTTTATTGATGTTGAGCACGCTTTGGATCCGATCTATGCTGCCAAAATTGGCGTCGATGTCAATAATTTATATGTAAGCCAGCCAGATACCGGTGAGCAAGCGTTAGAGATTACAGAAGCGCTTGTGCGCTCTGGCGCGATTGATGTGGTTGTGGTGGATAGTGTGGCGGCGCTTGTGCCACGGGCTGAAATTGAAGGCGATATGGGCGATAGCCATGTCGGGTTGCAAGCCCGCCTCATGAGCCAAGCGCTACGTAAATTGACGGGTGCTGTAAAATCGAGCGGGACGTGCTTGATCTTCACCAACCAATTACGCCAGAAGATCGGCATCATGTTTGGCAACCCTGAAACAACCACGGGCGGTATGGCGCTCAAGTTTTATGCCAGCGTGCGCATGGATATTCGCCGGATTGAGTCGATTAAACAGGGCACCGATGTCGTAGGTAATCGTACCCGCATCACCATTCGCAAGAACAAAGTCGCGCCGCCCTTTAAGGTGGCCGAGTTCGATATTATGTACAATGAGGGCATTAGCACCATGGGTGACTTGGTTGACCTGGGTGTTTCGCTCGATATCATTATGAAGCGCGGTAGTTTCTATAACTACGGCGAAATCCGGCTGGGTCAGGGGCGCGAGAATGCGAAAGCTTTCTTGGAAGAGAATGCTCAACTCGCTACCGAAATTGAAGGTAAAATTCGCAACAATGCTGGTTTGTCAATCAACTTTGCGCATAGTGCCGCTTCGGATAAAAGTGCCGCTCCGGCTTTTGTCAACGATAGTGATGAGGAAGTGCTCTTCGCTGACGCTGCATAGCTTCGATATTGCTCTGCAGGTTACAGACTAGAGGATAGGAAAATCAATACGTCATGTGGTGCTAAGCCACATGACGTATTTTTATTAGCACTTTCTGGGTTGGAACATTCCTGATCAGTAATCCGTTTCTAGGCATGATTGGCATTGTCAATGATCCCCTGATCACGAAAAATGAGAGTGTGATTTGCCTTTATAGGGGATAATCACTTTGTTTACCGCATCCAATAGTGTTCGTAAGTACTATGTAAGTTGTATATAGATGAGATAATAGTATAATACGACAACGCTAAATTCGTGTTGAATGATTCAACACCTGCGACGGCAAACGTGTTTAAACACGTTTCCTATTCCAGGCTCTGAATTCATTCAGAGCAGCAGGTGATGAAATTTAACGTTGTCGTAATAATTACAGAATAGATCCGTTTGAACGAACCTACTTGCCGTTATCGGTATAGAGAGGCAACCAGTGGCAACGCTTTCATCTATGCTTTTTGCAGAGCTGGCACAACTGAATCAACTTTTGGATGAGTATCGTTTGGAAGAATATTGGCAACGTGGTACTGCGTTGTTTTATGCCGCACTTACGCCAAAGGCAGTAAGCCTTCGCCTCTTTGACACAGATGCTTTGGTGATTTCCAATGTGATCCGGCTGGGCGAATTAGCGCCTAGTATGGTTACATATCTTGAAATTTGGGAAAATTCTCCCTTAAATTCACTCACACTGCCGCCGCTGCATTGGTCCGTGCTTGATGGCAATGATTCTACTAATGATCAAGCGCTCCATGTCTATATTTTGGTTGAGCAGGTCATTCGCGGCACCCTTACGTTTGTTTTTGCCAGTGAAGATCGGCCAACTGCGCTAGATGAAGAGCAACTCTTGGCAGTGATTCGCTTTTTTGCACTCAATGGGCTGCGTTCGCAAGCGTTGCACGCAACACGCGAACAACTGGAACAGGCCCATCTCTTATATCAGATTTCGCAGGCCATTACTAGCACGCTTGATCTGAAGACTGTATTTCACCAGACCACAGAACTTGCTGCTTCGATCTTGCAGGCGCAAGCTGCCACCCTATTTAGCATTGATACCAAGCAAAGTGAATTAGTCTTTATGGTGGCGAAGGGCACTGCGGCACACGCCCTAGAGGAAAAGCGCATTCCGATTACCCAGGGGGTGGTGGGCTGGGTCGCCATGCACGGCCAGCCATTAATTGTTAACAATACAAAAAAAAGTAATCTGTTTGATCCGGATATGGATGCGCAAACTGGCTTCTCCACGCGCAACATTGTTTGTGTGCCATTGCGGATGCACGATCGTACGGTTGGTGTATTGGAAGTATTGAATAAAGAGGGTGAAGAAGGCTTTACCACCGCGGATGCCGACTGGCTTACCACCATGGGGCAGCAGATTGCGATCGCGCTGGAAAACGCCCAGCTTTATGAAAATTTGCGTCAAGAACAAGAACGAATTATTAAAGCACAAGAAGAAGTGCGTAACCAACTGGGCCGCGAGCTGCATGACAATACAGCACAGATGTTGAGTCTGATTATTATGCAATTGGATCTAGCGCAGCAACTGTTGAGCAAAGGCAAAATTGACAAAGTTGCCGCAGAGCTACAGCGCATTGAAGATCATGCAAAGCAAGCAAACCGCGAAGTACGTACGCTGCTTTTTGAGCTGCGTCCGATCATTTTGGAAAGCCGGGGGTTGGTGCCCGCGTTGCATGCCTATCATCGGCAACTACAAGCGTCAATGGATTGCCATATTCATCTGGATGCATCCCCCCTGAGTTTTGAACTCTCTATGCAAGGGGCAAGTATTATTTTTAGCATCATCCAAGAGGCGATCAACAACATTCGTAAACATGCCCGTGCCCACAACATTTGGGTCAGAATCAGTACAAATGCCGAGCATCTGCGTTTTGATGTCGAAGATGACGGCGTTGGTTTTGATTCGGATCTGATTTCTGGAAATTATGAAGAGCGGGGTAGTTTCGGCTTGTTAAATATGCACGAACGCGCCGCCATGCTTTCCGGCTCGATTGAAATTCAATCGCCGCGGTTGCATGCCGCGAGAGGCGCGCTTGTCACCGGGCTGATTCCGCTATCGGGTATTATTGGAAAGTGAACTGACCTCTATCAGGCCATTCATGCGCTGGATTTGGCTTGTCTTTTTGACATGCTGAGCGCTTTCTGACTGCCTGTTTTCGCCAGTAGATAGGTGCTATACCCATCCCCATTGGCGATCTCCGTCAATTTCCAACCCTCTGCCATATACTTATTGGCAAGTTTGCTCAACCCGCTGAAATGGCGCTGCTCATGCATCTTGCCATGCCAATCATGCTTGCCCATAGCAATATTCGCGATCTCGCGCGCTGCATGGTCAAGTGGATCGTCCTCAGCCGTAAACTCCTCATTGATGAGCGCTTCGATAAAGCTGTAGAGCTTGGGGTGAACATCGGGTATGCTACAGGTTAATTTGAATTGCTTAATAATTTTCTCTGCTGTCCACTTAGATTTGCGTTGTCTAGGCATTGCCTATCATCCTCTATCCTTATTTTCTTGATTTATCCTATCCAACTGATCGGATAGCCTGGTGCAATGTAATGGTGTAACGTACACGTAACGCTGTGCAGTTGCAAGCGTGTTCCGTTGATTGCGCTGTTAGATTTTTGTTTCAGGTTGGGTACCACCTGTATGAACAAGGATACCAAAAGTATTGCGTACGTTAAGGGCGTACGGGCCAGCAAACCGTTTTGCCGGCGAAGATTGGATTGATTTGGGCGCCAGTGTGGCGCAGGGTTACGCTGTGTACTATTACATTACCATGATTACGCGCCGCGCTATCGTTATCTATCTACCAGTTGTGAAAAGTAGCTATATTGAGCAATGCCATAGATGATAAAAATTTACAGCCATTTACCCTGGTAATGCATTATCATCTATGCGCGATTGCGGTATACAACTGTGTAGATCGCGCGATGCTGCCAGCGCAAGTCCAAGTAGCACAGAAATTCAATGACCACCACCACACGCATCAAGCGGCGCGTGCATTGCAGGGTTTGCCCCATTTTCTGGTATGATTGGACGATAATGTCGTCGTTGCAGAACAGGTTTGCCGAGAGAAACGATTCGGGAAATCGCTGGTCAAATGGAAATTAACAGAGCAGATTCTCAAGCAATTCTAGCGGTGGATCGAAGTCGGGTGTTAGCCGAATTCGGGATTGCACATACGGTCGCTTTGGCCATCGGGTCAGAGGCTGAAGTATATGTAATAGATGATACGACAGTTTTGAAGCTTTATGCAAATCCGGCACGATTGCGCTATTTTGAAACGCTGCGCGATCTCTATGCGAGTGTGGATGCGCAAGCCAGCGCGATCCGGTTGCCGCGCATTTTGGACGTTACGCGCCGCGACAACTTGGTTGTTGTGCTCGAAACACGGCTGGCGGGTGAGCCATTAGAAGCTATGCTGCCCAAATTAGATGACGCCGCACTAGCCCAAGCTGAAGCGCTCTACCTGGATACAGCCTGTGGTCTCAGCCGCATAAAGTTGTCCTATCAGCCGCAAACCTATTTGCTCTTTGATGAGTCCAGACAAAGCGCGGTTGCGCAACCGCGCTTTGAAGCATTTTATGCGACGCTGCTAGAGAAAAAATTAATCAGTGTAAGTTCTGTTTTTAACACGCTGGATCACCAATTTTCCAGCCGCGCGGCCGCGCTTGTCGCGGCGATTCGGGCTGGGCCGCCGGCACCGATTAGCTTGGTGCATGGCGATTTCTTTCCCGGCAACCTGTTGGTGAATGATCGGGCTGATCGTGTCACCGGTCTTATTGATTTTGGCTCTTTTACCCTCTTTGGCAATTATCTGCTCGATGTGGCTGGCGCGTTTAGCTTTTACCGCATGTATCACCCCGACCGCTGGGCGATCCGGGCGAGGCTGTTGCCCCAGGTGCTCGATCGGATATCCCACACCGCCGCGCCAAAGTTTTTCCAGTTTGTCCTGGCCAATGCGATTCTCACCTCGGATCTCTATCTCACAGATGGCAATCACTTGGCGGATGGTCATTTTGGGTGGGCGGCGGAGATTGTGGCCCAGGATATGTACTGGCAAAAAGCGCTCTAATACACGTTTTTCACTTGTTCCGTTCATCCTGATCTGAATCACTGGTACGCCTGATTCGGGCAAAAAGTTTTGATGGTGTCATGTCCAATTTTTTCCGCTTTGACCTGCATAAAATGGATGGTGCAGCACGCCTGAGCACCTTGCATACCCCCCACGGCCCAATTGAAATGCCCGCTTTTGCCCCGGTAGGGACACTGGCCAATGTCAAGACATTGGAGCCGCGCGATCTGCAAGAAGCGGGCTGCGCACTGATTCTTGCCAATACCTATCATCTCTATCTGCGCCCGGGCCATGCGTTGATTCAAAAATTGGGTGGCCTCCACGGGTTTATGGGCTGGCACGGGCCAATGCTCACCGATTCGGGGGGCTTTCAGGTGTTTAGTCTGGCCCATCAACGCAAGCTCGATGAAAATGGCGTGACCTTTCGTAGCCATATTGATGGCAGCGCCCACTATTTTACGCCCGAAAAGGTTATGGAAATTGAGCAGGCGCTAGGGCCCGATATCGCCATGGTCTTGGACGAGTGCGCGGAACCATTGAATTATGCCTACAATCAACAGGCGCTAGAACGCACCCATCGCTGGGCCGAACGTTGTAAAGTGGCGCATACGCGTGCTGATCAAGCGCTCTTTGGCATTGTGCAGGGCGGCATCTTTCCTGATCTACGCCAAGCGAGTGCCCAATTTTTACAAACCCTGGATTTCCCCGGCTATGCGATTGGCGGATTGGCGGTGGGCGAAACCAAGCCAGAAATGTATGCCACCTTGGATGTCACATGTCCGTTGTTGCCCACGGATAAACCGCGCTACCTGATGGGCGTGGGCGCGCCCGAAGATATTGTCGAGGCGGTCTATCGTGGCGTGGATCTATTTGATTGTGTGTTGCCCACGCGCATTGCGCGCAACGGTGCCTTGTTGACGCCCGATGGCCGTCTCAATATTAAGAACGCCCAATATGCCACCGATCCGCGACCCTTGCAGGAAGATTGTGGCTGTTACACCTGCCGCACCTTTAGCCGTGCCTATTTGCGTCATCTCTACAAGGCCGGTGAGATCAGTGCCTTGCGCTTTGGCACCATTCATAATGTATACTTTATGATGGAATTGATGCGCCAGATCCGCGCGGCGTTGCAAGCGGGAACCTATGCCGATTTTCGTAGCGCCTTTCTCCAGCGCTATCAGATTACCAATCAGGCGGTGCGCCATGAACAACGGGAACGTTACTTGGCCCGGCCACGATCCTGATTTCTCCCCCTAGAAAAGGGAAAATCGCCGTTCACCCCAGCCTAAAGGCGTGGGGCTAGGGAGCAACGCCCGCTGAAGCGGGCTCTCGGTTGCTGAGGTAGCCCTGTGGCTTCAGCCCAGGGCGGTGCCGGTCAATCCCCTGCTTTTCCAATCAGCCAAAAGAACCCGTAGAAAAACTCTGTAGAAAGAACTCGATCTTGATTCAGTTATGTTGCGTGCCAGAGCGCCTTATCACCGCAAACAAAGCGCTAGTGACACTGCTGCTTGGATTCGCCTGCACTGTGCTGGTCGCCTGCCAACCGCTGGAAGGTGTCGCCGCGAAACCCACCGTGATTCGGATTGCCGGTGCCACGGCGATGCAACCGGTACTCGCTGATTTGACGGTTGCTTTCCGCCAACGTTACCCGCATGTGCTTTTTGAATTGACCGGCGATGGCAGTAGCGTGGGTGAAGATCGTCTGCTGGCCGGTCAGGTGGATCTGGCCGCCAGCACGCTGGTTTCACCCAATGTGCCAGGGCTCCTGTTCCAAACAAGACGTGTCTCTTCGTATACGCGTACGCCGATTGGGCTGGATGGCCTTGCCCTGATCGTGCATCAGGACAATCCAGTCGAAAATCTCACCCTCGTGCAATTGCAATCGCTCTACAGTGGCCGCATCTTGCAGTGGGCAGAAGTGGGGGGTCTGCCCGCCGAGGTATTGCTCACCAGCCGTGAAGACGGTGGTGGCAGCCGCCAACTATTTGACGAACAGATTATGGGTGACGAGCGTGTCTCCCTCACGGCGCTTGTGTTGCCGACCGACGCCAACGTGGTTGACTATGTCGCAGCAAACGTGCCGGCGATCGGCTATGTTTCACACGCCTACGTGGTTTCCCTGCTGTCACAAGATAGCCAGCGTACAGACGTAGAAAGCCTACCGTCGATCCGTGTGTTGGCGATTGAAGGTCGTTTGCCCACGTTACAAAGTATTCAAGAGCAAAGCTATGCCTTGATCCAGCCCCTCTATCTAGTAAGCCGTATGCGCCCGCGCGGCTGGCTGCAACAATTTATTGATTTTACCCTGAGCCCCGCTGGCCAAGCGATTGTCGCTCGCTATCATGGGCGCGTGCGGTAGACGCTAGCTGAGTTATCAACAAAACTAACTGACATAACAATGCTGCCTTTTTCAACCCATTCGCACAGCAATAGAACTGAGGCTTTTCATGAACCAACGACCCAAAATTGCTGCCATTTGCAGCGTCGTCCACAAGTATGCCCACTCGCAACATTTCCTCGACCGCTTTCTGGAAGGCTATGGCTGGGATAGCCAGCATCATCTGCCGCCTATGGATCTGGTCGCGCTCTATGTCGATCAAACGCCCGACACCGACCTGAGCCGTGATCGGGCGGCGCGCTTCCCCAGCATGAAAATTTACCCCACCGTTGCCGACGCGTTGACATTGGGCACCGCCGATCTGGCTGTCGATGGCGTGATGTTGATCGGCGAGCATGGCGACTATGCCAAGAATGTGAAAGGCCAGCGTCTCTATCCGCGCTACGAACTCTTTAAGCAGATTGTGAGCGTCTACCGCACCACGGGGCGCAGTGTGCCGATTTTCAATGACAAGCATCTTTCCTGGAAGTGGGATTGGGCCAAGGAGATGTATGAGATTTCCCAAGAGATGAATTTTGCTTTCTTGGCCGGTTCCTCGCTGCCCGTCACCTGGCGCACGCCGTCGCTGGATCTGCCCTTGGGCGCGCAGATCCGCGAGGCAGTGGGTGTGGGCTACGGTGGCGTCGATAGCTATGATTTCCATGCCCTCGAAGCGATCCAATGTATGGTCGAGCGCCGGGCGGGTGGCGAAAGTGGTGTCAAGTGGCTGCAAGCCTATCGCGGCGACAAGGTGTGGGAAGCCCATCAGCAGGGCGCGTGGTCGCGTGAACTCTTTGAATGTGCCTTAAGCCGCAGCCATACGCTGACCCCGGCCCGCGCCGGCTTCAATCACCTCTTTCCCACCTACGATGAGATACGCGAATTGGTGAAAGATCCCGTGGTCTATCAATACGAGCATGTGGACGGCCTCAAATCGACCATGATTTTGCTCAACGGGTTGGTGCAAGATTTCAACTTTGCCGCGCACCTGGTTGGCCAGGCCGCGCCTTTTTCCACCCAGATGTATTTGCCCATGCCACCGGCGCGCACAACGCTGGCTAACTTCTTCTCGCCCCAGTTCAATCACATGGAGCAGATGTTCCTCACGGGCAAAGCCGCCTATCCGTTGGAACGCACCCTGTTGACCACCGGCTTGACCGAAGCTGGCGTAGACAGTTTACACCAGGGGCAGACGCGCATCGAGACACCACACTTGGCGGTTGCCTACCAGCCGACCGTAGAATCGACCTTCTGGCGCGAAGAGCGGGCGCATCTTGTACCCATACCCGGTCCCAAACTAACACTGACACCCGATCGCAACGAAGCATTGCGCACCGGCGTAAAACCCCTGCGCGTGGCGGTGATTGCCTCGATCTATCGCTATCTTTCCCATGCCCAGCATTTCTGTGATCGATTGTTGGTGGGTTATCCCGTAGAAGGGCGCTGGCACCGGCCCAATCTGGAGATTGTTGCGCTCTACGTCGATCAACTGCCGGGCACCGACCAGAGTGTGGATCGAGCGCGTGAATTTGGCTTTACCGTCTATCCGACCATCGCCGAGGCACTGCGCTGTGGCGGCGACAAGCTCGCGGTGGATGCGATCTGGATTATCGCCGAACATGGGGAGTATGCGCGCAATGAAAAAGGGCAGATTCTCTACCCGCGCTACGAATTTTTCAAGGAATGTGTCCATGTCTTCGAGGCGGATGGCCGCGTGGTGCCCATCTACAACGACAAGCATCTCTCCTATAGCTTTGACAAGGCACGGGAAATGCTGAGCGATGCGCGTCGCCTGGGCATCCCCTTCCTGGCCGGTTCGTCGCTGCCGGTGACGTGGCGCTTGCCCGATATTGAGTTGCCGTTGGGCTGTGTGATCGAAGACGCGCTCATGGTTGGCGTCGGCGGCTCCGATCCCATGGATTACCACGCGCTGGAAGCCATGCAATGTATGCTGGAGCGGCGCCAAGGTGGGGAAACGGGGGTGCGTGCCGTGCAACTCATTACCGGTGATGCCGTTTGGCGCGCCAGCGAGGAGGGGCGTTGGTCAATGGCCTTGCTAGAAGCGGCGCTATCGCGCAGTGACACGCCTTGCGGCTTGCCCGATGAAGATGGACGCACCATCGATCTGATCCGTAGCGGCCAATTGCAAACACTGGTCAAAGAACCGGCGGCCTACTTTATTGAATATAACGATGGTCTCAAAGTCACGTTGTTGATGTTGACCGGCGCGATCCGCGATTTTTGCTTTGCGGCGCGCCTGCAAGATGATGCTAAGCCCGTGTCCACCCAGTTCCTGCTGACGCCGATTCCGAATGTCACCTATTCGGCCTGTCTGGTCGCCAAAATTGAGGAAATGATTGTCACCGGCCAAGCCCCCTTTCCCGCCGAGCGCACAGGGTTAGTCAGCGGGATCCTAGAAAGCTGTCTGACTTCCAAAGTGCAGGGCGAGGAACGGCTGCTGACACCGCATCTGAATGTCACCTATCAAGCGCCTGTCACACCCCAACACGCGGTTCGGTAGGATCGTCGTAGAGACGCAAAATTTTGCGTCTCTACGACGATCCTACCTTGTTACTTACTCACCCACACTGGATCAGGATGAATCGCTGGTTCGGGGCGTGAACCGGCATCGGCGCGCCCGCTGCCTTCGAGGCGGCTAATCGCGCGCACGGTCATATCTTGGTCCACCAGGATTTGGCAAGAGAGACGCACACCAGTCAGCCCACGTTCGGCCAACTTGTCCTTTTCTGCCTGTGTCATGTTCGCGGGCTCGCCTGTAACGAATTCAACGCGACAGGTGGTACAGCGACAATTGCCGCCACACGCATGAAGTTGATCGACGCCGGCTTCATCGACCAGGGCAAGCACGAGGCGTTTGTCGCTAGCAACCTCAAAAGTGCCACTACCTTCGACTGTCAACTGCGGCATGGTTTCTGTCTCCTTTTTCTTGGTATTGCTTTGGGTGTAGAAGTGATTGGTGGGCGAGTTGCATAAAGCGATCATTTCTGGGGCCGGAGAAGTCTACAATAGACTAGCCACCCGACCACATCAGAGGCCTCTATCATGCCGGAAAATGCGCGATAAAAGTGTATGGTTCATCACAATTTAGGGGGTAGGATTTATCGCACCCCTGCCCACCCCTACCGCTGATATTGGCCCGCTTGCTGCCCATAGCCGGTCAATTCTACATAGCCCACGCCCGGTGCCGTTACGCCAGCAATTGTGCCCTCGACCGTGACTGCGCCTTCCCAATAGACAAAGCTAACATCCATCTCTTGCCCATCGATCAATGGCGTAACGGTCAAGGCAATATCAAAGGCTGGCAATGTAATCTGCCAGCCCGATGGATAGCTAAATCCTGTGCGCCCACTGGTCCATTCGCCCAGCGCCGTCAACGTTAAATCGTTGGCGGTGATCTTCTGGCGTGCGCCATCGGCCGCGACATAGGTGCCCTCAAATTCGGGGAGAATCCCACCATCGTCGGTGCGCACTTGGGCAAACATCAGCGCTGCACCATTGTTCAGTTGAATGCTAAACCAATCCCAGCCGACGGCATTGGCGCTCAGAGCACTGGTGCCAAATTCATGATCCATCCAACTGACGCCGGTTACGTCCGTTGTTTCACCCGCACGCGTGATGGTGCCCGTTGACTCGATTTGCACCAAGCTATAATAATAACTGGCGTTGCCCGCTTCCGGTCCTTTTTGGCTCAACCCTTGATTGCCGTGCAGCACAGGGTCTTGCGTTTCGCGCAATGTGAGCGCCAGCGTCAGCGGGCCATCTTCGCCGTCGGCACTGGCCTGTAATTGCGTGACCCCTGGCGCGATGGTGCGGACTGACCAATCTTCCAGCCAAACTGCATAGGCTGGCTCACCGGTGGCGCCAGCCAATCCACCTGCGCCCCGGCTGAAGCGTTCAAAGCTCTGGTGGCGATTGGCGCGCCCATCGGTGACGGCAAAATGTGCCATATAAATTTGATTGGTCGCCAGATCGGAAGCGCGCTCCGGTTGATCGGCGGTCAGCGCACTGCGAAAAAAAGTTAGTTGGTAGCCATATTGATTGCCGTTGCTGTCGGCTAGATTGCCAGTATAGTACCACCACTCGGTGCGATAGTCTGGGTGCGCGCCATGATCGCGCGGAAAGACAAAGTCGATGGGTTCATAGGCGCGCGCAAAGGCATCATCGGCTTGACCGCTGAGCGAAGCCACCACATTGGCACTGGCAAATTGGGTTGGCCTGGCCGCCGTACACCCACTAAGACTCAAGATGGCAATGAGAACCCAAACCCACGGCAAACGAACATGTAACATGCTGCTGATCTCGACTGACTGACTAGGATTTCACAAACCAATCGTATACTTTAGATTATGCGCCAGGAGACCGATTCCTTCTGTCATCTAAAGTCCGGTTTGCTGGTTTGGTATCTGGCGCATTCGTCGCCCAGATAATACGCAATTAGACCATTGCAAAGAATCAAGTATCCAGTAGGGGCGGCTTGCAGCCGCCCGTTCGTAGCGAGCCAAACGCGGGGCGGCTGCAAGCCGCCCCTACGCATGATTTTGTTTGGCAAGCGCTGGATACTTATTCCTTTGAAAGCGCCTAAGGGTCTGTCCAAGAATAACATGGATGATTTTAGACAGATTTACTCGGGTAACATCACGTAAATTAGCTACTTTATTTCTGGACAGATCCTAAGGACAGTAGAAAGAATAAAGTATCCAGTAGGGGCGGCTTGCAGCCGCCCGTTCGCAGCGAGCCAAACGCGGGGCGGCTGCAAGCCGCCCCTACGCATGATTTTGTTTGGCAAGCGCTGGATACTTATT
>DAOTTR010000815.1:0-1690 GCA_034437715.1 Caldilineaceae bacterium
AAGCCAAAGCCAATCGCCAGCAAGCTGATGACCAATGCAAGCACCTGGGTTTTCCACGTTCTTGTACGGTTGGCTTGCCCTGCCCGCCAACTCAGCCAGAGCAGGAGCGGCGCAAAGAGCACCAGAAAGTAGCGGCTGGCAATGCCTAACCCAATGCTGATCCCGGCGAGGATATGGCGGCGCAGTGTCGGTTGTTGGACAATTTGCAGGCAAGCCCAAACGCTGAGTGTGGCAAAAAAGAGACCAACGCCATCGGTCCGCACCGACTTACTATGAAAGAGCACTGTCGGATAGCTGAGAAACAGTGCTGCCCCAATCAGCCCCGTTATCGGATTAAAAACGCGTCGCCCGATTTGATAGAGTAAGGGAATGGTGAGAAGGGTATAGGCCACCGAAAGCAGACGCGCCAGGAGATAAAACAACCACGGTTCGCGCGCAAACCAGGTGGCTAAATCGGGCGTTGTCGCGTCGCGTCCTAGATCCACCAGTTGATAGATCGCCAGCAGCGGATAAAAGAGCGTCGAGCCAGGGTTGCCAAACCAGCCAGGATTGCCATCGCCGCGATTGAACATAGCCACTGTCCGCTCGACAAAAATGTTCTCGTCGGCCTCGGCGCTGTAGGGCAGATTGCGCTGAAGTCCCCAGGTGTAGAGCCAAGTCGCCGCCAGGATCAGCGCGAGCAATCCAAAACGTGACCAGGTGGATAAGCGTTGCGTTTGCATAGCAGTTTCATGCGGTTTCGGTGGCCGGCTTAGGTTGATTTGATGGCAAGCCCTTGGTAGAGCTTGATCATTTGCACCACATGCGCTTCCATGGTGGGGGATGGGGTAATGCCTTGGCGCAAACGGGGCAGCAGATCGGGCTGATCGATCACACTTTGCAAGGTGGCGGCCAGTGATTGACTGTCGCCTGCGGTATAGAGCAGGCCACTTTGTTGATGGTGAACTTTTTCGGTCAGCGCGCCAATGTCGCCCGCAATCACGGGTACGCCGGCGACGTAGGCTTCCTGAATCACCAATGGCGAATTTTCATACCAGATCGACGGTACGATCAGCGCGTCGAATTGACGCAGCGCCGCACCTACATGGTCAAAATTGATCGGCCCGGCAAAGCGGATGTTGGGGTGCTGGGCCAGTTGGCGCAACTCGGCCACATAGTCGGGAAAGACGGTTTCACTGCCATAGATCGTCAGGGCGGCACTGGCTGGCAACTGGTTGAAGGCTTCGATCAAGACATGCACACCCTTTTGCCAGGCCAGCGAACCGATAAAGCCAAAATGGGGACGCGCGGGCGGTGCAGGTAGATTGATGTCGGGCGCATCGGTCAGCCGTTGGCGATCCATGCCATATTCCAGCATGACGATCTTCGCCGCGGGAAAGCCTTGTTTGATATATTGTTGGCGCAGAAATTCACTGGGCGCGAGAAACAGATCAATCTGGGCCGCCATTTTCCACAAATAGGCGTTGCGATAAGCAAAGGGCAGCGCCACCAAGGGGCGCAAACGACGCAAGCCCTGCAAGTCGGCGCGCACCGTGGCACAATCAACACAGTTGGTACAGGCAAATGCTGGCCCCGCACATGGCTGGCGATCCGGCCGAATCAATTGGCTGTTGGCACAAAAATACCAATAATCATTGAGCGTCGCCACGCGTGGCACGCCAGCTGATAAGGCAATCAGACGTGCTGAAAC
>DAOTTR010000816.1:0-2678 GCA_034437715.1 Caldilineaceae bacterium
GCTCTCGCGTAAATCTGGGCAAGCTCTTCATTCTCTCCACTTTAGCAGATTATTGTTAGTTTTATCTTTGCACTCTGTTTGATTTATCTTTCAATCGGCCTATGCCTGAATAGTCACGATACCACGGCGGTTAATAAGGCACGTTACTCGTGTACATCATGGTAAAAATAGGGTACCTTATTTACGCCGGGATCTACTAGAACTTACATACGGGCGCGCCGACAGCCCTGTCGGCAGCCGGCGCGGCGCAGATCGGAAAACACTGGTTGCTTTAACATGAGGGTTTGCCTATGGCTAACTCATCTTGGCGCGGGCGCGTACCCGTCGCGGATCAATCGCGTCTTGCAAACCATCGGCGAGGTAGTTCATGCCGATCACCATCAGGGTGATGGCCAGGCCGGGGAAGATGCCATAGGTGGGGGCTTGATAGAGATACCCTTGGGCAGATTGCAGCATATTGCCCCAAGAGGGTTCGGGCGGTTGGCTGCCCAGGCCCAAATAGGCCAGGGTCGCTTCGATCAAAATGGCCGTGGGCACGGCAATCGCAATCTGTACCATGAGCGCCGCCATACAGTTGGGCAGAATCGTGCGAAACATAATTCGGCGATCCGACGCACCGGTGGCGCGTGCTGCCAGTACGAAATCTTTGTTGCGTACGGACAAGGTGGTCGCGCGTACGAGGCGCGCAAAGGTGGGCATGTTGATCACCGCCACAGCCAACACCGCATTCAATTGGCCCGGCCCCAGAATGCTCACAATGCCAATCGCCAGAAAAATCGCCGGAAAGGCCAGCAACGTATCCCAGACGCGCATGATCAGGCCATCAAACCAGCCGCCCATGTAGCCAGCCAACACCCCAGTCGCCACCCCGACCACCGCGGCCAACACCACGGCGATCAGACCAGCTTGCAGCGAAATCCCCGCGCCATAGAGAATGCGGCTGAGAATGTCGCGCCCCAATTCATCGGCCCCAAACCAATATTGGGCCGAGGGTGGCGCAAGTTGATCCACCAGATGTAGCTCAATTGGATCATACGGCGCAAGCTGGGGTCCCACGGCGGCCATGATCACAAAGACAAGCAGAATGGCCGCGCCAAATGCGCCTTTGCCATTGCGCAACAGACGCACGGTGGTGGCGATTGATTGGCTTTCGAGCAAGCGCAGGCGCAACGATACAGGCTGGGTAACCGGCAGAGCAGAGTGAGACAATTTCATAGACACTTTATCAGATTATGCCGCCCGATCAAGGCGGACGCGTGGATCAAGATAGCCATAGAGCAGGTCTACCACCACATTGGCGACCAGAAAGATCAGCACCACCAGCAGCAGAATCGCTTGCACCACCGGGTAATCACGATTGAGAATCGCGGTGACAGTGAGCCGGCCAATCCCCGGAAAAGCAAAAACCGATTCGGTGACGACGGCCCCGCCCAGCAACCGACCAAACTGAATGCCCACAATCGTCACGACGGGGATCAACGCGTTTTTCAGCGCGTGGCGGTTGATGACTACGCGTTCTGCCAGGCCTTTGGCGCGCGCCGTGCGGATAAAATCATCGGCCAGCACATCGATCAGCGCCGAGCGGGTGAAGCGCGCAAAGACCGAAAGATTGGAAACGGCAATGCTGAGCACTGGCATCACCAGATAGCGCAGATTGGCGACCATGCCCTGATCGGCATTGCCCGCGCCTGATGGCGGTAGCCAACGCAACTGTACGCTGAAGAGCAGAATCATCAAAATGCCCAGCCAAAAATTGGGAATGGCTAGACCCAACGCATTCAACCCCGTGATCACACTGTCGGTGGGGCGATCCTGGCGCAAGGCAGCCAACATGCCCATTGGCAGGCCAATCAGCAGCGAAAGCGCCAATGAAATGAGCGCCAGTTGCACCGTTTTGGGAAACGCTTCGGCGATCAAGGTGGTGACGGGGCGGTTGGTGTAGAGTGAGTTCCCCAGATCCAGTTGCGCCACATCGGCCAGCCAGATGCCATAGCGCACAGGGATGGGCTGATCCAAACCCAGGCGCGTTCGTTCCGCGGCAATTTGGGCCGGTGTGGCTTCGGTGCCCAAGCGCATGGCCACTGGATCACCAGGGGCCATGGTGATCATCAGAAAAATCAAAATAGACGCCGCGAAGAGCGCAGGAATCAGTTCGAGCAACCGGCGCATGACATACATTTGCATAAGCGATAGCGTTCTTATGATGGTCAGCGTAGGTCACGTTTGTAACGTGACCTACAACTGTAGCGTAACTTAGGCGCTTTCAAAGCAATAAGTATCCAGCGCTTGCCAAACAAAATCATGCGTAGGGGCGGCTTGCAGCCGCCCCGCGTTTGGCTCGCTGCGAACGGGCGGCTGCAAGCCGCCCCTACTGCATACTTTATTCTTTGCAATGGCCTAAGCCTTAGGGTCTGTCCAGAAATAACCTATTGAATTTATTGTATTTTCGAAACAAGATTGGGATGAATGGTATAGTTCCACTCACCGTGCCAAGAATCAGGTTCTAAGTTAACATTTTCGAATTGTTGGTCAGAGACCCGGCGGCTAGTTTGGTAATGCCGCTCATCAAGTCGGCTGTGAACTTGCAGCCCCTTGCGAGTCGTGGTAGCAGAAATGCGGTCAACAATGACCTGATGGGTGACAAGCGGTTTGCCCCGCCAGTTCTGCGTAATAAAGGA
>DAOTTR010000817.1:0-1832 GCA_034437715.1 Caldilineaceae bacterium
CTCTGTTTTTGCGACGAATCCGTCACATTGGTCAGCTCGGCATGGCGCGCCCGCAGCAAGGTTTCAACGCCCAGATAGATGACGACCAAGCCACCAGCCGCGGCCAGGATCGCCGCAAAGCCACCGGGCAATACATTAAAAATGAGCAGCGCAATAACGATGATCGGCAGATCGGTGAGCAACGGCGCAATCGCAATGCGTAACCCGGCGCCAAAACCGCGTTCCAAGGCGGTGGTGATCACAAGGGTGGTCAATGGGCCAGGGCTAATGCCGGCGCCAAAGCCCAGGCTGAGTCCGGTTAGGAAAGTAGTCAGCATTTCTGGTCAACCTGGACGGTGGTAGTGTAAAGCTGGTTCAATTGTGCGATATGTGCAGGCCAGCCTGGCGGTTGAGGAACGGCAGCGCGCAAACGTGACAGTAGCGAGGGATCATCGATTATACTTTGTATGGCAGCTTGCCACGCCTGCGTATCACCAGCGGCAACCAACAGGCCATCAACATTGTGACGGACAGCTTCAGCCAAAGCCCCAATCTCGGCAACAATAATCGGAACACCGGCGGCAAAAGCCTCACGGGCCACAAAACAATAGCTTTCATTACTCAGTGAAGGCACCAATACGGCATCCACCTGCGCCAGGGTTTGCCAGACGCCGGCCCGGTCCAGACGACCGAGAAAGGTGACCTGTTCTGTGGCCAATTGGCGCAACTCGGCACTGTAAGCCGGGTCAACGGTTAGATCACCGGCGATCCAGAGTTCGACGGCGCCTTGCACCTGGCGCAACGCCGCGACAACAATATGCACGCCTTTAATGCGGGCAATGCTGCCCAGGTAGAGCAGCCGCAAGGGTTCATCGGGTTGGCGCTGGCGGACGGGCCGTGGAGATGGCGGCTCTTCCACGCCGGGCGCTAGCACGCGTAGCCGGCTGGCGTCGACGCCATGCGCCACATACCAATCGCGCATAAAAGCCGAAGGGGTGATGACTTGCGCCGCGCCAGCTAAAATTTTGCGCAGTTGATGGGCGCGCCAGACTAGGCTACCGGTAATCATCGGCGCCGCCAGCCAGGTTGCCGCCTGATTCGAGCGCGCCACCACACAGCGCGTGCAATTGAGATGCGCTACTGGCCCCGCGCAAGTAGCGCCGCTATAATTGGTTAAGAGGTTGGCGTTGGCGCAAATCCACCAAAAGTCGTGCAAGGTGACTACATAGGGCAGACCGGCGGCCTGAATCACGCCCATGATGCCAACGGGCAAACCCATCAAATGCTCGATATGAATCAGATCGGGCTGAAAATGTGCGACTGCTTGACGAAAAGCATCCACTAATGCGGGGCTGTGAAAACCAACCAGGTAACGCTGCCCTGGCGTCAACTCGCCGGCCCAGGCAGAATAGACCGCGACACCGGCCTCATCCGCCTGCACTGCCCAGCCACTGCCCGCCCGATCGCGGCGGGTAAAGATGGCCACCGTTTGGCCACTTTGGCCCAAGGCCCGCGTCACCCAATGGGTATACAGCTCCACGCCGCCGACATGGTCAGGCATATATTGATGGACGATGTGCAAAATTCGCATACTACACTTACTGAATCATCACAATTGGCGCTTGACAATTTACAATTTGCAGGCTTTTTTGGTCGCCTTGCAAGTCTATGTTAGGATGGGGTGGAAGTCAAACTCTTGCCCGCAAAGGTAACTATGCAAATTGCTGTCATCATCCTCAATTGGAATGCAGCCGCCGATACGATTCGCTGTGTGCGCCAATTTGACGGTTGGCAACGCATCCAGCCGCAGCTATGGGTGGTGGACAATGCTTCGCACGATAGCAGTGCAATAG
>DAOTTR010000818.1:0-1847 GCA_034437715.1 Caldilineaceae bacterium
CGCATCCTGTTCCGCGTCATCCTCTTCTTACCTTGGGCCACCTCATCGCTGGCGATTTTGATGGCGCTGGTCTGGCAATTCTTTTTCCGTGAGCAGGGCGTGATCAACCAAGTGTTGCAAATCATCGGCTTTGATGGCTACACTTGGCTCAACGACCCGATTACCGCCTTTGGCGCGGTGGTGATCACCGATGTCTGGTTCTCCTATCCCTTCTTCATGGTCGTGATCCTGGGCGCGCTACAGTCGGTGCCCGGCGATGTTTATGAGGCGGCAGATGTGGAAGGGGCCAACTGGTGGACACAGTTGACCCGCATTACCCTCCCGCTAATTCGCCCGGCAATTTTACCGGCTACGGTGCTCACGTCGATCACGGCGTTCCAGATGTTTGGTACCGCCTGGGCGATCACCCAGGGTGGGCCGACGCGCGGTGCCGGCGAACCCGGTGCGACAGAGTTTGTGATTGTCTATGCCTTTAAGCAGATCTATCAATCGCAGAATTATGGGCGGGCGTCGGCCTTTGCCGTGATTTTGTTTATTTTTCTCTTTGCGGTAACGCTCTATAGTTTGCGCTACACGCGTATTACCAAAGGAGCCTACGAATGAGCCGACATCCATCCAAAGCAATCCTAACGCTGCAATATGTGATTTTGATTCTTGCCTGTCTGTTTGCCTTCTATCCTGTCTGGTTTGCGATCCTGGCGTCGGGCCGTTTGGGGTCGCGCCTCTATACCCTCGACATTGCGGGCATGTTTATCCCCACCGAATGGACCTGGGAAAATTATCGGATCATGCTCTTTGAAAAGCCGCTGCTACACTGGATCCGCAACAGTCTCTATGTAGCGACGGTTACCAGCATTGCTTCCTTGTTAATTAGCACCTCGGCCGCCTTTGCCGTTTCGCGTTTTCGTTTCTATGGCCGCGAGGTAATGTTGATATTCCTCCTGGCTATCCAGACCTTCCCGGGCGTGTTGGCGCTGGTGGCGATTGCCCAGATTCTGACCGCGCTCGGCCTCTATCGCACACACGAAGGGTTGATTCTGGCGTATACCGTGGGTACACTCGTCTTTGCCACCTGGAATATGAAAGGCTACTTCGACACGATTCCAATTGATCTGGAAGAAGCTGCCATGATCGACGGCTGTGGCCCTGTGCAATCGTTCATCCGCATTGCGCTGCCGCTAGCGCTGCCCGCACTTGCGGTCACGGCACTACTCGGTTTCATGGCTGGCTGGGGTGACTTTATCTTTGCTTCGGTACTGGTGCCTGCGCCAGACAGCATGAAGCTCGCCGTACCCGGTCTCTTTAGTTTGGCAAATGACCAAAGCGTGCCATGGGGCTACTTTGCCGCCGGTGGGATGGTCATTGTGGTGCCTACGCTGCTCGTCTTCCTGGCGCTCCAACGCTTCCTGGTGGGCGGGTTGACGGCGGGCGGGGTGAAATAGAGATTTCGCATATTTCCACATAGGTAGTAAAGACTTCAGTCTTTCTTCGCTGTTTAAATTCGTTGTTTAAAAGAGAGAAAGACTGAAGTCTTTACTACCATTTTGTTATTGAAAGCCTGAACGATATGGCATATGAGTACCGCCGACTCACGCCACAAGAACGTGAAACTATTATTCGACAACGGATTGAACGCCGTTATCCAGTGCATGGTCCGCCACATCCTTATCGACATCCTGGATACTATCTGATTACGGCGGCCATCTTTGAACATAAGCCAATCATCGCGCCCACATTCCGCAGCGAAAAATGGGGGTTGCAGCAATTATGAAGGGGGCGAAAAGGGGAAAGATTGGCTATACTAGGGGGATGGAAACCAAAGAGATGGAATATGAAAGCAAGCGGCT
>DAOTTR010000819.1:0-5021 GCA_034437715.1 Caldilineaceae bacterium
TGCCATTGGGTGGCGTAGAGGCCAGAGAAGCCTTGCAGGCCAATCGCCATAGTCCATTTTTCGGTGCTGTGTAGATAGATCAGCGGCAGCACAAATTCATTCCAGTGGGCAATGATGCTAAAGATTGTCACCGTGGCCAGGGCTGGTTTGGCCAGCGGCAAGATGATCTGCGCATAGATGCGATAGCTGCTGGCCCCATCCATGCGCGCCGCCTCATCCAATTCCAGCGGAATCGTCATAAAGAACTGGCGCAACAAAAAGATATTGAACGCGCCGCCACCAAACCAATAGGGCACAATCAGCGGCAGGAAAGTGTCGATCCACTTGAGATAGCGAAAGAGAATAAAGGTTGGAATCAGCGTCACAATGCTAGGCAGCATCAGCGTCGAGATGACCAAACCGAACCAGAAAGCCCGCATGGGAAAGCGCAGCCGCGCAAAGGCAAAAGCGGCCATCGAGGCCGTCAAAACCGTGCCTGTGGTGGCAAATACGGTGACAATAAGCGTATTGAAAAAGAAGCGCACAAAGGGTTGTGCTGCTAATGCCTCTGGATAATTCTCCCAGCGAATGGGGTTGGGAATCCAGCGTGGCGGCATGACAAAAATCGCGCCCGGTGATTTGAGCGAGGTGGAAACGAGCCAGGCCAATGGCGCCAATAGCACAACCCCAATCGTAATCAACAAGAGATGCCAGGGCAACTCTCGCCAAAACGGGCGGAACCGACCACCGGGTTGCTCAAGCATGGGGGTAGGTTTATCTTCTGCCAGATCAACCGAAATCGCCATTAGCGTACCGATCCTTCATAGAAGACCCAACGTTCCGAGAGCCGAAACTGGATAAAGGTAAAGACCAGAATGATGATAAACAACACCCAGGCCATGGCCGAGGCATAGCCCATCTGGAAGTTTTGAAAGGCCATGCGGTAGAGATAGAGCACATAGAAGAGGGTGGCGTTTTCTGGGCCACCTTGGGTAATGATGTAGCTCTGGGTAAAGACCTGGAACGCGCCAATGATCGCCAGGATCAGATTGAAGAAAATCGCCGGCGAAAGCATGGGCAGCGTGATGTGCCAAAAGCTGGCCCATTGCCCGGCACCATCAATTTCTGCCGCTTCGTAGAGGGTGCGCGGGATGCCTTTCAACCCAGCCAACAGAATGACCATTTGTCCGCCAATCGTCCAAAAACTCATAATGATCAAGGCAAATTTGGCGAGCTTGGGGTCTTGTAGCCAATAGAGGCTGGGCAAGCCCACCGCATTGAGCGCTGCATTCGCCAAGCCAAATTCTGGGTTAAAGATCCAGAGCCAGAGCAGTGAACTCGCCACCACCGGCGTAATGCTGGGAATAAAGTAGACCGTGCGATAGAAGCGGATGCCGCGCAAATGGAGATTCATTGCCATCGCCGCCAGCAGCGCCAGCAACAGGTGCAGCGGCACGCCAATAAAGACGTAATAAGCGGTGTTATAGAGCGTGAGATAGAAGCGGTCATCCTGGAAGAGCTTGGTATACTGTGCCACGCCAACCCATGCAGGGGGCGTCACAATTTCCCAGCGCATAAAGCTGATCACAAATGAAGCCACCATGGGCCCCGCCACAAAAACCAGAAAACCGATCAACCAGGGCAAGATAAAAATATAGCCGTCAATGTGCTCGCGCCAGTGCAGCGAACGACGGCGTTTAGGTGCAGAAAGTGCAGTTGTCATTGAGTTATCTTCAAAAGTCTATACAGGAAGACGCAAATGGTGGCAAGGCAACAAAATGACAGGATGATCAAGCAATTTTACCTTATCACCCTGTCACTATTTGCGTTTATTTCACTTACGCGGCGGCTGGCTCTGATGCAATCAATTCATTGACGCGGTCAGCAATTGCGTCCAACGCTTCTTGTGGGGCGCGTTGGCTCACGCCATAGACACCTTCCAACGCCGAGGTGATCTCGGTATGCACGCCGATCCAATCACCCGAGACTGGCTCTGGGCGACCATAGTCGAGCGCTTCCAAGAAGACATTTTTGGACACAGGTGGTTGATCGGGGTTGAGGTGGAGTGGGCTTTCGGCCACTTCCTTATAGGCTGGGACGCTCAAGCCAGTCGTCACCAAATGTTCAAAGGCGGCCTTGCTCTCGATCATGCGCAGCCAAGACCAGGCGGCATCCACTTTTTCCGTGCCGGAATAGATGCTATGGCCAGCCGAGGCGACGCGTGTGGTGCGGGTTTCGTCGGCATTGTAGGGCATATGGGTAATGTCCCATTCAAATTCTGCCGGCAAGATGGCAGTGAAGACCGAGAATTGCGGGAACATGCCGATGGTACCCGTTAGGAAAACCTCGGCATAGGGGCGACCGGCCAATTCGGCACCGCTGGCATGTACTTTATCTACATGAATCAGATCGGCAATCGATTGCACAGCCGCCACCGATGCTTCCTGGTTCATGGTATATTCGGTGCGTTCTTCGTTGAGAATGTCACCGCCCTTTTGCCAGCAGCGCACAAAGGTGTAGGCATTGGCATTAAAGTTGGCAACGCCATAGACCTTCTGCGCGCCTTCGCCGTTGGTCACGTTCTTGGCAATGTCTACAAAGTCGTCCCAGGTCCAGTCGGGGGTGGGCAGGGTTGCACCGCTCGCTTCGAGCAAGGTTTTGTTGTAGATCATTACCGAGGCTGTGGTCTCGCGCGGCATGGCATACTGTTGCCCATTCACTTGGAAATCGGCAATCGAGCCCGCAAAATAGGCATCGCGGCTCCAGCTAGCATCGCTGGCAAAAAGATCATCCAGCGGTAACGGCACACTGCGTTTGGCCAGGCCCGGATTGATGTAGGTGTGCGTCCAGTAGACATCGGGTGCTTCGCCACCGGCAATCATGGTCAAGAGCTTCTGTTGAATTTCGATGGCACCGCCGGGATGCCAGATGAAATTGACGGTTACGTCCGGATCGACTTCGGCGTACATCTCCTGAATCGGCAAGTAGCGTTTTTCCGAGTCGGCCCCGCCTTGGGCCAAAAAGACGATCTTGGTGGTGGCACCGGCTGGTGCTTCTGCGTCGCCACCCGTCTCAGCGGCGGGCGCGCCGACGGGGGCGCAAGCGGCGATCGCCACGGCACCCATGCCAAGGGCCGACCAGCGCAAAAAGGCGCGGCGACTCAAACTTGATTCATGATTTTGCATCTGGGTCATCAGGATTTTCCTTTGTTACGGTTTGTGCGTACGGTTTGTTGCTATCGGTGAAAACGGATGAAAGTTTGCTACTGATACAACGGTATGATACAACGGTATGATACAACGGTAAATAAATTGGTAAGGTCAGCAAGTAAGTCGGTGAAGGAGGATCGATCCCTGTATACTGTGTGCCAAGTGTAGCATGGGCATACATGAGTGTCAAAGTGCTAGGGGGTAAAGTGCTGTTTGCTGGGCGCGTATTGAATTGATGGGTCTCTAGCCTCCTTCGCATCCCAGGGGAGCAGTTTGCGTAGATTACGTTCGCAACGTGACAATCTGCCCAAGGCCATCACTGCCAGAGCCAAGCCCGGATCGACGACGCTTCTCTGCTTACAAATCGGCTGGTTGGCATGGAACGAGTTTGTCACGTTACAAAGGTGACCTACACTATTGCGATGCGATTGCCGCGAGGTGAAAATACGTCTTGCGATGATATATTGCAAATAGAATAGGACTTACGCACTTGGTCAGACCTGTAGGGTCTTCAAGACCCTACAGGTCTACCTAATTGCATAAACGCGATGTCGTCTACACGTAAACCGTCTGGGCATTCACGACGTGTACAGATGGTTGACCTGTCGGCGTGGCCGGATCAACCTGCGGGGTAAAGACTAATTCCAACCCCCAAGGCGCTGCATCCATGTTGCCGGTGGCCAACCAAACCCCTGCCGGCGGCAGCGGATTGCCACGATCAAACTTACGGCAATAGTCGTCTACAGTTGCTTGGGGCATGCCCAAGCTTAACAACATGGCCTTGACGGGGCCGCCGTGGGTGACCAGCGCAATCGGGCCGATGGCCTGGCTCTCGGTGCAAATTTTTTCCCAGAGGCCATTGAAGCGCGCAGATACTTCGGCTTCGCTCTCGCCGCGCCGCCATTCGGCAATCGCTTCTTCTTCAATGGGTATGCTGTCCACAATATCACCTGCAATTTCCGCAGTACGCCGTGTGCGTTCCAGCGGGCTGGCATAGATGCGCTTGACACCGGCGGCGCGCAAAAACTCGCCCAACTTGACTGCCTCGGCTTCGCCGTGTGGGGTGAGCGGTGGTCCGGGTGGTATATCGTACCGAATATCGGTGCGACTCCAGTCTGGCGTCGCATGGCGCACTAAATAAATTTTCAAAGCCACCAATCGTCTCCTGTCTGCTTGGCCTACGCAGTGCCTATATGCTTAGAACGGAATTTTACCCACAAAAAATTCGTGTGCTTTCATCGCCTCGCCAGAACACCAGGCTGCCCTATGTCACCCAGAACGTTCTGCTTACCGTTGCTACCTTCCGGTCCTGGCGGGGTTCACAGTGTCCTGCCGCACAGGACCCAGCGCCTGACGAAGCGATGAAAACACACGAATCGATTATTTTGGGAGGCCATTACTGCCGCCTACCGTTATTTATTTACGCAGTTGCGCAACAATGAAGTTGCCAATGCTGGCGGAGAGGGTGGGATTTGAACCCACGAACCTTGCGGTTACGAGCTTTCCAGGCCCGCGCACTAGGCCAAACTATGCGACCTCTCCATGCAAGCGTTTTGCAGTGGATTATGATAGCACTGCTTGTCGATTGCTGCAAGTTTTGCATAGTGTTAGTGCTAAGCAAGCATCGCAGTTTCTTGCTGCTTTTCCTATTTCAACTTGGCACCCCGAAGATTGTTTGATTTTCGCATATTTAGGTGTGTTTCGGTTCGTAATAACTCAACGTTCGCTCAAATTTTCTAGTTATTCACAAAATTCAAACCACTATATGTAGTATGTCTAGCCATCTAGCATCGTGCATAAATCGCTTCAATATCCGGTTTTGTATAAAACTAT
>DAOTTR010000820.1:0-32141 GCA_034437715.1 Caldilineaceae bacterium
CTCGGCGGTCAAGCTATAGCCGCCAAAGAAGAGGTTGCGTTCCACAACGGCCTGTGGCCCCAAAGTCAAGCTCGCCCCCGCGCCGTAGAGGCTCCCGCCCACCGTGCCGTTGATCGTCATCGACTGGCCGGCTGTCAACAGACTGCCATTGACTGTGCCATTGACAACAATCGTGCCACCAGTTACGACCAGATCGCCATTGATTGTGCCACCGACAATCACGTTTTGGCCGGTGATGATCAGATCATCGTCGATCACTTCATCCTTGCCGATGGTGATGGTGTCACCGCTGCGGACATCGGCGGCAAGCGCGGCACCCGCCAGCCCTAGCGCAAGTGTCAACGTCACGCCGAGGGCGAGTAACCAGCGGATTGGTTGTTTGTTCCGTGTTAACATCATGTTCTCCTTCACGAATAAGCTTGTCTTTTGCATGACTGAAGTTCCTTTAGGTTTATTTGTAACGATTCAGGCATCGGCGTTCCCAGGGGTGAAAACCGATGCCTGAATCGTTAGGTTTATTTTTTGCTCCACAACGCTCCATGGTCCCGGACGTAATCGTGTAGTGTACGCGACGGGTGTCCGAGGAGGCCGACCAACGTTTCATCGACGGTTTCTGCCTGTCCAAAGCGTAGCCACACATGCTCCACAGCGAAGCGGCTCCAATCAATTCCGAGCTTCTCGCCAATCGCGCGCTTGCTCGGTCGTGAAATGCTTTTGTACTGACATTTTACCCTCCTGTTGCTAAGGTTTCTGCGAACACAGCTGGCCAGGAATGCAAGGCGCGGAGCTGCGGTGTCTTCTTATGCTGATGACTTTGCATACGCGTCAGCACGTCATCGAGCATTTGGACGGCGTCCACAATGTGCGGCCCTTTGTTGAGCATGACGCACTCTGCCCGATTGCCCATGGCGGCATCGGTCACCTCGGCGCGGGTTGGTAACCCTTCTTTCGCCAACGCTTCCAGCACCTGGGTCGCCCAGATCACGGGCACATTCGCCGCTTCGCACAGCCAGAGAATTTCCTCTTGCATTTCCGCCATGCGTTGAAAGCCCAGTTCAATCGCCAGGTCCCCGCGTGCGATCATGACCGCAGTTGGCAGCGCACCAGCCGCTTGCACCAGGAGGTCAGGCAAATTGCGGATCGCTCGTTTGGTCTCGATCTTTAGGACAAGGGCTGGCGGTTGGCGACCACTCGGCACGCGATCAGCCAGTTCGTTAAGCAATAAGGCAACGTCGCTCTCTGCTTGTACAAAGGAATAGCCAACCATATCGGCGTGCTGCACAACAAAATCCAGATCACGCAGATCCTTAGCGGTCAACGGTACAACCGTGAACTCGGTGTCGGGGAAGTTTAAGCCCTTGTCTGAACGAATTTTGCGACCTTTGGCGGGGGCTTGAAAAATTTCGAGCACCACGCCTTCAGCGATGTGTTCGAGGACGCGCGCACCGATTTGACCATCGTCAATATACACAGGTTGCCCAACTTTCAACTGATCGAGCGCTTCGTGCAACGTGCAACCGACAATTGGCAGCTTTGTTTTGAGCTTCTTTGGTTTGCCCTGTTTCTTATTCGCTTTATTTATTGGATCGATTGGAGCGAATGCTGGCGTGAGCAGCAACTTGTCGCCAATGTAGTAAAGCTCCTTTTCACTTTTCTTGGCGCGCACCGTGCGCACTTTTGGCCCGCCGAGATCCATCAAGACACGCACCTGTTCACCCAACCCACGCTCTTGTTCCGCCAGCCGTAGGGTGCGCAGCATGGCTGCCCAAGTCTCGGCATCGTCGTGGGCGCAATTGATCCGCACACATTCCGTGCCAGCTTGCAAAAGTGCTTTCATCCCAGGCAGATCGTGCGCGGCCTCGGTTGGCAGGGTCACCATGATGCGCGTGGTCCGCTTCGTCCGCGGCGGGCCAAAGAGCAAAGCAGCTTCACGCGCAATGTTCTGATCACCTTGAAAAACACTTTCCTCCGTGGGGTAGGGGGGCAGTGTGGTTGGATCGACCTTACAGATTGCGCCCAGGGTTGCGACAACGGCGTCTAGCGTGGCTTGTACACGCGATTCGCTGCGCCCTAGCGATGACAGACCCCACTGCATCAGGACAAGTTGGATGTCGCGCAGATCGTGGCGACGCAAGGCGAGATAGCTGGCAAGATTGTGTGCGGAGTCGAGAAAGCTTGTGCGCTCAATCCTTGGGCGCCAGAGAGAAACCAGCTCTTCACCGCTGGCAAGCACGTCCTGGCGGAGCGTTTGAACTGCTTCTAAAAGCGCTTGTGGCGTCTGAATTTTTAACATAGCTCAATCCCTTGCATCTGATTATTTGAGAAAATAGTGGCGAACCTTGGCCACAATCTGCGGATCGGTCAGTTTGTCGGCGGCTTCAACGTCCACAATCCGACTGCTGAGGTTTTCATGCTCAAGCAGTTTTTTGAGTTCACCCTTTGCCTCGCCCGGCCCCAAGATCAGAATCGAGTCGGCCTCGCGCAGAACGGCCACGACCTCGGTATAATATTGGTGAAGATGTTGCTCAATACGGCGGTCGCGCCGGTCTTCGGGCGCGCCTTCGGGTGAATTCGCCGAAAAGCGGCCATGTTGCTCCCCATCTGCGCTGATTCGTTCGATCGCTGCGTCTTCACCGGCAAGCGTGACGAGCACAGCCTCGCGATGATCGATCCACACACCTAGTTGCTTTTTCATTCCTTACTCCTTGATTGATTAGGCCTACCGAACGCTTCTGCGTAAGCCTCACCCTGTATCCTATACTGCAAATATCTCAAAACCATCGGGCATCTGGGCAGTTTGCAACCTGTTCACCTGACTAGTTTTGCCAAGCTGCCGCTGCTGCGGCGCGGGTGCGGCTGCTTGCTTTTCACCTACTGGCCCTGCTGCCTTGCATTGCCGAGTCAATTGTCGAGTTTACTCTTTAGAGATAAAGCCCGTAAACCCCAATCTCTTTAGGTTTGGGATAGAAGGCGCATTCAAAGAAGTAAGTATCCAGCGCTTGCCAAACAAAATCATACGTAGGGGCGGCTTGCTGCCGCCCCGCGTTTGGCTCGCTGCGAACGGGCGGCGGCAAGCAACGACCGCGGCGTCTTCCGGCAAAGGGATGGGCTTCCCGCGTTTGGCTCGCTGCGAACGGGCGGCGGCAAGCCGCCCCTACTGGATACTTTATTCTTTGCAATGGCCTAAGGCACCAGGGTACCCGAACCCAGTAGAGACGCAAGATGTTGCGTCTCTACTCTTTCCAACATCCTGATCTTCTCCTAAAACTTATACCGCTGGCGCTAAGTTATCGCCACTTTGGTTACAGCGGATAGACCTTCAACACCTCGTCGCCATAGTGGTTGATGACCTTCACTGCAATTTTGCCGCTGGTCGGTGGGGCGAAGGGTTGGCTGACGGTACTATACAAAGCTGACCACGCCGCCTCGTCGATCTCCGCACGCAGCGCCCGCTTGAGCTTTTCATACGGCTCATCTGCGCCAGTAAAGTAGGCGTGGCGGACAAAGAAACTTTCGCCGTTGTAGTCGGAGTCGATAAACCAACAGGCGATTTCAGCGGTGGCGCTACTGCGCAGTTGACCGGTGGTGGGATCGTACACATCTACGCCCTTAATCTCCACGGTGACATTGCCGGCTGCGTCGCGGCGAATCTCCACATCTGGCTCGCCAAAGACCATAAAGAGATTGCCCGCGCCAGTCTTCTTGAGCAGTTCATCGCCCATTGTCAGGTCGGGATTCATGCGCGCCAGCAGCACCGGCAACTTGCCATATTGGCGCGTCTGCTCGGCGAGGATGCCAGCGCGCACCGGTTGCTGCACTGGCTTGAACTCGTTGGCGGTTTCACCAGCGTGGGCGTCAAAGGCAAAGCCACAGACAATCAGCAGATCAAAGCCCATGCCCTGCATGGCCGCTTTGGCCGCTTCTTTGATCTGCTGTGGCCCCACCGTGCCATGCTCAGGCCCAATCGAAATCGCCACGCGCTGGAGTTGCCCATCGGCGTCGGTGTATTCGCCGGTGGCCTGCAACCAGGCGCTGCTGTACGGTTCCAGCCGGTCAAACTTGAGGCGCTCCTGCTTGCGCGTGTTTTGAATACCCGCGGCCTTGAGGTTGTCCAAAATCATGCCGGTAAAGTCTTGGCCGTGCGCGGCTTCCTGGGGTGAGATTTCACCGTCCATGTTTTCGTCGGTAGCCAGCACGCGGTGGGGCGAGAGGCTTTCCACCGTAAAGGGACCGCTGACGCGCACGCGCTTGTTATCTTCGTAGGGCTGGTCGTAGAGCAGTTCGGTGTCGCCATGTAGGGCAATGCTGGCGTCGATGCGCAGTTGGCGTTTGCGGAGTAAAGGCCACCAATCGTCGATTTCAGATTGCAGACCTTGGATTTTGGATTGTTCAGTCGTCAGTGTACGCGGGATTTCCCATTCTTCCCAAATTTGGATGGCGAGTCGGTTAATTTCAATGCGCAGCGCGTCAAGTTCGGGCTGAAACTGAGCGTGAATTCCGTCTATATCCACGTTGTTGGCAATCGATTTGAGCGTGACATGCGGCACGCGCTTGTAGACAAAACCTTTGCGGATGTCGTTATCAGTCTGGTAGGCGGGCAGGTGTTTGCCGGTGAGGCCAGCTTCTTTCTGGATGCCTGCGGGCGAATCGGCCAGCAGATAGTAGGGATAGCGGGCGGCCATGAGGCGGGTGCGGGCCAGGGCCAGGGCCACGCGGCTGGTGTCAATCGTAATCCAACGCCGGCCCCACTGTTCGGCGACGTAGGCGGTCGTGCCGCTGCCGCAGGTGGGGTCGAGCACCAGGTCGCCGGGGTCTGTGGTCATGAGAAGGCAGCGCTCAATTAGCCGAGAGGCAGTTTGAACGACGTATACTGGGTGGCTCGCTCCCCACATATCTGACCAGAGATTATTGATGACAACTGCTGGAAAATCATCCGCAAAGCGAACGTATCCGAGAGAACTTCCATTCGAGGCTATCCGTTTGGCAATTTTGAGACGTGCAATTCCTTCAGGATTTGTTTTCCACTCCCCCGCTGTTGGAAAGTATGCCTTTCCTTCGAATTCTATGGAAAAATATCCCGACCTGCTTTCCCGAACCCGCGGGCTTGTGAGAATCTGGTTCAACCAAAGTTGACCTAAGTATCCATTCTTGATTTTTTCTAACTCATCGGTCGTCGCTCGGTGTCGTTTTCCTTCGGGCGTTTCAATGTACTGGTAGCCAGAGTTATATGCTTCTTCAAATGCTCGTTGCACAAAAAGGGGCCGATATTTACATAATGATTTTTCTCTGGCATACCAGAGAATAAAATCAGTTGTACCCGAGAGAAAATCACCTGTTGTGCCTCCAGTTTTGCGGACACTGATAATGCTCACAGAATTCTCACTACCAAAGATTTCATCTAGCAAGCTGCGCACCAGATGCACATTTTCATCGCCAATCTGCACAAAGATGCTGCCTGTCTCGGTCAGTAACTCACGAGCCACAGTCAGCCGGTCGCGTAGGTAGGCTAAATAAGAATGAATCCCCAACTTCCATGTATCCCGGAAGGCGCGCACCTGTTCGGGCTGGCGCGTGGCGTCCTCGGCCTTGCCATCCTTTACATCGCGCTTGCGCGTGCTCACCTGCCAATTAGAGCCAAACTTAATGCCGTAGGGCGGGTCGAGGTAGATGGTCTGCACCTTGCCCTTCAACCCTTCTTTCTCGGCCAGGCTCGTCATCACCAGCAGCGAATCGCCCAGGATCAGGCGGTTGCTCCAATGCTGGTCGTGGTGATAGAAGTCCACCTTCTTGTCAAAGTCATCCAGACCGTTGAAGTCGGCGAAGAGGTCAAGCTGCGCGCCGAGCAGGCCACCGCTGGCGTGCTGGCGTAGCAAATCATCAACAATGGCCTGCGGGTGGATCTTCTCCTGAATGTAGATCGGCACGACTGGCACGGCCAGGTCTTTGCGATCTTGCGCGTCTTTGCCCTGCCACACCAGTTGCGGGTCCAGTGATGGGTCGCGCGGGTAGCGCATGGTCTGCGGTGCGTTCTCATCTTCGGCCATGAAGTCGCGCAATTCGCTGGTCGGGATATTCTTGCGCGTGTCCAGGTGGCGGGTGGAATCTACAGTCATTGATTCAGAACGTTTCTTAGTGACCATCAAACACTTCCCTTTCCGTTGGTGCGATTGCCGTTGTACACAGTAGTGCGGATGGTGTTCACCGCATCCCACGGGTCGGTAATTTCGAGAAACGCCCAGCGCCCAAAGCCGCCATGCTGGTTTACGGCCGGCGTCCACAGCGTGCGCGCCGTGGCGACTTTGGCGACCTTCGCCTTTTTGCGCTCGCCGGTCACTTCGATAATCAGGTTGAGCAAATCGTTGGGGCCGTGGCCGTCGTCGAGACAGACAATGTAATCTGGCACATAGTGGTGCTGTTCGCCGTTCAAGGTATAAGGGATGGTAAAGCCCAGGCTTTGATTCTTGACGTAGCGCCGCACTTCGGCCATCGCTTCCAAGCGCTCGGCCAGGGTCGCTTCCCAACTGCTGTCGAGCGCCACATGCGACACATGGCAGCGGTCAGCGTTGGTAAGATAGGTTGGCCGCGTCGTATCAAAATCTACGTAGCGCGTGGAGCCAACCGTATCGTATGGTTGCAAGACCGGCTTTAGCACCGGCTGTGTTGCGCTGCCCTGGACAATCGACTGATAGACCTTGTCGGCGGCGTCGTTGGCCAAGGCGGTGAACATGAGCATCTGCGGAAAGGTGTTATCCTTCAGGGTAACACACGCGGCCAGCCACTGTTTGACAATCGCCAGCACCTGCGGAAAGAGCCAGGGGCGGCTGCCGCCCTGCTCATCGCTGAAATATTTGGTCAACACCAGTTTAGCCAGCAAGAAGGCCACCTCGTTGGGGCGATGCTGCTTCAGGTCGTCCAGGGTGTGAATGCTGTGCTCGCCCACAATCGGTGCATTCTCGGTGCGTAGCGGTAGGTCGGCGGTCGAAAGCGCCAACTGCGCATCGGCGGCAAATTGATGCTGTAGCCGTTGGTCGGCAATCTCATAGCGATAGCCCAACAAGCGCGGGAAGCTGATTTCGGCGGCAATGCGCGCTTCCAACGCCCGCACACGGGTGGCGATAGGACCGGGCTTGGGGTTGGACTGCGCGCCAGAAGTGGGGATAAATGAGAAGGGCACGCCATAGACTTCGGCGTACTCGGCTGCAAACATGCCGTGTTCGTCGGCAGCATAGCTGATACGACGCAAGGCCCGGCCCACCACCTGCTCACAGAGCAACTGGGTACCAAAGGCGCGCACCCCCAAAATATGCGTCACACCGTTGGCGTCCCAGCCTTCGGTCAGCATCGAAACGCTGACCACACAGCGCACTGCTTCGCCCAGCTTGCCAGCCTTGCCCACCGTGTTCATGACCTCGCGTAGCAGGTCTTCATCGGTCAACTTGTCGGTATCGCGACCGGGGAAGCGTTGGCGATACTCGGCTTTGAAGTCGCCGATTTCACGGGCGGCAATCTGCTTGAATTCGGCGCTCATGCCCTGGCCGGATTCCAACTGTTCGCTGTCCACCAGGATGGTGTTGGGGCGCTGCAACCAGCCGCCGTTGCCGTCGTCATTGCGCAGAATGGGCAACGCACCAGCCTGCACGATGGCCTGCCCACTAATGGTTTTCTCCCAGCCGGCGATATAGTCGTAGACCAGTTTGGAGACATTCGTATTGTTGCAAACGACAATAAAGACGGGCGGTGTGGCCCTACCGTTGCCCGTTGTCGGGTTCTGCTGCCACAGCTTGTAGGATTTGCTGTAATTGGCATAAAGGCTGTGCAGCGCGCCTTCCAATTCTACGGGCAAATGGGGTTCACCCGCAACGCCATCGATCTTACGACCTTTTTTGGGTAAGGCGTCACGGATGCGGAGCCATAAGTCACGATAGGTAGGCTGCTCGCCGCGGCCCGAATCATCCGCCACGGGCACGCGCGGCACCTTGACAATGCCAGCCTCAATGGCATCAATCAGCGAGAAATCCGACACCACCCACGGGAAGAGCGTCCCTTCGGGATAACCCGATCCACGCAGAAAGAAGGGGGTGGCCGACAGGTCATAGATGGCCTTGACGCCGATTTTGGTCTTGATGGCTTCGATGCCGGAGATCCAGACGCGGGCTTCTTCTTCGCGCTTCACAGCCTCGCGCCGCTCATCACCCTTTAATCCCTCCTCGGTGCTGTCCGGTTTGTGCCGGTAGCAATGATGCGCTTCATCATTGATGACAATGATATTACGCTTATTGCCCAGATCGCGCAGCACCCGGCGCACCATCTGGCCCGCCGTCTCCGTAAAGGCACTTGCCGCGCCCTGGTTGAGCATCGCTTTGGTCAACTTGCCCGCCTTCACCGTCTCGCGCAGCAGGAAAGCGTGATAGTTCGTGATGAGGATTTTGGCCTTGCCCAGCTCGGCCAGCAGGTAGGCTGGCAAAAGATCGCGCTGGCGATAGTCGTTGTTCGGGTCATTGGGCAGCAAGACACGCAAGCGGTCGCGAATAGTAATGCCGGGGGTCACGAGCAAAAACGTGTCGGTGAAGCGGGCGTCTTGTGGATTGGCCAGCTTATTGAGCGCCTGCCAGGCAATCAGCATTGCCATCACCACGGTCTTGCCACTGCCGGTTGCCATCTTGAAGGCCATGCGCGGCAGCCCTGGGTTGGATAAATTGTTCGCCTCACGCAGCGCGTTCTCGATCCAGGCGTCGCCATATCTTTTGGCCACCTCGGTCAGATAGATGGCCGTCTCCAGCGCCTCGATCTGGCAGAAGAAGAGCTTCTTTTCGCGCGCTGGATTGGTCCAGTAGGCGAGCAACCGGCTGGTGGTCAAGCTGACGCCCACATAGCCGCCCTTGCGCCACATACTCACGCGCTGGCGGATCTGGTTGACCATCTTATTTTCCTCGAGCCGGTCTTGCGTCCACTCGGTTTCAAAGAGGCTGGCTTGCCCACGTTTTTTGGGTCGTGCGATGGGGATAAAATAGGAGCTGATGCGCCGCCCTGCGACAATTTCATCGGTGATGCCTTCCTCGCTGAACTTGAAATGACGCGCTGGTTCAACGAAGGGCGAATTGAGGATTGGGTTTTCAATTATGATGGGCGCATCCTGCTTTTCTCTATTCGTTACAATTGATCATGCGTTTAGGCGTTAAGCGCCCACTGGGTGATCGACACAAAATTGTTGATTTTGCTGAGTCGCAGACGCCTCAATAATTATACTTAAATCAGAATGAAAACCGGAGTTTGATGTAGCAATGATCAGCGTGCCGGGGAGTGCCCAGGAAAAGTTCTCAGTACAGAACTACAGTTGGGCAGTCCTCGGCACGCTATAGCGCAACTCCGCTTCTCAAATTGAACGCAGGATAGCATCTTATTTTTCCCCTGGCCCCTCTGCCCTGGCAATCGGTGGATCCTGGCGGAAGGTCGCTTGGATGCTGGCGATCAGCGTCGCTTTTTCGGCGTCGGTCAATTGGGCTTCGGGGTGCATCAAGCGAAAGTCCCAAAGGGGCATTTCAGGGCCAGGTTGTCTGGTTGCTGTGACAAGCATAACAAGCCCGTTGCGCCAGTGCGCTTGTCGCCGGTGCATCCCATTGTATCGCGCGTGTGACCGGCGGATTTGTACGGTCTACTGGGATCAGTTGTATTCCTACTAGTACAGAGCGGCCTAAGGCCATTGCAAAGAAATAAGTATCCAGCGCGTGCCAAACAAAATCATGCGTAGGGGCGGCCGCGCAGCCGCACCGCGTTTGGCGCGCTGCGAACGGGCGGCGGCAAGCAACGACTGCGGCGTCTTCCGGCAAAGGGATGGGCTTCCCGCCGTTTGGCTCGCTGCGAACGGGCGGCGGCAAGCCGCCCCTACTAGGGCGTTGTTGTGCCTGTGATTGTTTGGGCGGGCGCGGGGTTGGGTAGCGGTTCGATGCGCTGGCTGAGGTTGCCCATGCGCACGCGGGCAATGACGCCCAGTTCGGGATTGGCATCGCCAGCCAGGGTGATCGTTTGGCTAAAGTAATCCGCTGCCTGAACCATGTCGCCGCGTGCTTCGGCCACACTGCCCAACAGGAAGGTGACCTGGGCATCTTGGGGCGCGTCGGCCAGTGCTTGTTGCCCAGCTTGGTCTGCGCCATCCAAATTGCCCGCTTGCTGGCGCTGTGTGCCAACCAACGTCCAGAAGGCAGCCGACGTGCCCACAAACTTTTGTTGTGCCTGGGCTAAACTGGTTTGTGCCTGGGGCGCGTCGCCCATCTGCTCGTGCAGTACGGCCTCCCAGACCAGCAATTCGGCATCATCCGGCTGGGTTTGGCGGGCGGTGGTGACGGCAGCCAGCGCTTCCGGCCACTGTTGCGCCGTTACCAGTTGTTCAATATCTGTGGTCGTGTCGGTCGGCGCGCCCGTCGATGGCAAGAATGTCGTAACGCCCCACCACACCAGCACCACCGCCACAATGGCCCCAATGATCATGCCAGCGCGGGTCAGCGTCTGGGTGCGGCGCTGTGCGACGGCCCCATCCAAATGCCACCAAGGGCCGAGCGCCGGGGCATGTTGCGCGCGCAATTTGCTCAGTCCCCCAGCATTGGCCGCCGCGCCGACAACCAGCCCTGGGGTGGTGGCAATGCGCTGGCGCAGACTTTCCCAGCGGGATGCTTCGCTGCGTACGGCACTTTTGTCCGGACCATATTGGGCAAACAGCTCCTCGATGCGGTCGAGCCCGACCAGAAAGGCTGTAATATTTGTCTTGTCCAGCCGCACAACTTGCCGCTCGGCTTGTTCTAGCGCATCGCGCAAGGCATGGAGCGAGTTCTTGGGCTGTGGTTCAGTGATTTGTGTCATTGATCAGTTCTTTTCTTGATTGGGTGCGCGGCTGGCTACAATCATGCCAGCCGCGCACCCACAACTTAGAGGGCGCGCTTGGCGGCATCTTTGATGTGACCCGCGGCTGTCTTGATGTCGGTTGCCGCCGCGTTGAGATCGGCTTTGGCATCCTCAGCCTTGTCGACATATTTTTGCGTAAATTTGTGCCACTCGGTTTGCGCTTGTTCTTTGGTATAGCCATAGCGCTCCTGCAACACGCCCTGCAACTTGTCGGCGTTGCCATCGGCTTGCAGCAAGTCGTCGTCGGTAAGCTTGCCAAACGTTGCTTTGAGATTGCCGCGCAGTTGTTTCCATTTGCCTTGGAAGGTATCGCTGTTCATTTGATTGTTCTCCGATTGCTTGAATAGTAGTGTGACTAATGGACAAACCATTTAAAAGTCAACCAAATAAGCCCGGTAATACACGAGAGCGTATCTATGACTTTTAAGGGTTTTATCTATAAGTTGTTGGGGTTGTCGGCCCGCGTGCCGTGACACTGTTTGTGCCGCGGCTGGTAAATCCTAACGGATAAAACCAGTTTTCGTCCTGGATGGTTTGCATGGAACGAGCCTGTCACGTTGCAAACGTGACCTACGAATGCAGCCTAATTGCGCATAACTTCGATTACAGTGCGCGAGGTACTGATAATGCCCGAATTCCCCTTTTGGTCTTTCTTTTCTTTCTTCGCTTGTTTTTTCTCCTTCATGGTTTTGGCCGGCTTCTTCTTGTCTTGCTTTTTATTGTCCTGGCTTTTGCTCATAATCAATTTTCCCTTTGCGAATCGTCCCACTTGATAAACAATGGGGCATAGCATAGCGCCCCGTTGTTATACTGCGAGCACGCACAGATGATCATGCATACCCAGGGCAAATGCCTGTAAATTTTTGCCATCTATGGCATTGCTCACGCTAGTACAGTTGGGCGTAGATACCACGGCCGTTAATCAGGCACGTTACTCGTGTACATCATGGTAAAAATAGGGTACCTTATTTACGCCGGGATCTACTAGTTGAATATCGAGTATACGAGTTAAGTATCTCATGTTACGCAGGAGTAATGACAAGCTGCGTAGGGGCATGAGTTAAGTATACTTACTTTAAGAGGTGTGTCGTCTCCCAAAAGAAGGATGGCAGGCGCGCAGGACAAACCTACAGCGTGGGAAATCTCCCTCCAAAGGGGGATGGCGCGATGATCTACACTAGCTCTACAATAGAATTTACAATAGATCTAGCGCGCGCGCCTGGGCAACAGCCTGGGTGCGGCTCTGCACGGCAAGCTTGCCATAAATATGTTTGAGGTGGGTTTTGACTGTGCCAACCGAGACCACCAATTGCGCAGCAATCGCGGCGTTGGAAAGTCCTGCCGTAATCAAGCGCAGGACTTCTAGCTCGCGCTCGGTCAGTGGTTCAATCAGATTTTGGCGTGGCGATTTTGGCGTGGTAATTTTGATGGAAATCGTGCCCATTGCCTGGGGTGGCTGGGCTGGGCTAGCAAAGGCATCAAGCAGCGTATTTGTGTAAGGCAGCAAGTGGGTCTGCGTTTCTGCGTTGGCTGGCTTGGCCATCCAGGATTTAAGATCCAAAAGTGCCAACCGCATTAGCGCGCCTTCATCGACAAACAACCGGATGTAGCCTTCCGCTTTGGTCAACATCAGCGTGCGCACCAACAGATGCCTGGCCCGATCCAATTGATTGTCCAACCCGAAGGCTAGTGCTTGCAGCAAGTATATCTCGATCTCGCTGCCGAGGCGCTGGGCAGTTTCGATGGCAGGCAACCACTGGGCCAAGAGCGCCAAAGCTTCGGTGGCACGCCTGTGCGCGAGCAAGATACGCACAAAAACCAATGTCTCAAATTCGTGGTGATAGGTGAAGCGCGCGACATCCGTCTGCATCTGTGCATAATATTCTGCCCATTGGTCGGCGACCATCAAGTCCCCCAAGCGGAGCTGAATCAAGGCTTCGAGCGCCGCGGTCCGCGCCGCATCCAACTCGATCCCCGTTTGTTGCGCGGTCTTGTTAGCCAGCTCAACCGCGGCCAGGGCACCCGCACGATCGCCCAGTGCTTGCCGAATCCGTGCCAGTATGCTAAAGCGGTGCAGCGGGCCATCGGTATAGGTTAGATCGCGGCGCGGGCTTAGAGCCAGACCCGTGTCCACTTGGTGGGCAGCCGCAGCCAGATCATTCCACTGATAAAGAATCTCCCCATACCCAACATGTGCCGGCCCCACCACGGGCACCTGTTTTCTCGACTGGGTGGCCTCTGTCAAGAGTTGTTGATAGATAGTCGCAGCCTTTTGCAAATAGCCCTGCGCCATCAAAATTCGCGCCGCGTGATAGCGCGCGGCAACGGTGAGAAAACTGTCGTTGGCCGCCATGCCCAACTTTGTCGCGGCTTCATAGGCCTGTAACGCGGCGGCCAACGTTCCCTGCTGTTGATTGGCCTGGCCCAGCGCATAGTAGGCGTCACCACGCGCTGAGGTATCTATGGGGATCAGGGCGAGCGCTTGTTGGGCCAACCGCACCGCGTCGGCTGGCGCGCCACGCCGGGCAGCGAGCATGGCGCGCAGGGCAGCGGCGCGCCCTAAGCGTATGTTATGCATGGGCGAAGCCGCCGCGGCGGCTGTCCCGGTGCGCTGCAGGGCCGCTTCAACCTGGTGGAGACAGCCTTCCGCTGCCTCGATCTGGCCAGTCAGTGCCAAGCCCCAGGCATAGGAAACATAGAGACCGGGCCGCATGGGCAGGATATCCGCTGGTAAAGCCTGCATCCAGTTGAATAAAGTTGCAATGGCCCCTTGGCTCCAGAGTGCTGGCCACACCTGTTCAATCAGTTCAGCGGCGTAGGCAAAATTGGTGGCGAGCAGGGCATGTTGGATGGCGTCGGCCAGGTACTCCTGTTGGGCATACCACAAACTGGCCCGCTGGTGTAGCGTAACCAAGATCTCCGGTTGGTTTTGGTGTAGTCGATAGTGTAAAACTTCAGCAAAGAGTTGATGGTAGCGATACCATTGCCCGCGATCGTCCAGCGGAACAAGAAAGAGGTTTGCCTGATCGAGATGATCAAGCATGGCCTGGCTGTTAAGCAGGGGCGTTGCGTCACCGCCCATGACGGCATCACACAGCGGCCCACAGAGGCGCGTGAGAATGGACGTATGTAAGAGAAACTCTTGGATCGCTTTGGGCTGTTGATTGAGCACTTCTTCAATCAGATAGTTGAGAATATAGCGATGGCTACCCGAAAAGGAGCGCAGGAAACTCGCTTTGTCATCATGCCCGTGCATGGAAAGCGCTGCCAGTTGGAGGCCGACGATCCAACCTTCGGTGCGTGCCGCCAACAGATGGACCTCCTCTGGCGACAGATGAAGCCCCATGCGATCATTTAAGAAGAACATTGTTTCATCGACGGTAAAGCGCAAATCGTCGGCGCGGATTTCCGAGAGTTGGCCGTGGGCACGTAAGCGCGCCAAGGATAAGGGCGGATCGGCGCGCGTGGTAATCACCAGGTGCAGGGTGGCGGGCAGATGATCCAACAGAAAGGTGAGGCTCTGATGAATCGCGGGGGCTACAATGGCATGATAATCTTCTAAAACCAGCACAATCTCTGGGCCAATCGCGGTTGCAAGCTCAGGCAATCGGGCACTCAGATCATTGAGCAAGAGCGTGAGAATGGTTTCGAGTGGCGGCGGTTCGGGCGATTGCAATAAAACCGCGGTATCGGCGCTGAGGCCAGGATTCATCGATTGCAGGGCGGCGATAAAATAGGCCCAAAATCGAATCGGGTCGTTGTCACTTTCCTCCAAGGAAAGCCAACAAAAGGTGGGACGCCGCGCATGCCTGACCGATGCCGATTCGGTCAGGGTGGATGTGGCCTCGCCGATCCATTCACTGAGCAAGGTCGATTTCCCAAAACCGGCGGGGGCAGCAATTAAGGTGAGCTTGCCCGTCAGCCCCGCATCCAGTTGCTCCAGCAAATGGGGGCGCGGCACAAAAGTAGTTCGTTGCGCCAGTGGCTGGCGGCGGGGAATATAAAGTTTGGTAGAGAGCAACGGTGCGAACAAGCTGGGTACCTTTACTCACGACAAACGCATTCGCGTGCGCATTTCTCCCTTCATTATAACAGCAAGCGTTCACAATGACCGATCCGCCAAGCGCCTGCATGGCGAACAGCCCGCATCACTCAGTTTCCGAGAGCTTGTTCAACTTTTTGCTGTTCATATATTTCTAGTAACGATTCAGCCCGGAACGCCGCCATCCCTGGCGGCGTTCCGGGCTGAATCGTTACTTTTATTTTTAGTTTATTGATGTTTTCAAATGCTGTAGGTGAAATCCTACTTTTGACGCTTGTCACCCATGCCAACCTTCGCTATGATGCGTCACAGCTTCACGAACACCAGCTTTGGACAAATTACTGACTGCGGAACCCTGGGTTTCTCATGCTCTTGCTCTATCTTTCCCTCCTCTACTTTGTGGGTGTGGGCCTGGGACAGTTCGCCTGGCAGGCGGGCTGGCTGGGTTGTGACTTTCCTACCTGGTTGTGGTGGATTCCCCTGATCATGTTGCCATGCGTGGCTTTTTTGCGGTCGTGGCGTTGGCCTGGCGAAGCAACCACACCCCTGCGCTGGCCGGAACAGGCTGGCTTTGTGCGGCCAAGGACACTGCCCTCACCAGCCCTGCTGATGGCGTTGGCACTTTGCCTTTTCACTGGCCTCTTGCGCTATGCCGCCCACCCGTTGACACCCTGTTGGACGCCCGCCGATCTCGCCTATTACAATTTGCCCGCGGCCCGCGCCTTTGACAAAAGCGCGCCAGAAATCCTGCTCACCGGCTATGTGAGCAGCTATCCCCTTGTGAAAGATACCAACCAACGATTGCATATCCTGGTCGAGCGGATTGTACAGAAGGATGGCATACAGCGCGTCCACGGCGAGCTGCGCCTGAGCACCGGTCTGCGCGAGCGCTATGCCTATGGTCAGCCCGTGCAACTGCGCGGCAGATTGGTGACGCCGCCCGATTTTGAAGACTTTTCCTACAGGGAATATTTGGCGCGCAAGGGGGTACATAGCCTCTTTTACGCCAACCAGATCGAACGCGTCAATGAAGCCAGTCAAGGCGCGCCCCTATTGCGCGTGCTCTACGCGTTGCGCGCCCGTGGCGAAGCGCTCCTGAATCGCCAATTGCCAGAGCCCTATGCGGCACTCGCTAATGGCATGTTGCTAGGGGTGGAGTCAGGCATTCCCGATGAACTCTATGAACAGTTCAATCTGACCGGTACCAGTCACGTCATTGTGATCTCGGGCAGCAACGTGGCGATCATTGCCGGTGTGTTGATGGCATTGGGCCAACGCTTGTGGGGTCGGCGCGCCATCTGGCCGACATTGCTCGGTATCGCCAGTTACGCGCTTTTGGTGGGGGGTGATCCTGCGGTACTGCGCGCCGCGACCATGGGCAGCCTCTTTGCCATCGCCACGGTGCTCGAACGGCGCAGTACCGCGCTGGTCAGCCTGGCCTTTGCTTGCTGGCTGATGACCTTGTTCAATCCGTTGACACTGTGGGATGTGGGCTTTCAACTGAGCAGCGCGGCCACCGCCGGTCTGATCCTCTTTTCCACCCGGATTACAACCTGGGCAGGTCGCTTGTGGTCCGGTTTTGCCACGGGTGGCCTGTTGACCGGTTCACGTCTGGCGCAGAGAACGGGCAGCCTGCTGCAAGGCTTGGTGCAGGATGGTCTGCTGGTGACCATCGCGGCGAACATTACCACGCTGCCGCTGGTGCTCTACTATTTTGGACGCTTAAGCATCGTGAGCCTCGCGACCAATGTATTGATTTCCCCGGTGCAAAGTTTCATCATGCTGTGGGGCAGTGCGGGCGTGTTGGCGGGCATAGCCGGTGTGGAAATGGTGGCGCAGGGCTTGCTCTGGATTCCCTGGCTCTGTCTCGTGTGGACGGTGGCCGCGGTGCAGTGGACAGCCGCGTTGCCGGGTGCTAGTTTGGCGATCAGCGATTATGGTCTGGACAAGTTGCTGATTACCTACCTTGTCATCGCCTTGCTCGCGCTGCGGACTGGCCTGTGGACAGCGTTAAAATCGCGCACAGCGGGCGTCGTGGTGCAGGGCAAAAGCTGGTTGGTGGGGACAGGGGCGGCGCTTGTTTTGGCGGTAATCACGGTCTTACTCTGGATCAACATGCTCTCCCAGCCAGATGGACGTTTGCATGTCTACTTTCTCGACATTGGTCAGGGTGATGGCATTCTGATTCAAACGCCTTCGGGGCGCCAGCTATTGATCGACGGTGGAGCCAGCCCGCAACGCCTCTTTCAGGAATTGGGCGCGGTCATGCCTTTCTCGGATCGAACGCTGGATCTGGTTTTGATGACCCACCCCGACCTGGATCACGCCGGCGCGCAGGTCTTTGTGCCAGAACGCTTCAGGATTACCACGGCCTTGGAAACGGCCATCAGCCACGCCAACCCCGACGCTGATCAGTGGCGCGCCAAGCTGCAAGCAGCCGGTGCCACGATCCACCTTCAACATAGCGGCGGCTGGCTCGATCTGGGCGATGGCGTGGCGCTGTGGGTGCTCTGGCCAACGGCAACGGGCTATATCGGTGAGAATGCCGATAACGAAAATTCTCTGGTGACCAAATTGGTCTATGGCGACTTCAGCGTCTTGCTCACGGGCGATGCCGGGTTGCCAGCCGAAGGCGCGTTGACCGCGGCGGGCGCGCCCTTGGCGGCAACGGTGCTCAAGGTGGGCCACCACGGCAGCAAGGGCAGCAGTGGCCCCGCCTTGCTCGCAGCCGTCGATCCCGCCGTGGCCGTGATCCAGGTGGGAGCCGAAAACACCTATGGTCACCCCCATCCAGAGATCATCGATCGCTTGGGTAGCCAGATTGTGCTGCGTAATGATCTACATGGGCGGATTCATATTTACAGTGACGGTCACCAGATGTGGCTCGATACCGAGCATAGTTCAATCCCCGCACGCTCCTGATCGCATTCCTTATTCACCCGTATAGGTAAATTCGAGGAGCGCGCCTGGATTCTCCAGCGTTTTGGTAGGCATGCCCGCCGCGTCTTGGGTATAGTTATTGTTGTCGGTAATCACATAAAAGGTGCGGCCATCGGGATTGAGCGCAAGGTCGCGGTAGCGATTGACCGTCTGAAAGAGCGGTTGCGCTTCGCCTTGCAATGCTGTGCCGTCGTCGTTCAACGCCATGCGATAAACCGTGCCCGTCTTGAGCGCGGTCATCAACAAGGAAGGTGCCCAGCCAGCGATACCATTGGCCGGCGCGGCGTAGAGATCAATGCCGGTGGGGGCAACGGTCGGCCAACAGATAAATTCATTGGGCGCACAATCGGCATTTTGAAAGTCATAGTCATCTGTGACGGTAAAAAAGGTTTTGAGCGGCGGCGTGAAATCAGGATCGCGCCAGTCGCTTTCTTGTTCCTGTGGTACGGAGGCGGGGATAGCGAAATCGCTATATGCCAACCGCGCGCAACCAGGCGCCGCCGACCACTTGGCATAGACATAGGCTTGGTCGTCCTGATAGCCAGCCACATGGGGCCAGCCATAATTTTTACCAGCAGCCAGCAGATTCACCTCGTCGTCCGATTTGGGCCCATGCTCGGCGGCATAGAGCTTGCCATCAGCGCTGGCAACCAAGCCTTGCACGTTGCGATGACCGTAGGAATAGATGTGGCTGCGCACGCCGTCTAATTCGGGGTTGTCGTCAGGGATTGAGCCGTCCAGGTTAAGGCGCAACACCTTGCCCGGATAGTGACGCCAATCTTCGGCACGTACCTCGGCGGCGGTGGGCAACACCTGCGCCAGAATCAGCTTGCAGGCGTTGCCAAATTGATTGTTCCCCTGGTCGCCAATCGAGTAGTACAACTTCGCGTCGGGCCCAAAGACGAGCCGGCCCGAGTTATGATCGCTGCTACCGGGCAGATTGGTGATCAGATCGAGCGCGTCGGCGAGGGTTTGGGTCGTTTCATCATAGGTGTAGCGCCGGATCTTGACACCCAATGCAACCGTAGCGCCTTCTGCCGCATCATAGGTGTAGGCGACATAGACATAGTCGCTGCCCTGGTTCTGCAACAGATCAGGGTGGAGCACCATACCCAGCAAGCCATCTTGCCCACCTTTTTGATAGACCTCGGGGATGGTAACGGCTGGGCTGATCACACCATCCGCCGGATTGACGCGCAGCACCCGCTTGCCCATGCGCTCGGTGAGCCAGAGGTAGCCATCGGGGCCAAAAGCAAGTTCCAAGGGTTGCTGCAAGCCCGTTGCGATCACGCGCATAGTAAACGTTTCTGCGGGGGGAGGTTGGGTGGCTGGCGTACAGCCCAGCGCAATAAAGAGCACGCTCAGCACGAACAGGACGCGACGAACTTGGATCATGGTTCTCTCCTCAAAGTGTATCTCAACGTGTATGATGAACGCAGGGTCGGCAGCTACCATTCAACCGTATCAACAACCTTTTTGTCAGAAGGATAGCTTCCCATACCCCAATGACGTACACGACACAGGTGACAGGCGTATGGCGTTGCGCTATAATTTAAGGTAAGCGGTTTGGCAATCCAGTTCACCGAAAAATCCTGCCCGCATAGACTGTACACAAGGAGCCACCTATGTCTACCCGTTCACCCTTTCCACACGTCCTCGCCATGCGTCAACGTGCCGCGGTCATCTATCAATTGCTGCAACAACGCTTGACCACAGTTTTGCCCGCGGCCATGCACGCCACCGGCATCGATTGCTGGTTGATTCTGTGCCAGGAAGACAATCTCGATCCTGTCTACACCACCCTGATCCCCATGGACGCCTGGTGCCCAATCCTGCAAATGCTCGTTTTCTGCGATCAGGGTGAAGCGGGCGTGGCAGGCTTCAACCTTGCCGCTACCAATACGCACGATCTCTATCAACGCCCCTACACCGGCCAGATCGAGGCAGAACAGTGGCTGCTACTCGTAAAGCTTATCGAGGAACACGATCCGCAACGGATTGGCATTAACATTGGGGCAACGCAATGGGCCGCGGGCGGGCTGACCCACAATCTCTATCAACAATTGATAGAATGGTTGCCCGCGAAATATGTCGCGCGGCTCGTTTCGGCGGAACCCTTGGCCGTCCACTGGCTGACCAGCCTCACTCCTGCCGATGTCGATATCTATGAGCATGTCAACGACGTCGCCCACCACGTGATCGCCGAATGCTATAGCCGCCAATCGATCATCCCCGGCCACACCAGCATCGACGACTTGCCCTGGATCTACTGGCAGCGCTGCGCCGATCTGGGCTTTACGATGGCCTTCAAACCCTACTTCCGGCTTGTGCGTCGTCCCTCGTTGCGGGCGCACTACGGCGAGGCCGATCGGGTGATCCGCCCCGGCGATCTGATTCATTGTGATGTCGGCCTGCACTATCTGCGCTTTAACTCCGACCATCAACAATGGGCCTATATCTTGCGGCCCGGCGAAACAGACGCGCCAGACGGCTTGCGCCACCTGATGGCCGAAGGGCATCGTCTGCAAACGATCTACATGGACGCCTTTGCAACGGGGTTGACGGGCAATCAACTATTGCAGCGCGCCTTGCAACGCGCCCACAGCGCCGCGATTCCCAATCCGCGCGTCTATTCACATTCAGTCGGCTTCTTTCTGCATGAGCCCGGCCCGCTGATCGGCCTGCCCTGGGAACAGGAACATTGTCCAGGGCGCGGCGATGTGGTGCTGCAACCGAATAGCTGTTTCACCATGGAATTATCCGTGCGCGCCGCCGTGCCCGAGTGGGAGGGCGAAGAGCTACAACTGGCGTTGGAAGAAGTTGTCGTCTTTGATGGCACCAGTTGTCGGCCCTTGGCGGGTCGCCAACTGGCATTTCATCTGGTCTGAACATACAGCATCGCGCCTGGGGGCACCCGATTCGACGCCTGTTATCCAAAACCGGCTCGGTTGCCTTTTAGGCCATTTGAAAGAATAAAGTATCCAGTAGGGGCGGCTTGCCGCCGCCCGTTCGCAGCGAGCCAAACGCGAGGCGGCTGCAAGCCGCCCCTACGCATGATTTTGTTTGGCAAGTGCTGGATACTTATTTCTTTGAAAGCGCCTTAGGCGCGGCTTTCCGTGGCAGCGCGCCCAAGAGGCACCCGCCTTTGGGCGCGGTTTTAACCGGTGGCCTTCTTGTCAACCACCTTGCTCTGCGAGATCGATAGCCTCAAAACGTATACCGTTGAATTGTAAAAAGTAACGATTTAATTAACGGGAATCTGTCACCCAGGCTTGAAGCGCGGTTACGCGCACGCCTGGACCAGGCAGGCGCGCCCACTGTTCGCCGGCATCTGCCGAGTAGAAGAGTTCGCCCTGAGTTGTGCCAAAATAGGCACCGACAGGGTCCAGTGTATCCACAGCAAATGCATCGCGCAGGACACCGACCATTTGTGGCTCGGTAGGTAGTCCGGTTGCCACTGGTTGCCACGCGAGTTCATTGGCGCGGCGTCGATAAACCTGTAGCCGACCAGCGACACAGCAGCGCGTCGCGGCATCCAGCGGGACGATATACTGGTTGCCCGTATGATCTACCGCAAAGGGAAAGCCAAAAGTGCTGGGCAAGCCTGCTTCAATGGTGTGCCACGAAGCTGCGCCATCGGTAGAACAATAGACGCCATCAATATTTTGCAGATAGAGCACCTGCGGATTGTGTGGATCGAGGGCTAGTTTATGCGGCAAATAGCTGGCAGTATCCACTTGGCCGCGCGCCCGCAAGCCTTGGTTGCACGCTTGCCAACTTAGGCCACCATCTTCAGTGCGCAGAATACCAGCCGAGGCAATCGCCACCCATATCCGCTGTGGATCGGTCGGATCAATCGCAATCGCGTGCAAGGTGATCCCGCCACGGCTGGCGCGCCAGTGCGCACGATTGGGGTGCTGACTGATGCCCGGGATATCTTGCCAAGTGTTCCCGCGGTCATGACTTATAAAGAGGCCGGCCTCGTCAACACCAGCATAATACGTTTCCGGTTGGCTAGGCGCGCCCGGCGTGATCTGCCAGATACGACGGAGGGTCAAGCCACTTTCGCGTGTATAGCGCGGACCCTGTAACAATTGTGCCCAGCTTTGTCCACCATCTTCACTCAGTCGAATGCTCGCGCCAGAATCTGCATGGCTGACACCGGCAAAGATGCGCGCCCCATGCCGGTCGTCACCCCACAGACTGTCGATGCTCCAGTCGCGGAGAAATGGGCCGGCCATCTGCCATGCTTGCCGCTGGGCATCACTATGATACATGAATAGTCCTTTTGTCGTCCCGACCAAGAGTTGAACACGCGCCATACGCCGCTCCTTATCTGAATCTTGGCTTTGGTCTATGAATGTTGCCATCCGGATCTTTGAAGTGAAAAACTCCACATTGGTGTCACGAAAGAATAGCACAAATGTTCTTTTTCGGCAAGTCGATCATCGAATCGGGTGTATTTCAAGTTGGGGGCAAATTTTAGAAGTAGCGCGCAACGTGTGCCGGGGACGAGCGGGGTGCTGTTTGTCAAACCGGGGTAGTCGTCGCTCGTCCCCGACACACTTCCCCCAAATGTTTGGGGTCGCCGATTACAGCTTAAAACAAATAGCCGGTTACCCATGAGCAACCGGCTGCTGATCAATCAAAAAAGGCGTTTAAGGACAGTAGAAAGAATCAAGTATCCAGTAGGGGCGGCTTGCCGCCGCCCGTTCGCAGCGAGCCAAACGCGGGGCGGCGGCGCGGCCGCCCCTACGCATGATTTTGTTGGGCAAGCGCTGGATACTTTATTCTTTGAAAGCGCCTAACGGCTGCGTTGTTGCCAGAGCAGATAAACAAAGAAGGGCGCGCCCACCGCCGCGGTGATCAAGCCACAGGGCAACTCAATCGGCGCGAAAATGGTGCGCCCAACCAGATCGGCACCGACGACAATCAGCGCACCGATCACACCCGCCGTGGGCAGCAAGCCAATATGATCCGGCCCGACCAAGCGCCGACCAATATGCGGGGCCATCAAACCGACGAAACCAATTGTGCCAGCCGCCGCTACAGTAGCCGCCGCCAGCGCCACAGCAGTCACCATGAGCAAGCCACGCTGCCCAACGACGCGTGTCCCCAACCCGCGCGCTACTTCCTCACCCAAGTTCAGGGCATTGAGGTCGCGTGCCAACAGAAAGGCCAGCGGCGCCAGAATAATCACCCAGGGCACCAGCGCCCAAAACTCTTCCCACGAACGCGCATAGACACTGCCCGTGAGCCAGATCAGGGCGCGCTGCACATCGTAGATGTCGCCAAAGGTGATCATCAGCGTGGTCAATGCCCCGGCTACGGCACCCAACCCAATCCCCACCAGGATCAAACGCATGGGCGAGTCGCCGGGTGTCCCCTGGGCGCGCCAGGCCAACAGGTAGATCAGCCCCGCCACCAGCAGTGCGCCCGCAAAGGCCGCTAGGGGCAATACGCCCGCCGGCACATCCTTAACCACCACAATCAGCGCCACTGCCACCAAGCCAGCCCCGCCACTAATCCCCAAGATGTTGGGGTCCGCCAATGGATTGCGCGTCAACCCTTGCATGATCGTGCCGGAGATGCCCAAGGCCAAGCCCACCAACGCCGCCACCAACATGCGCGGTAAGCGCAATGTGTTGACAATAAAATTGAAATCCGAATTATCAGTTGGTAGGTGCAGCACAGTTTTGATCACATCCAGCGGCGCAATCGGATATTCGCCTACCCCAATATTGATCACCATCACCGCCAATGTGATCAGCAGCACCGCGGCCAACACCAGCGGCACGCGCCGATCAAGCCGGAAGGAGAGGGGCAAATGTGGCGGGCGAATAATAATCCAAGGTTGTTGCATAAAAATTCTCTTACTACAGCGTTACGTAATTTTTGATGATTTAATATAGATCAGAGCCGTCTTTTTTGCCGCTTATGAGCTACAGGATAACATGGAACAGCCAGCGCGATGGCGCGCCCATTCTGGCCGTTTGGCGGCAAATGCTTCTCGTCCGGGCTGCTCATCATAGGGATGACGCAACACCGCCAACAAGTCATTGACCCCTGTGTAATCGCCCGCCTCGGCTTGATCAATCGCCAGTTGCGCCAGGTAATTGCGCAACACATACTTGGGGTTTACCGCATTCATGCGGCAGGTGCGTTCGGCATCGGTAGTGCCATCTCGGCGCACACGGGCCCGATATTGATCCAACCAGTTGCCGATCCGGCTGCGATATTCTGCCGTCAATGCGGTGGGCTCGTAATAGGCATCCAGCAATGGTGCCAAGCGATCTGCTGGCGGCGCTATGGCTTCATCCGCAACGGGCAACTGTGCCAGGCTGCGATAGAAGAGGGTCATATCGGTCTCGACAAGTTGAAGTACGGCCAGCAATTCGTTGAACAGCTCGCCATCGGTCGCGGGATCAAATGCCTTCAACCCCAATTTGGCGGCCATCATCGCCTGATATTCCTGGTCAAAGGTCTCACCATAGAGCGCCAAAGCTGCTTCCAATGGGGGCGCTTCCTCGATCAGTGGATAGAGGGCATTTGCCAGCCGCACCAGATTCCATTGGGCAATCTGCGGCTGATGGCCATAGCGGTAGCGCCGCCCGCCGGCATCGGTGGTGTTGGGCGTCCAGTTGGGATCGTAATCTTCCAGCCAGCCATAGGGCCCGTAATCAATGGTCAGGCCAAGAATCGACATATTGTCGGTATTCATCACCCCATGCACAAAGCCCACGCGCAGCCAATGCACAATCATGATGGCTGTGCGGCGGCAAATTTCGGCAAACCATTGGGCATAGACCGCCGGTGTCGGTTCGCCCAATTCCGGGAAATCGGTACGGATGGTGTAGTCTGCCAGTTGACGCAGCAGATCGGTTTCGCCCCGCGCAGCCAGGATTTCAAAGTTGCCAAAGCGGATAAACGAGGGCGCAACTCGGCAGACAATCGCGCCCGCTTCGGCCTTAGGATTGCCATTGTAGAACATATCGCGGATCACCTGTTCGCCCGTTGTCACGAGGCTGAGTGCGCGGGTGGTCGGCACGCCCAGATGGTGCATAGCCTCGCTACAGAGAAACTCGCGCACCGAGGAACGCAGCACGGCCAAGCCGTCCGCCGTGCGTGAATAGGGAGTGGGACCGGCACCTTTCAACTGCAACGTCCAATGCGCGCCGCGCCGATTGATGATCTCACCCAGGTTGATGGCGCGCCCATCGCCCAGTTGCCCCGCCCAATTGCCAAATTGATGGCCGCCATAGCACATGGCAAAGGGATCCATGCCTTCGAGCAGCAAATTACCAGCAAAGACCTGGCGAAATTGATCGGCGGCAATATCGTCTGACGCCAGATCCAGCAGTTCGGCGACTTCGTGCGCGTAGGCCACCAGTTGGGGATCTTTGACACGTTGCGGCGTGACGCGCGAAAAACAGGCCCCTGTGACCTGGCGCGGTCGGATCAGGGTTGACAGATCAGCGGGAAGCGCCCTTGTAAAGCGATTCGTAAAATGTAATGTATCGAGGGTTGTTGGTTTTGTTTGAAGTTCAAGCATGGAATTTCCTGTCGTTGTCTGTTTGACCAAACGCTTTGTCAGCCACACCTACTTACAATAACTTATGTGCCCATACAGTATATAATGGATCGGCATGGTGGGGCACATACGCTGCGCTTTCGGTGGTTGTCCAGTTACCGGTCGCTGTAAAATAAGATTCAACTAATTCAATATGTTGTGCATCGGTGCTGGACAACCAGGCGGCAATGGCTTTGGTGGAAAAGCAGCGATTCGAGAAAGAAACCACAAAGAGACCGCCCGGCTTGAGTACGCGGTTCACTTCGGCAAAGACGGCAATGGGTTTGGTCATATACTGGACCGAGACGGTACAAATTACTGCACCAAATTCAGCGGTTGGCAAGGGCAGGGTCGGGTTTTCATTGAGATTGTGAACCACATACGCATTCAGTTGCGGGTTGTCGGCCATTTCCGCCGCATTCATGCCCAGACCAACAACGCGGGTGGGCTTGAGTTCATTGGGCAGATGTGAGCGCCAACTGCTCATCAGATCCAGGTAGACACCCGCTGGCGGCAACAACTTGGCCAATAAAGCGGTGAGGGTGTGGATCGCACCCTCATCAATATGCACCACGCGCCGTGGCACGGTATAAAATGCTTCATCAACAGATTCGTCATATCGTCTGAAATATGCCTGGGGCAATGGGTCGGCATGTGCTGTCTGCGCCATCTACGGCTATCCCTTCTCTTTGTTTATCTTGGTAAAGCCTGCCAGTTTCCTGTAACATCCCGTCAAAAGAACAGATGTGCTTTCTATTTGAATTACTTCCCTTCGGCTTCCTCATCTTCACCCAAGCTCGGTTCGCTGAGATTGGGGTTGGGCGCTTGGTTGCCCATATCCCCAAAGAAGGCTGTTGTAACGCAAGTTTTGCTGGCTTAATGTGACCAACAAGCGCAGCCTAACCCCGCCTAATGCTGTGATCATTGGGAGAAGATTTTTGCAGTAGATAGTGGTGGTAAACTGTGCTCTTATTTTTAAAGCTTTCGTAGATCGGCGAACCTTTGACGGCGGCAAAGTTCTGAAAGGGTTTCCTCATCCACCAGTGCATCTGATGCTCTATCAGCGCCAGCTTCGCTTCGTTATAGGTATCCAGCGCAGATAGAACATTCGGCGTGATATCAACCTTGCGCACGACCTCCATGCCAGAATGGGTGAGTTGGGCCTGCAACAGCGCGCTTTTTTTGCTGTCTCTAAAATCGGCGAACAGGAAATAACCGCCCGGACGTAACACACGCTGCACTTCTGTCACAAAATGCGCGATGGAGCCATAGCAATGCGATGATTCAATATTGACGACTGCGTCAAAAGTGTTATCCGCAAAGGGCAAACATTCGGCATCGCCCGGTATAAAAATCAGATTGTCGACTATGTGTCTTGCTCGACAGAAACTGATTGCGCTCTGGGAAAAGTCAAGCCCGGTCATGGTTTTGGGGGCTAGATAGCGTTTGATATAAGACGCCCCGCCACCCCGTCCGCTGCCGACTTCGAGCACGTCCAACGCTTTTATGTTCACTGCGGTTGCCACGTAGTGATAGAGCTGAATAAAATAGCGGTCGGGTTCATCGGCCTCCGCCAAACTTGGTCGATCAGAAGGGGCCAACGGTTCGTACCCGTAATTCATAAAAGTCCACCTATCCCAGGTGGCGTAAGTAGCCCCCAGGAATTGATATATCCATCGCCATGCACTTCTGCGCAACACAGGTGAGCGAGCCACGGCGCGGCTGAACAGTTCTTCCAACATAAACAGACAACTCCTGACCACCGTTTTATCATCGTGAATTTATCATCATAAACATTTACGCCGAGCAGCCCTGGTGTGTAGACATACGCAATAAAAAATCATTTGACAAGCCTGCGGGCCGACGGATAACTCTTGCAAGGAGTAGGTAGATTTTTTGATATCGCCTAACAATTCCAGAACCTTATCATAAATACAAGCTTACCAGAAGGCAAAAACGATGCATCATCAGCATCACCTATGGCATAATGATCATGGTCGTGAGCAACGCTATGCAAGGTCGGGTCAGTCTGGTTTGTCATGGCACTGCGACGCGATACCATATCTCGGCAAGTCAGGAGAAAGTATACCATGAAGTCTAGGCGGCGATGGCGGATCTTCACAGGCATCATGTCTGTGGTGGTTACATTGTGCAGCGCGCTTTATATCCTTATCCAGGCGGGCTATTTGCCGACCCCGGCATTCTTGATGAAGCGCCCCGCCCCGCCACCCCTGCCAGCGGTCACACGCGATGGGCGTTGGCAACAGGCCATCGACTATTTGGGGAGCCAATTGCCCTATTTGCATGTAGACCCCTATTTCAAGATCAGCGAAACTGCTTTTCAGCAAAGTGTGGCCCAACTCGCGGCCAACGTGCCAAGCTACAACGATGAGCAGATCATTGTCGAACTGTTGCGCATCGTTGCCGCGCTGGGCGATGGTCACACAAGCGCTTTTCCCGCTGCCAAGCCGGTGAGCTTTGCCAGTCTACCACTGACATGGCAGTGGCTGGATGATGGGCTGATTGTCGTTGCCGCCAACCCTGAATACGCGCCGGCGATAGGTGCCAGTGTTGTCCAGATTGGCGATCAACCTGTGCAAGCGGTTTATGACGCTGTGAAACCGCTGATTGCTGCCGACAACGAAATCGAGCTTTGGAACAGCACGCCAGCATATATGGCTATGCCCGCGATCCTTTACGGGTTAAACCTCATCCCCCACAGCGACCGCGTCACCATAGGCTTTGCCGCCCAAGATGGCTCACGCTTTAACCTGGAAGTGCGTCCAGCATCTGATTCTTCAGCGGCACAGATTTCGATCTATGAAAAAAATGGTTTGCCGCGCCCACTTCCGGAAGTGGATCGACAAGCATTTTACTGGTATCGCTATCTGCCCGATGCGAACGCGATCTACGTGCAATACAATGTCTGTGCGGAACAGCAGGGGAAACCCTTTGCGCCATTTGTCGATGAAGTGTTTGCGCTGATCGATCGCCATCAAGTGGCGCGCATGGTGTTAGATGTGCGCTACAACGGTGGCGGCAACGAAGCTGTCCTCGCGCCCTTCATTGCCGCGCTCAAGGCACGCCCAACGATCAATGCCGCGGGCAAATTCTTTGTGATCATTGGCAGGGGCACCTATTCTTCGGCGCTGCAAAATGCCATCACGCTGCGCCGCGAAACGAAGGCCATGCTCGTGGGCGAGCCAACCGGCGGCAAACCCAACCACTATGGCGAAGTCCGCACTTTTCACTTGCCTAATATTGGGTTACTGGTTCAATATTCGACGCGCTATTGGCACAACTATCCCGATGGCGACCCATTGACCCTTGAACCGGACATACGGGCGGTGGTCACGATGGGCGATTTATTGGCAGGGCGCGATCCGGCGCTGGCAGCCGCACTTCAGCCCTAGTAGACTGTCAGCAAATGGCGCTCGTTGTGATGGGCACCCACTGGGTGGCGACGCAATGCAGGCTGGACGCGCCGCGTCCTATGTAGCCACATTCTATACTGAGTGCAATGTGAGAACCGGCGTTTTGCGCTAGCGTGCCGGGACTGATCAGGAAACGTGCGCAGTGCCGAGCGATGCTTGGTCAGTCCCCGGCACGCTGATCATTGTTTCATCAAACGCCGGTTCTCATGCTGATTCCAGTATAGTTCTATCAACCGGCCAATTCACCTTTTGGTGGATGACAGATGATGCCGTTATCCGTTATCCTATGTTCAAGTATTACTGCTTAATACACCAACGTTAAATTGGTGTTGAATGAATTCAACACCTGCGACGGCAAACGTGTTTAAACACGTTTTCTATCCCAGGCTCTGCATTCATTCAGAGCAGCAGGTGATGAAATTTAACGTTGGTGTCCTACATACACGGATAGGAGACAAGCATGAGCACAACGACCATTTCTGCCATATCAAAACCCCGCCTACCAGGACCAACCATCCCCGCCTGGACCCAATCGATCACCAATCTATTACCCTGGCGCGTGGACTTTGACTCATTGGGCTTTATGCTCAAGGAGGCACGCCAATTTGGCAATTTTTATGCGATTTGGGTGGGCGACAAACCCATCTATGTGGTGAGCGATCCGCAATTGGTGCGCGAAATTCTGGTCGAGCGCGCCGCCGAATTTCACAAAGCAGACTTGGTGAAACATGCAGTGGGCAGCTTTGCGGGCAATGGGCTTTTCACCAATGAAGGCGATTTCTGGCGACGGCAACGCAAACTGGCCCAACCAGCTTTTCATCATGGACGCATCGAGGCCTACGGTACCATCATGGTGCAGCAGACCCAAGAGATGATCGCCAGTTGGCAGGCTGGCGAAATGCGCGATATTGCCCATGAGATGACCAAGCTGACCCTCGGCATTGTCAACAAAACGCTCTTCAACGTCGATGTGCGCGCCCAGGCCGAGCATATTGGCGAGTTGATGACTGTGTTGCTCACCGGGGCGAATGATCGCATTAACAGTTACAACCCTGTCTGGAATCGTTTTTTTCAGCAGAACCAACGGCGTGAAGCAGCGGCCACCCAAGAACTGTTTGCGTTGATTGAAGCGATCATTGCCGACCATCGCCAGCACACGGAAGATACAGGCGATCTGCTCTCTATGTTGATGGCGGCGCGCGACGAAGAGGGCAACCCCATGAGCGAGCAGCAACTGCGCGATGAGATCATCACGCTCTTCATTGCCGGTCACGAGACGACGGCTAATGCGTTGGCATGGGCTTTTTATTTGGTGGCAAAGCATCCCGCAGTGGCCCAGCGGCTCATGGACGAGTTGGCACCGCTTAATGGCAAAGCGTTGGCGGTGCGCGACCTGGCGGCGTTGTCCTACAGTGAATGGGTGATCAAGGAAGCCATGCGGCTCTACCCGCCGGCCGGGGGCGTCACGCGCCAGCCAATCCATGACATTGAGCTGGCAGGCTATGCGATTGCCAAGGGCAGCACCATCGCCATCTCGACCTATGTCATGCACCACGATCCCAAGCTCTATGTCGATCCAGAGCGCTTTGACCCAGAACGGTTCAGCCCCGAAAATGAGGCAAAGCTGCCTAAATATGCCTATCTGCCCTTTGGAGCTGGGCCACGCGTCTGCATTGGCAACAGCTTTGCCATGATGGAAGCGCGCTTGATCTTGCTGACGGTGTTGCAACATTATCAATTGCTGCTGGCCGCTGGACAAACAGTGCGCGCCGAACAACTGTTCACGCTGCGCCCCAAAGGTGGCTTGCGGATGACGCTGAAGAAACGTTAAAGATCGTAGCGGTAGTGCAAATAAAAAAGTGGCGCAATTGCGCCGCTTTTTTATGCCTATATTCAGTTTTCATCGTTTTCGCCTAGTAGATCCCGGCGTAAATAAGGTACCCTATTTTCACCATGCTGTACACGGGTAACGTGCCTGATTAACTGCCGTGGTATCTACGCCCAACTGTACTAGCATGCTTGTTGTCGCGAGGCGACTGCCACAGGATCGACCGTGATCGGGCGGCGTGGCGTGCGCCACTTGCGTCCCTGGTCGCCGAGCCATTGCAATAAGGCTGGGAGGTGGCGTCTCGTTTCGCGGCGTACAAGACCATGCTTGTGCATGATGGCTGCTTTGGCCAAGAGGTCGGCATGTTTCATGCGGGCCACTTCTTCTAGCTGTGTATGGCTAAACATTGGTATCCTCGTTTTTCAAAATAATCGTTACACAATTCGGTAAAACTGACGCAGTGTGGCCGATTAACGGGGTGGCACTGCACGGCTATGCGTCTGCAAAGCAAGCATAACCATCTGCCGCAAGGCAGCTATGACACCGGTTCGCGCATGCCCGGTTGTGGCCGTTGCGCTGGGCGCGTCACTGGTTTCGTTCAGGGTGCGCAACAGACGCAATTGGTCTGCTTGGTGGCGGAATGCGTTGTAGCGCTCCTGCTGAATCACCGTCAGGGTGTCAATATCCATTATGTACATTGTTTGTTCTCCTTCTAAAATCAATTAACTACTTGCCGCACTACAGTGTACCCGATGCCGCGTCATTGCGTGTCTATCGGCGCGTCTATTGAAACATCTGTTCTCGATCGCTTTGCTTTACCCATAAAGTCGTTACTGAAATAATTCCAAAACCAACGATTCGCCGCGTAATGGCGATACCAAGGCGACATCCGCGATGCGCGCCAGGTTGATCCATTCACCGCTTTGTACAATAAAGTCTCTACCGCCGTGCGAGATATGGGCAATGCCCTGGCGGGCAAGTGCGCGCCGGTAGCGTGGCGGCACGCGATAGAGTTCATCGGCATAGAGAAAAACCCGTTGTACCAGCCGCGATCCGCGATCATGGCGATTGGGTGGCGTCGCCACGGCAGGGATAAGCGCGAAATGAGTGTCCATCGAAACCCTCCTTTTGGGATTCGCTCTCGATCTGGGCTACAATCTAGATAGAAATTAATCTTTGCTTTGGTTGAAAACGCGAAGTTGATTTTTCTTAGGCCATTGCAAAGAATAAAGTAGGGGCGGCTTGCCGCCGCCCGTTCGCAGCGAGCCAAACGCGGGGCGGCTTGCAGCCGCCCCTACGCATGATTTTGTTGGGCAAGCGCTGGATACTTATTGCTTTGCAAGCGCCTAATACACCAGACACGTTGCGCGTTTTCAACACAACCACAGTTTAATTTCCGTTTCTCACAGTTTACGCAACCCGCGTCCGCTC
>DAOTTR010000821.1:0-2255 GCA_034437715.1 Caldilineaceae bacterium
TTTACACTGCTTGGATCACAAGCAAAAATCCGGCAGATATAGCTTAATCCGCCATACCCTAGCTTTTTCGCTTCGATTGCCGCGTAACGTCGTTGGTCTTTCTCCGACAGAGATTGATATAGGTTTTTCATCTGCCCTTCAATCTCTTCGTCGTATGGTTCTAGTTTTTGCATTGTCTCTATAGTTTACTCGTTTTGCTCAAATGCACAACTTGCAGGTTTTATTGAATCCGTATTCCTAAGCGAGGTCGCGGCTACTGGCAGTGGTTGTGTCCAGGGCAGCGCTGTACTGGCTGTTGTGCTCTCGGTGGCAGCAGGTGGCGCAACAACAGTAGGTGAAATAAGGGTGGGGTCGCTGCCAAGGGTGGCACGCGCCTGTCGAAGAAATTCGGGGCGTTCGGCAACGGGCACTTGCAACACGTTTGCCAGCCGTTCCGCGGTCTTGAGAGCGGGGCGGCGTTTGCCGGTTTCAAAAAAGCGAATCGTCTGTACAGAACAAAAAGCCAGTTCGGCCAACGCTTCTTGGGTTAAGTCATGCTGGCTGCGCAGTTGCTTGATCCAGCGACCAAAAGATGATGGGTTACTTGCGTTCGTCATGCCAGAATTATAGCATAGCGCACGCTGTAGCACTTTTTGTAACGCTTGGTTGCTATGGTGTGGGCCGATTCTAGGGTGAAATCAGGGGCAGGCCAATCAAAAGAATGCAGACAAACAGGCAACGCTCTCTAGCAGCGTTGCCTGTTTACGGGTGTACTTCAGTTTGGAACGTTTGCTACTTCTAAAATGCACCCCTGTTTGCCATAACTTATTGGACCCTGCGATCCCGTTGGCAGGTCATTGCGGTATAGGCTTGATTAGCGTGTGACCAAGGGCAGGTAGAGATTATTGTCTTGGCTACCTGGAATGGGCGTGGCACTAGGTGTGTTGGTTGACCCTGGAATCGGTGTTACGCTAGGCGTGCCGGTGGCTCCGGGCGTCTGGGATGGATTGGGCGTGGTCGAAGCCGCGGGGGTGGCCGTAGGCGTGATTTGTGGCACGCCCTGGGTAGAGCCGCTGCCCGGACACATCAATCCAGTGCATATGTCACCGACGCCACTGTTAATAATCCCGGCGACTGGCTGTCCCACGGCGCTGCGCGATTCAATGCCGTTGACCGTGGCTTGCCCCCCGGCAATTGTAATGGCCGAGCGTGTCAACACCTCACCCGCCGCCAGCGCTGTGCCACCGATCAGGATCGCTGCACAGAGCGTCAGCAGCAAGCTATACAAGATATACTTGTGTACTTTATGCGCGTCTTTCATTAGTCTGATCTCCTTTTGCTAGGGCTTGTGGCCATGGACGGCACAAGCCAGATGGATATGAGAATCAGCCGCGCTAATTACACGTCGCGTTGACTGCTGTGTAATCCGCTTTGTAGCTCGACACACAGCGGATGGTGCCTGCAAAGGCATTGCCGCCACCCTGTACCAGCGAGGCCCCAACATAGATGCTGTAGTTACCCGATGAAAGGCGGATGCCAAAGTCTTCGCCATGAATTGTCGAATGGTCGAAGCGCACCGTGTGCGTGCCGGCCCCCGTGCCCTCGACACCATAGGCCGATGCCGATTGATCAGCGCGCAGTGTGCTGTTTTGAATGATGGGGTTGCCACCATTCAGGCGCAGTGCATTGGCCGAGCTGTTGCCCGAAGCGATCAACGTTGCACTGTCGATGATGGGATTGGATACACTGTTAAAGATCGCCCAGTTGCCAACGCCGCCACCCGCGGTTTCGGCATAGACATGCTCCAGGTAGGGCGTGCCGCTATTCAAGTAGATGCCATCATGGCGGTCACCGCCGCTGCCAATCGTTCGCGCCCCGACGCGGAAGAGGCGCGTGTTGCTGTTGCCATTGTCCACATAAATCGCAACGCCATCCAGGGTGGTCGACGTATTTTCGACATACAGCTCGCTCAGTTGGCTGTTGGCGGGCAGAATTAGCGCGGCGGATGAGCTGGTGTTGTGATTGCCACTATTGTTGGCGCGAACGTAGGTCATATCCATACCGGCCCCTTTCACATGGACATAGGGTTTGACGGTGACCTGCTCTTCGTAGACGCCCGGTGCCACCCAAATCAAATAGCGGCTGTTGGACGAGGGCGTAATGCTGTTCATGGCGTTGGTAATGGTGGTGTATTGACCGCCACTCTTTGCCACAATCACCACATTCTCGTATGTGGCGCTGCCCCCGTCATCAATACCATCGGCAAAACCAGCCGG
>DAOTTR010000822.1:0-3427 GCA_034437715.1 Caldilineaceae bacterium
GAAGTGTTAACGGTCGCCAGCATTGTCGAGCGCGAGGCGGTGGTGGCCGGGGAACGGCCGGCGATTGCGGGGGTCTATCTCAATCGCCTGGCCAATGGCATCAAGCTAGAGGCAGATCCGACCGTGCAATATGCTATGGGTTATCAAGCAGAGGCCAAACAGTGGTGGAAGACGCCCGTCTTTCTGGAAGAGTACAGCGGGGTCGATAGCCCCTATAACACCTATCTCTACCCTGGTTTGCCGCCTGGCCCGATTGCCAACCCTGGCTTGGGCAGCATTCAAGCTGTGCTGCAACCGGAGCAACATGACTATCTTTATTTTGTGGCGCTGCCCGATGGCACAGGTCGCCATGTCTTTGCCAAAACCTTTGAAGAACACAGCGAGAATGTGCGCCGCTATCTACGTGGCGGATAAAACGGGGTGGAATAACGATTCAGGCATGGGTTTTCACCCCTGGGCGCGTCCCCGGCTGAATCATTACCATTGAATTTACGTAACTACTAGCCCCTCTCGCTCCCCGGCACACCTTGCCTACTGCCAACTTGTGGGTCAAGGTTAGCAAACTGGGGGAGGTTGGCTGTACCTTATGGACAAACCATTTAAAAGTCATACCAATAAGTCCAGTAATACACGAGACACAATGTATGACTTTTAAGGGTTTTATTTATTATGAGCAGGTGTACCCTGTACCAAAAGGTGGGGTGGCTTGGTCGTTACGAACTTACTTAAAAGCTCCACCACGAAAACTGTTGATAGCCCGCCGATACCAACTCAACCGGAATCTGGAGCCGCGCCGCGGTGAGAAAGGCAAAACGCCAGAAGCCTTCGCTCACAGGATTACTGCGGCTGAAGAGAAAGAGCAGCAGGAAAAAGCCAATGTTGCCAAAGCCTAATAACTGCCGGCGTATGGCTGGTGGCAATTGCGTCGCCAGCAATTGAAAACCATCGAGTGGTGGAATTGGCAATAGGTTAAAGAGCAAGGCAGTTACCTGCAAAAACCCCAAGAAAGCCAACGCTGGCCAGAGATACCAATTCTCCCCTGTGATCCATGCTTGCCAATCAAAATAGAAGGGAATGCTGATGATCACACAGAAGATCAGCGTGCCCAACGGCCCGGCGGCACTGACCAGGGCTTCCCAGCGTGTGTTGCGTAGGGCGCTGGTTTGGATGTAGACCGCCCCACCCGGCAACCCAATCCCCCCCATCAGTAGGAAAATGACGGGCATAATAATGCTGAGCAGCGGATGGGTATAGCGCAACGGATTTAAGGTAAGATAGCCAGCGTCGCGCACCGAAGTGTCGCCACCCAGATATGCGGCCAGGGCATGACCGAATTCGTGTAAGCAGAGCGAAACAATCCAACCGCTGATCACAAAGATCGTGGTTAAGGGGCCGACCCAATTCTCGCTAGGATTGCGCCACAGCCCAATGCCAGCCGCGATCATCACAATAACAAGCGCAAAAAAGATCGGGCTGGGTTTGATGGCGGCGCGCAAGGTATTGCGGGTGGCGGGCTGAATCGACGGGGGCGCTTCCAACACCGTTTGGCGCAGTTGATAGAGCGATACACCGGCTTTGTTCAACAGGGTGGCCGCTGGCTCGCCATCCAAATAGAGCAAACCCAGCAACAGATGAATCGTGTCAACACTTTTGTGGCCAAGGTGCGCTACCTCTTTGAAGGCAGATCGGATCACGCGCTGGGCGTTGTTGCTGAGTACGGGTGTGTTGGGCAGCTCTGTGCTGCGCGTGGGGATGAATTGGGGCGCAACGTTACTGCTGGCCAGCGCGGCTGTGACACTGTCCGCCAGTTGGTGTGTGTCTACGCCCAGCTTGGCCAACTGTTGGACAGTTATCGTATTGCGCCCATCCACCAACGCCAGCAAAATATGCAGCGGCTCGACCAGGACAGACGCGCGCTTGGTCGCTTCTTGGGTGGCTTGCCCCAACACAGCACGCGCGTTGGGGGCGATATCATCAAGCGATAGTTCGGGGGGCATGGTTGGCCTCTTCTCATTCTGGTTTCGTGTTGGCTAAGGATTCAATGGCTGGCAGGAAATAGCAACTCGTCGCCCGCTCAGGAACCTACCGGGCTGGCAAAGCGTGCGGCCCGCGGATCCCTTTTAGGCGTGACATAGAGTTCTCGTTGATAAACGCTGTCGGTGAAAAGGTCGGTGAGTAAGACCAATGTACGCTCCGCCGCCGAGAGATAGGTCAATTCTGCCTGATAGCGCCGGATCGACTCCAGATCGCCCAGCGCCAGCCCATGAACAGAGCGCACAAAGAGCAACGTAAATGGGTTATTGGTGGGCAACAACGTCAGGTTAAATTCATCCAGCAACGCCCGCGTTAGCTCGCTTGTGAAATCACCCGAGGCAGCGACAAACTCAACGGTCATGCCGTGGATCGCCAGTCGATCGGTCACTTCGTAATTGGCTGTCGGCTTGGCGCGGTGCCACACATGCTCGACATAGCGACGCACGGGCGCGCCTTCATTTTTCTCGGTAGGCGTGGTGGACAACATGCCCAATTCCAACATGCGTAGGCGGCGATTAAAGTCACGCTCTTCCACGGCCCCGCGCCACAGCAGGTGTTCAATGCTAAATTCTTGGGCCAACCCACGCACCAACTCGTCGCGCACCGGATTGGTCTGCTCAATATTGACCGGTGCCACCGATTTGCGCACCGTATCGCGAATAAACTGGGCAATTGTCCGCGCCTGGGATTGACCCTTGCCCGGCCCATTGCTGCTGAGAATACGGCGCATTTCGCCAAACCACGCCGGCGTCCCCCAGATGCGCTCCAGCCGTTCCTCGCTGCGTTGCCCCTGCGCATCCAATTGCATACGCAGATAGGCCAGACAGCGCTGCCACAATTGTTGATTGAGATGGGGTTGGTAGATCGCCATCAACGGCACCCCTGGCGGCGGCACGGCAGGAATCGTCGGTGGCGTACTCAACGTGGACAACTCGCCACCGGCTTCGGCCAACATACGATTCCAATGGCCCAACAACTCGCCCAGGCGCGCATAGACACGTACCAAGCCATCGGTCACCGCTTCGCGCAGTTGCGCGGTTAGCGCGCGTTGCGCCAAGGCAACCCGTTCGCGGCGCAGGGTAAGAATGCGCGCTTGGCGAAAGCGATAAGTCGTTAACCCAGCGATCACCATACCCAGCGCAAAGCCAACCAACGCCAGTGTATCCTGGCTGTGGCTCCACGTGCGCGCGGTAAAGAGCAGGTAGAGCATGGCAATCAATGTCACAAGCGCGACGACACCCCCAACGCGCACCATAATGCGCCAGAGTGAGGGTGCCGTAGAGACCGCTTGCAGATAGCCGAGATCCCAGTTGCGCAGCGCCAGCAAGCGTTGGACGCGCGCCAGATGCCGCGCATTGGGTGTGGCGACGGTTTGCAAGCGTTGTCGTTGTTG
>DAOTTR010000823.1:0-25839 GCA_034437715.1 Caldilineaceae bacterium
GCGCGGCCTGACATTCAAGTGGTGGGCATCTATTCGCCCGATCATTTGCACATGGCACAGATCGAGGCGGCAGCCGCGGCGGGCAAGCACATTATCTGTACCAAGCCCATGGTTGTTTCGCTGGCCGAGGCCCAGCGCACCGTGGATGTGGTGCGCCAAACGGGGATTAAGTTTCTCGTCGGGCAGACCTGTCGCTTCACGCCGGCTTTTATGGCCGCCAAGAAGCTGTACGACGATGGTGACTTGGGCCGCCCACTCTTTGCCGAGGCGCACTATGTCCACGATATGCGCCCGGTGCTGGATCGCACGCCCTGGCGCGGTATCCATCCGCAAGATCTGCTCTACGGCGGCGCGTGCCATCCCATTGATCTGCTTTGCTGGTTCCTGGGCGATGTTGACGAGGTCTTTGTCTATGCGTCATGCAGTGGTCTGGATGCGCGCTACCCAGCCGATCAACATGATAACTTTCTGATCAACTTGCGTTTTCGCTCAGGCGTGATTGCGCGTGTGTTGGCGGTCTTTGGCTTGGTCGAGCCGCCGCTGCCCATGTTGGGCTTGGGCATCTACGGCGACAAAGGTTCGATGATCAACGAGAAAGTAGTGCTTGATAAGATTGAAGGGCAGCCGACGCTGGAATTAAAATTTCCCAAAGAAGGGGGCCACGGGCGCGAAGTGTGGCGCTATATGCGCCATTTTGAAGAATGTCTGGTCGAAGACAAGCGCCCCTTGATCGATGAGGTGGCCGGTGCCAAGATCATGGCGACGGCAGCGGCGTGCTGGGAGTCGATCCGCACGGGGCTGCCTGCCAAAGTGGCTGTGATTGAATAAGGTTGATAGATAACTGGTGAATCGTGCTCGGACCCAACCGTCCGGGTATCAATAAAGGTGAGTCAATCCATGAGTAACGCGATCAAAGTCGCCTTTTCTGGCGCGCGCCGTTCTAGTTCCTTTTTTCGCGCCTTCCAAGCGCACCCCGAAACTGAAATTGTAGCCCTCTGCGATCCGCATGAGGAAACGCTGGCCGAAGCGGGCAAGACAACGGGCATCAACCAACTCTTTACGGTCTATGAGCGCATGCTCGATCAGGCCAAGCCCGACATTGTGGTGGTGGCGTCGCCCATGCACTATCACGCGGCGCAATCGATTGCTGCGCTGCAACGCGATATCCATGTGCTCAGCGAAGTGACGGCGACGGTGGGTATGGATGAGTCGCGCTGGTTGGTGCAGGCGTGCAAGGCCAGCAAAGCCGTCTACATGATGGCCGAAAATTATATCTACATGAAGCCGAATGTGCTGGTGCAGGCCATGGTCGAAAAGGGGCTTTTCGGCGAAACCTATTATGCCGAGGGCGAATATATCCACGAGCTTTCGTCTTTGCATCATACTGCCGCGGGCAAACCAACCTGGCGCTACTATTGGCAGGTGGGTGTCAATGGCTGCACCTATCCTACTCACAGCTTGGGGCCTTGTCTGCAATGGATCAAGGAGCGACCGACGCGCATTAGTTGCGTGGGCACCGGCAACTGGACCGACACCGAACATGCTATGGAAGATACGGTGTTGCTGCTCTGCAAAACAGAGAGTGAAAAGCTCATGCGTATCCGCGTCGATATGCTCTCCAAACGCCCCCATTCCATGACCAATTACACGTTGCAGGGTACCAAGGGCGCGTACGAAAGTGCGCGGCGTAAGGGCGAGGGCAATTGGATTTGGCTGGAAGATTATTGCAAGAATCCTGACGAATGGGTGCCGCTCTCGACCTTTGAGGAGGAATTCCTGCCGGAAATTTGGCGCAATCCCCCGCCCGAAGCGCTGGCTGCGGGACATGGTGGGGGCGACTATTTTGAAGCTATGGATTTTGTCGATGCCGTACAAGGGCGCAAACTACCGCGCATTGGCATTCACGAAGCCATGGACATGACACTGCCCGGCTTGGTCAGCCAGGAATCGATCCGCCTGGGCGGCGAATGGCTGCCGGTGCCCGATTCGCGCCAGTGGTAACCCTCGCCGCTCGCGTGGCATAAGGAAGTTGCATGTTACTCTTTGATGGCGACTACCCCATGGCGGGTGGCGCACTTGATTTCAACCGCGTGCTCACATTGCCGATCGATCAGGCGCGTGCTGTGCCAGATAAAGAGCCGCAAACCACCTGGCCAAATGCCGAGATCATGGCGACCCTGCCCGAAATGCGCCGGGGCAAGGTGGCCGCGGCGTTGGTCAAAGTGGTAGGGCGCATCAAACGTGCCAACAGCCCGCTCTGGGGCTATAACAGTGGTGAGGCGGCTTATGCCGCGGCACAGGGCCAACTGGCCTATTATCGCGTCCTGGCGCGACAAGGCGAGGCACGCCTGTTGGGGACACGATCTGAATTTGCGGCTCACTTTGCCGATTGGTTAGCACTAGACGCGACCGGTGCCGATACCACCGCCGCGCCTGTTGGCTTGGTACTGGGTATGGAAGGGGCCGATCCAATTCTCTGGCCCGAACAGGTGCAGGATTGGTGGGCCGCTGGCTTGCGCGTTGTCGGCCTGACCCACTACGGCATGAGTACCTATGCCCACGGCACAGGTACAGCGGGCGGCTTGCTGCCACCGGCCAAAGCGCTTCTGCAGGAAATGGCCAAGATTGGCATGTTGCTGGATCTGACCCATCTGGCTGATGAAAGCTTCTGGCAGGCGCTCGATCTCTTTGATGGCGGCATTCTCGCCAGCCACCAGAACTGTCGTGCCTTGGTGCCGGGGGAGCGCCAATTTGATGACGCACAGCTCCAGGCGATCATAGCCCGTGGCGGTGTGATCGGCGTCTCGATGGATACGTGGATGCTCTATGCCGAGGGTGGGCTGGATTGGGCCAAGGCTGGCATTACGGCGCGTCGTCAACTCTTTCCACGCAGTGCCGTGACCCTAGCCCACGTTGCCAATCACATTGATCACATCTGCCAGTTGGCGGGCAACGCCAATCACGCGGCGGTGGGCGGCGACACCGATGGACAGGGTGGGGCCGATGGCGCGCCGGCTGAGGTCGATACGGTGGCCGATTACCAAAAGCTGACCGATGTTTTGGCGCAGCGCGGTTATGATCCAGCGGCGATTGAAAAAATCATGTTTCGCAATTGGCAGCGCTTTTATGAAGAGTGGTTGCCTGCCTAAATCAGCAATCAGCTTTAACCCAACATAGGTATAAAGAGGAGCGCAACCATGCAGCGGTTTATCGATGAAGTGGCCATTGTGACGGGCGCGGGCAATGGCATTGGCAAGGCCGCTGCGCTCCGGCTGGCGAGTGAGGGGGCCGCGGTCGCCGTTGCCGATATGGATCAGACCGCTGCACAAGGGACGGTACAAGCAATCACCGACGCGGGCGGCCAAGCGTTGGCGGTGGTCGTCGATGTGACGACGCGCGCTTCGGTCGAGGTGATGTTGGCGACGACACTAGCGCACTATGGAAAAGTGGATGTCCTCTGCAACATTGCCGGGATTGCCGTTGGCGAGCCCTTTCTCCAAGTGACCGACGAAAACTGGCATCGCACATTGAATGTGAACCTGACCGGCGTCTTTCTCTGTTCGCAGATTGTAGCGCGCCACATGGTTGAGCGCGCAGTTGCTGGGCGCATTGTCCACATGGCTTCGACCAATGGGTTAGTTGGCGAAGCCAATCTTTCGCATTACAACGCCTCCAAATTTGGCGTGGTCGGTTTGACGATGACCATGGCGATTGACCTTGCGCCCTACAACATTCGTGTCAACAGCGTCTGCCCCGGCTTGATCAAAACGCGCCTGACTGAAAGCGGGCGCAATGATCCCACTTGGAGCACCGATTACCTCAAAAAGATTCCCCTCAATCGCTTTGGCGAGCCGAGCGAGGTCGCCGCGGCGGTGGCTTTTCTGGCCTCCAAAGATTCCGGCTTTATCACCGGCCACCAGTTGGTGATCGACGGCGGCCAGTTGACCTTTTAACCCTAGCGTTTAATCTTAAGGCGCTATCGGCACACTTGAATGTAGGTATTGCAGCGTGGCTGTGGCGGTGAAGCCAAGTTCGCGTTCGATGGCGCGCACGTCATAGGCGGCCGCGTAGGCATGACCCGGTTGCTCGAAATAGCTGAGATCCATGGTATTGCCCCACCAGTTGCGTAGAATCGTTGCGGTTGGCGCGGCGGCCCAAGCTCTGGCCGCGGTGGCATTGAGAATCCGCACCCCTGGTTGATAAGGCGCTTCGGCGGCCAACGTAAAGGCGCGCACAGCGTCGGCCAGCACCATGACGGTAATGCTGCCCAATGCCCACGCGCCCAATGGACGCACACCAGTTGGTTGACCAGGGTTGTCATCTGGGCGCACCGAGGAGAGGCGCAGATTGATCACGTCCAGCGTCTCCACTTGGCGTTGGTAGTAGCGGGTGACCTCTTCCATCAGATATTTGGACAATCCATAGCCGTCACGATCCAGACAGGGATGTTCGTCGGGGAGTGGCAGTTGAACGGGGCGAAACTTGGGGCTTTGAAAGCCAACTGCCGCAATCGAACTGGCCATGACAAACTTCTTGCAGCCGCGATCCATCAGGTAGCGCATGAGCGCGCGCGTTCCTTCCACATTGACCAGAATGCCGTCGCGCTCGAAACTGCCGCCGGTAACCGCGGCGAGATGAATCACCACATCAATGGCATACTGATCGAGTTGGCGCAAATCTTCGAATGACCCGAACTCGCCGCGCACAAAGGGCAGGGCCGCCAAGCCCGGTGGCCGCCGACCCATACAGATAATATGATGCGCTGGTGCCAGCGCGGCCGCCAGGGTCTGGCCGATAAAACCGCTCGCGCCGGTGATGAGAATGGTGCTCATGGTAAATCCTTTGATTGGATGGGAAAGGGATAGATAGGGAGGTGATCATATCACACGCGCCGGGCTGTTGCCGAACGCGTTAAGCGCGGGTTAAAACCGGCGGCTACTCTTGCTACCCGCCACCCGCCACCCGCCACTTTTTGTGCGATTGCTTAGATTTTACTGTCATGCTATACTGGTGCGCAGAACGTACTGCTCCAACGTTCTCGGTTTGTGTATTTATTTCATTCATACAACTAAATATTGAGATCATTTTTCCCAGGAACCATCAGGAGGTCCACATGCATGCCCGCTTCCTCAGCCGCCGAATGTTTCTGAAAGGTGCTGCGCTGTCTGCCACCACGATTGCCTTGATCGCTTGTGCGACGCCGGTTGCGCCCACTGTCAGCGAGGGCGGTCAGGCCGCGCCCGCCGCTGAATCCATTGAGATCATTCAATTTGATCGCAACGTTCCCCAGGATATTGAGTTTCGCAAAGAGTTGGCGGAACGCTTTACCGAGGATAACCCTACGATTACGGTTAAAATCGAAGTCATGCCAGATGACTATGCCGCTACGTTGATCGCACGCATTGCGTCTGGCACGGCAGGCGATTGCTTCCGCTATGGCACCCACTATGGCATGGCCAATTGGGCTTTGCGTGGCATTTTGCAGCCGCTGGACGATTTTATTGCCCAAGATGGCTATGATTTGTCGATCTATTTCCAGGGGTCGATGGACGCCTGCAAGGTCGAGGGCAAGGTTTATGCGCTGCCGGTCAACGGTCACCCTGGGTGGTCGGCCATCTATTATCAGCCGGAACTCTTTGCCGAAGCGGGTGTGCCGGAACCGACCGACACCTGGACCTATGATGATATGACCGAGGCCGCGCGCAAAATGACCAAAGGCACCGATCAATATGGCTTGTGGGTGGCACCCTATTATGAGGCAACGTTGACCCCCATGGATGCCTTTGGCGGCTGGCCCATGGACGAAACCGGCACGAAAGCCATGTTCGACGATGAAAAGACCATCGCCGGTATACGCTGGCTCTATGATATGATGCAAACGGACAAGGTCGCGCTGGCCAATCCCAGCTTTGACAGCCGTGTCCAGCTTTGGTCTTCGGGCAAAGTGGGTATGGTGCTTTCCGGCATTTGGGAAGGCTCCTATCTAGGTGATGCCACCCCTGCCGACAAGACCCTCAAAGTGGCGCCGGGCCCGATTGGCCCCTCTGGCCATCGCGGCGGCTTTATGGGGTGCAATGTCTTTCCGATCATGCAAACCAGCAAACATCCCTATGAAACCTGGCTCTGGCAAAAGTTTATTTGCAGCAAAGAGGTGGGCATCGAAAATGTGCAACGGATTGGCGAACCTGGTCTGCGCACCGATGTATGGGAAGATCCCAGCCTGCTTGATGATCCCGTGGTCAAGCCACACTATGAGTTACTCAAGATCGTCAAGCCTATGCCGGTGCCGGCCAATGGTCGCCTCTCGGAAATTGCCGACCCTGTGACCCAGATCTACTCGGGCATCTTCTTGGGTGACATTGACGTAGAAGCGGGCTGCGCACAGATTCAAGAGACGGTGCAGGCCATCTTGGATCAACCGAAACCGGGAGCGTAAGCAGTTACGCGTGGTGCGTGGTGGGTATGGGTAACTCGCCACGCACCACCTGCCACTTGCCACTGGAAATCGCCATGACACAATCAAGAACGATGCCACTGACTAGCGCGTCGCCATCGGGGGGCGTGCGGCACAAGCGCAAACTAAGTCGCGTTGCCCTATTGGAAGAAGTGTGGGGCTATCTTTTTATCGCGCCCTGGCTGTTGGGCTTTGCCATCTTTACCATTGGCCCAATGGTGATCTCACTCTACTGGAGTTTTACCAAATATGAATTTCCCTTGCCAGCCAAGTGGTATGGCATCCAGAATTATGTCAACGCCTTCACCCAGGATGATCTCTTTCCGACAGCCCTGTGGAACACGATCTATTATGTGATCTTCTCGGTGCCGTTGGGGTTGGCGGCTTCGCTGCTGTTGGCGCTGCTGTTGGATCGCAAGTTGCCCGGGCGCGCGGTCTTGCGCACGGTCTACTATATTCCGTCGATTGTGCCGGTGGTCGTCTCGGCCTTTCTCTTTAGTTATTTGTTTCAGCCAGAGTATGGGTTGATCAATAGTTTGCTCAAGGGGTGGGGCATTGCGGGGCCGGGCTGGTTTAATTCTGTGACGTGGGTCAAGCCGACGCTGATTCTATTGGCCCTGTGGGGCGCTGGCGGCCCAACCATGATCATCTTTCTGGCGGGGTTACAGAACATTCCCACCGATCTCTACGAAGCGGCGGAGGTGGATGGGGCCGGACGGTTACAAAAGTTTTGGCGTATTACCCTGCCCATGCTTAGCCCGACGATCTTTTTTAATCTGGTGACGGGCATTATTGCTGCCTTCAAAATTTTTACGGCAGCCTATGTCGCCACGGGTGGTGGTCCTTATTATGCCAGCTACTTCTATGTGCTTCATCTCTTCAATAACTTCTTCAAGTATTTGAATATGGGCTACGCCTCGGCGCTGGCCTGGATTCTTTTTGTGATCATCATGATCTTCACGGTGATCCAATTGCGGGTTGCGCGCCGTTGGGTCTATTACGAATCAGAAACAGCAGGATTTTAAGATGACCGTTCAGTTACAAGTGGCACGAGCACCCAAGCCGAGACGACTTACATTCAGTTGGTTTGACCTGATCGCCACGCTGCTGACGATCGCGCTGGCCTTGCTCTTTTTCTTTCCCTTTTATTGGGCCGTGGTCGGCGCCCTCAAACAACCCAATGAGTTGCAAGTGGTGCCGCCACTGCTCTACCCACCGATACCACAGTGGAAAAACTTTATCGAGGTTGGCAATGTCCTGCCCTTTTATCGCTATCTTTGGAATACGGTTGTCATCACCGTGATCGGGACGTTTGGCGGTCTGATCTCTTCGTCACTGGTGGGCTATGGCTTCTCTTCCTTCCGGTTTCGTGGGCGCAACACCCTGTTTGTGATTTTGCTCTCGACGATGGTGCTGCCGGGCGAAGTAACCCTGATCCCAACCTACCTTCTCTTTGTCAATGTGCTGGGGTGGGGCAACAGCATCCTGCCTTTGGTCGTCCCCTCTTTCTTTGGTGGCGGCGCTTTTTCGATCTTTCTCTTTCGTCAATTCTTTGCCAGCATCCCCAGGGAACTGAACGATGCGGCCAAGATCGATGGTTGTGGCCCCATGCGCTACTATCTGCGCATTCTGCTCCCCCTCTCTATGCCGGTGATCATCACGCTCTCGATTCTCTGGTTTCAATCCTATTGGAACGACCTGCTTGGCCCGCTGATCTATCTGACGGATCAAGAAAAATCGACCATTACTACTGGGCTGTTGGCGTTGCGCAGTACCTTGGGCGGTTCCTTTAGCCGACGCGGCCAAGCCATGGATCATCTGCTCATGGCTGGCTCGCTGATCGGCATGTTGCCGTCGATCATTATCTTTTTTGCCCTGCAGCGCTACTTTATTAAGGGCGTGGTGATGACAGGGATCAAGGGGTAGGCGAGGGGACACTGCCCATTTCAAGGCATTGGGCGCGCGTTGTGAATCAGCCACCACAGATAGTCGCGATTAATCCCATTGGGCAATTCCCAACAATCTTGGCCATGTAAATAGTCCATATAGGTGAGCATACGCGCCAGTTGCTGGCGGCTGGCCGGATCATAACTGAGCAGCAGCGATAAATCATTGTTAAAGCGCTGAAAGGCCGCAACAATGCTGGCCCCATCGCTGCTATCGTTATTGCTGATGGCAAGCAGCGCAAACATCTCGGTTTGGTTCAGATCAAGTTCGGTCAATAGATGATAGGCGTTCACCAATTTGGCCTGCATCAGTCCAATGCTGGCCCGATCGTTAAATAAATTCATACGATCGCCCGCGTAGGCAAGTCGCCTTGCCTCGCCCGGTTGGATCTGACCAATGCCAACGCTTGGTTGCTCAAAATAGTCTGCCCACTGCGCCTCTGCCCATCGCCAGGAAGCTACAGGCCATTCAAACTGGCGACCGATCCACGCTTGCATTTTTTCAAAACCATCCCACCCAAAAGGCCGTTGCGGACTATTGCCTTGATTGGCAATCGCCGCGGCTAGCAGGACTGCCGGTGTCTCTTGGGTAGCCAAGGATTGAATATATTTGCGATGCTTATTGACTTCGTTCAGACCTTGGCGATACCAGCCTAACCGGCCCACCAAATTATTCGGCCAAGGTATCCACCACACTGCTGCTTCTTGAATATCAGCAGGCGGCGAACTATAGTAATGCACATAGAGAAAGGCCAACTTTGTCTCAAACGAACGCTGAAAGGTACCGACTGCCTGTAACGAAGCTACGACCATAACCAATACCAAGGTAAGCGTCCATGCTTTTGATAAAAGTGACCGATCGGCCCAAAACAAAGAAAATCTTCGTTGGATAACGAGCGATGGCACTTCGCGGCTATACGGGCTAAACATAAAAACCTCAAACCAAATTAAACGTATAAATGGAACGATCTAAGAGGATCTAATCATATCTACGTGAATAAACTACGTCAAAGGAGCGATACAATTGAAATAATTATCGCATTGACACTGTAAATTCCTCATGCAATAATAGCTACATGGTAAACATTCTTTTCCATACATAAACTTTGCGCTGTTTGAAAGCAGCCATTTTCCCAGATAAAAGTCAACCATGGTAGGTCATTATCTAATATCTCTTTGTAAGCAGTCAATCTATGTTGCACTCAGAAATGCTCTTATGCTTGCAAGGCAACCAGATCCGGGCTCGATACCAAGGAATGGATACTCACCGCTGATGTGCCTATCTATCTATAGGTATCGTCCATTGCAGTAATAGGAACCGATTGTCGTGAACAGAATACTCTCTGATCTACCAACGTACTCACTGCCACAGGAATCCCATCATGGGGTGATGTTGTTGGTAAATTTCTTGCGCGAAGTGTTGCCTGCCCCCTGGGAAATTTATGAGCGTCCTTTTCTTAATGGCGATTATCCCGCCTTGGCCGTGCTTCACCCCAGTGCAGGATTGACGATCTTTGATGTACACGACTGGGATCTCCGCCACTACCGTCGTGAGCAATTAGGTCGCTACCAACGGTATATGCACCGTGCCGACCAGAAAACTTCCTCCGTGCTAAATCCTACGCGCCGAGTAGAACATTATATCGAAAATCTGCTAAATCTCTATATTCCTTTGATCGGCGAGAGTGTTATGCGCGATCGGCGCACCCTATCGGCTTTTCGGGTCGGTGTCTACTTTCCCCTGGCCAATACCAATGCGGTGCGCGCCTTCTGCCCGTTGGCACCTGGGCGCGGGGTTGTCTTTGGACACGATGCCATTGAGGCTGGCGCGCTATCGGCGATTCTGCCAATGTCGATGCGTCCCAGTAGCGCACCGCTGCCCAATGAGTGGCTCGACGCGTTGCGTTTCTGGCTGGCCCCGCCCGTCCATATGCCCGCGCCGGCACCGCCCATTGTGCTGACCGAGGAACAACGCCCCTATACCCTCTCTGCCCCTGGTCAACATCAGCATTTACAGGGCGTGGCTGGCAGTGGCAAGACATGGGTGCTGGCGCAACGTGCCGCCAATCTAGCCGCGGCTGGCAAGCGTGTGCTCGTGTTGACCTTCAATGTGACCTTGTCGCAATCGATCTGCCAGCTAGTCAACCAAAGTACACTCACGTTTCCTTGGACCAATATTGAATTCCATCACTTTCATGGCCTCTGTAAAAATTTTCTGATTGAGAATAGCATAGAATGGCCGTTGGTCGGTAATCGTCGTCCCAATCAACTTTGGGATGAAATGACGCCGGAACTGGTTGTGAATCTCCTGCAAACGGGTCATAATGCCAAGGCCCGCCAATACGATGCCATCTTGATCGATGAAGGTCAAGATTTTCTGCCAGCCTATTATGCGATGCTCCGCCACTTTTTGACGGAGCACGACGAACTACTGTTGGTTACCGATCCACGCCAGAATGTCTACTTATGTGACGATAGCTGGTTGGCAACGAGCGTGAGTAAATTGAGCGAGCAGGCATGTGAACTTGCGACAAGCTATCGATTACCGCCGGCAATTGCCCACGAAGCAAATCGCTTTGCCGAACAATTCCTGCCCGCAGCGCTCATCACGCCACTGGTTATCGTGGCAACCCACGCGCCAAATCAGCCTGCCTATTTGGCTTGGCACAATGTTAGCACTGCCGAGCAAACGCATGCCTTGGCCTTGCAGGCGGTGGAGCGGTTACTGCAAGATGATGGGATCGCGCCTGCGGATATCGTAATTCTGACCCCCAATCAACCAGCCGGCTGGGCGATGGTCCGCTATCTGGCGCAGCATGATCTGGTGGCCACACATGTCCTCAATGAAGGCGATAGCCAGACAGGACGCAAACGGGAACGCTTTCGCAAACGCACTTTTGCTGCGCATGATCCACGCCTCAAAGTGAGCACGATCCATAGTTTCAAGGGCTGGGAACTGAATCATGTGATTCTGTTGACCGCAGAAGATAACCCTGCGGATGACCTCGCGCGGGAGCCGCAAAACGCCTACCTCTTTTATATCGCCATGACGCGGGCGCGCCAAACGTTAATTGTGCTAAATCGTCATGCGGCCTATCGTGCCTATGGCGCAGGCTGGTCGGTTTATAACGCGCCAACACAACTCGCCACGCAGATCAGCGGCTGATTGTTTGTATAGTACTAGTAGATCCCGGCGTAAATAAGGTACCCTATTTTTACCATGCTGTACACGAGTAACGTGCCTTATTAACTGCCGTGGTATCTACGCCCAACTGTACTAGTACAGAGCGGCCTAAGGCCATTTCAAATAAATAAGTATACCAGTAGGGGCGGCTTGCAGCCGCCCGTTCGTAGCGGGCCAAACGCGGGGCGGCTGCAAGCCGCCCCTACGCATGATTTTGTTTGGCAAGCGTTGGATACTTATTTCTTTGAAAGCGCCGTAGTAACTGCCGTGGTATCTACGCCCAACTGGACTAGGGACAGGCAGTAGTCGGCAGACATTGCTCTGGTCGATTCGCACCATCACGCCAGCCGCACCATTCATGTGCCCCCGCCTGGTTGACCCAGCAACCAGCAAATTGTTCGCTGTTAAAGTCCAGCAGATCCCACCGGAAGCGGTCGCGCGCGCCGTTGATGCGGTACTCGCCGCTGACACTGTGATGGGGTGTCGGGCCAGCTTGGCCTAGCTCACCCTCGACCGTTCCCTGGTCGCTGCCATTGAAGAAGGTGCCGGTCACGTTGGGGCCGATCTGCTGTAAGCGCGCGGTTGGCTGGGCGGCTGTGGCATAGTCGCTGGCCGTGTACCAGTCGCCGCTAAAGCCACAACCGGCGGGTAATGCACCTGCTGCGCTGCGCACGCCACACCACTGTCGCCAGCGGCCATCGGTGCGATAGAGCCACGCGCCATCCATATAATTGCCATCTTCGCTCAGGGTAAAGGTCACCTGGTCGGCGCGATCGTTGCCAAAGTTGCCGTCCAATGTACGCCCACTGACTGTGCCATAGAGTGCCAGCGATTCGTTATAGCCATAGCGCTGATAGCTGCCGCTGACCGTAGCGCCACTTTGTTGGAAGGTTACTTCGGCAAAGTTGGTATACCAGGTGCCTGTGAAATCACTGTACTCCCCATTTTCGCTCGGCTTTTCACGCGCCCCCGCAAGCTGAAAGAGCCAGCGCCACTGGGTCGATTCATCGTTTTGGGCCAGGATGTCGATCTGCGCCGTGTAATCGCCATTGTAGATCGGCTCACCATTCGGCCATTGAAAGTCGTTTTGAGCAAAGACCAGCGTGCTGCAGAGCAGTTCGCTGCCACCAAAAAGGCAATAAGGCGCGCTTTCCTCGGTATTATCATACACCGTATCCCCGCTAAAGTTGTCGATAATCTGGAAGGTGACTTCGGCAATCCCCGCGCCATCTTCGCGGCCTACACGCGTGTCAAACACTGCCACGCGCAACGCCATCTGCCCCTGAAAGATCACAGGGTTGGCTACCGCGGCGGGTGGCAAACCGGGCAGGAGCACCACGCGCCCAGCATTGCTGCGCGAACTGCTGCGCAGAAAATCATTGCCATCATCGCCATCGACATCACTTTCGGCAATCACCAAGCGGGTGGCGGTGGGCGGTGGCCCAATCGTCGGTGGGGCGGTGGGCGTAGCCGGTACACTCTCATTGATAACCAAACGGGTGGCGGTGGGTATATCGGCGGATGGTGCCGCTGGCGTTGCCGTCGCAACATCGGCGGTCAAGGTCGCCGCGACGGCCTGGGCAATCGCACGTTCGGCTTCGACCGTTTGCGCAATGCTCGTCTGTTGTGCGCTTTGGGCTGTCACGCCTGCGTCCGCCGTATTGCGTGAGCAAGCGATCAACAGCACAAGCAGCAGGGCAAGCATCCCTACCAAGTGACTTTTGTCTCTCATGACTGTCCCTTTTCCACTTCCGCTAAATACTGCTCCGTTACCTGGTAAAACTTTTGGCAACCTTCGCCGATCACCTGGATTGTCAATACTTGATCAACCGTTTGCCGTCCTTGATCAATACAGTGTTGATAGGCAGCCTTGGCCTGTGCCAACAGTTGCTTGGCTTCAGCCACTTGGTTCGTTTCTAGCAGCAAAACACCATCTTGCAGTGCTGCCGCCCCTTCGGCTTCATACGCCTGGGCCAGCAGCCGAAATTGATTGGCCGCTTTTAATGGTTCAATAATCTGCGCCACCTTTTGGCGCGTCAAGGCAAAAAATTGGCGAGCCTGCTCATCCTGGTGCAATTGGTAGTAGGTCTCGCCCAACAGGCGATAGGTTTTGGCCAGCGCCAGGTTCGCCAGATCGATGACCAGCGGTTCCTGGGCAATTGCGGCCAGGGAGAGGCCCTTGAGATGACTGTCCAGCGCTGCCCATAATAAACTGGGTGCTTGCAAGCGCGCGGTGGGCGGCACAGCGCGGGCTTGGCGCAGTTGGGCACTGCCCAATGCCACTTGGGCGCGTGCATAGGTGGGATTGATCGCCAGTGCACGATGAAAATTTTCCTCAGCCGCCGTCGCATTGCCCAGAAACAGTTCCTGCCGGCCAATAAAAAAGTAGAGCAGTTCCTTGCCATCCGCATCGTGCCAGGCGATGAGCGTGCGTTCGGCCATGCGCAAGGTTGCCAGTGCTTCGGCACTGCGTCCCAAGATATCCTGGGTCAGCCCAATCGTGAGCCAAAAGAAGGCATCGGTGCGCACCTTGAGCAGGCTAGCAACGGCGGTATTGGCGTCGGGGCTGCCTGTGCCAAAGGCCGTCGGCAGATCGATGGGCCGGCCCAGGCGATGGGGGCCTACGATGGCGGCCGTCTCGTCGTTGACCAGCGGCGACAGATAAAATTCCAGCGCCAGTTGTGGCGTCTCACCCGCGGTGAGCAGATTGCCATAGATGATCATGTGCGCCCCAATGCGATCCGCCAACTTGGCTGCGGCGGCGCGCCGATCTTCTGGCGTATTACCGCGCATAATGCCAAAGCGCACATTTTTCTGGATGTCGGGCCGCAGATCGTGCCAGATTTCAATGGTGCGCGCCACATCGGCATCCGAACTCTGGTATTCGCCAAAGAGATTGTCGAAGAACCACTTGCTCATCTCGGTGCCGCGCACCGTAGCGTGTACACGGCCCTGCCCTTCGATCTCGCCAAAATCGGCCACGGCAATCCGAAAGGGGCCGGTCATCTGTGTTGGATTCCAGAGCGGTTCCACCAGGGGATAGAGCAGCAGGCCGAGCACCAAGACCAGCGTTGCACCGATCAAATAGATGGGCAAGGTTAGATTGCGCCCGGCAACGTTGATCTGGATATTGTTCTTGCCAATGACGACATTAGTCGCGCCCTCGCCCACCTGGCCAATGACAATGTCGCGCGCCCACAGATTGCGCACCCGCTGCCACTGGCGTTGGAGCCAGGGAAGGTTGTCTTGGTTGGTGTTATCAGTTGGCATAGTCACGCTTAACTACCATGACTGTGTAAAGGTCATGATGAGGACGCATAATGTCGCTTATTTTTACTGGTTGGGCAAAAATGACTTAATTTCGGCAATCCATTCTTTAACCATGGCACGGTCTTCAGCCTCTGGACGCAGTATCAGATATTGCTCAAAATCGCTAATTGCTTTCTCTGATTCACCTAAAACCCAGTAGACATCCCCACGTTCGTAGTAGCCCCATGGATCGTTTGGTCGAAGCACAATAAACTTCGTGTAACCTTGAAGTGTCAGATCACATATAGGATCTTCATTATTTGTACAGCCTATCGAATAATAGGCGTCTGCCCGATTGAAGTAGGCATTTGCCTGATCTGGATCGAATGTGATCGCTTGTGTATACGCTGCAATCGCCTCTTCATATTGTAAATAATAGAATTGGTGTATCCAACCCTTCAGAAAATAGGCATTTGCTTTCGCTGTTACAATGCGTTGGCTCGTATTGGTTACGGCGGTCAATGCGCTCTCTAGCGTTTCCAGCGCGGCATATTGTGTTTCACTATCCGGTGCCTGTAGTTCGCTCTGCGCAACGGCAAATAAGGCCAAAAATGATACTTCGCTAGGCAATTGCGTGTTAATAAAAAAGATATACGCGTCTCGGTTCATTGCTAGCTGAACTGCTTCTTTTTCAATAATTTCAGTTTCTGGAGTACCAAATGGCATTGGTTTAAGATTTAACACATTCACACGAACTTCGACGCCTGTTTCTTCACCCCAGATAACCATACTTGCGTTATAGCGTCGTCCCAGCGCTTCTGCTTCACTGCGCTGGTCAGCGGTCAGCATGGTCGATTCTACCGCAGGGCGGATTGTCATACCCTTCCCTAGGGTTGCAACTTGTTCACTGATTTCATACCAGATTTTCTTGTGTGGTTCCGTATTCGTTGAATTTGTACTATGGAAGGTAGCAATCACAATCAACGTTTCGTTTGGCCCTTCTTGCGCAAATTGCCGCAACCTTGGAAACCACGGTTCTACCGTAGGATATGTAATCGCTCCTGTAATCATTAACAAGCAGACGATCAGCAACATTGCAAACCAGATCGGCACCCTGAGTGTCCCAATCTGAATAATATTTTTGCCGACGACCACATTTTTGGCACCTTCACCTACTTGCGCGGCAATGTGATCGCCGCGCGCCCTCGGTTTCCATTGGGCAAAGATGCGTTGTAACCAAGTGTTTGATTTCTTGTTGTCTGGCTTCGAAGGTTTTTCAGCCATAGCAATGCTACCTGGAATTGTCTGTTAGATCATAAACGGGCGTGGAAAGTTTTTTCGGGGGCAGCAGCGCGTTTGTTATTTTCCAAACCGCTCCTGCCACCAAGCCAGTGCTGCTTCACCGGCTTTAGCCAATACCTTGGCCACGGCGGGCAACCCAAAGAGTTCCGTCACGGCTTGCGCAAGTTCGGGCACATTGGCAAGCAGCCAATCGCCAACCCGGCTGATGGTACTGGCATTGGGTGTTTCGCTGTCGGCTGTCTTGGTCAATTCCCCTTTGAGGTTTTCTAATTCGGCCTCGGCGCGGCCCGCTTTGCGCGGATCGAGCGTTGGGCTATTCAGCAGGGCAAAGAGACGTTCAAATTGTTTTTCAATTGCCTGTTGGTCGGCGGGCGTGGGCGCACCTAGATCATTGATGGTCTGCTGGATATTCTTGCCTATGGCCACATTCTTGGCACCGGCCCCGACGGTGGCGACGATCACATCGCCGCTTGCTTTGTGACCCATCACTTTATCGCCCTTGACTTCATCGCCGTGGACAATTTTATCGCGGCCCACAAACTCGCCGCCCACCCGGACGTTGCCGCCAATATAAGCACCACCCTCTGTGTTGATCTGCCGTGGCGTTTGATCCTGCTTGCTCATGTTTTCCTCTTTCTCCTGCCACAATTTACCATCGGGGGCGCGCATAAAGAGCACGGGCGTGCCCCACTCCATAAGGCTGTTTTGACTAAAAATTGCCGTGCGCGCCTCGGTCAGCGCAGCATCTACAGGGTAGTGGTCGGCCAGCGCGCCGTAGAATTCGTGCGCCAGCGTGATCGCGGCGCGGTCACTCACCGGGAATTGCATGGCGATCACTGCGGGCAATCCTTGTTGCACCAACTGTTGCGCAACGCCAGCCAAGGGTTGACCCTCGGCAAAGCGTGCGCCCTCGCAGGCATTGAGAAAGGCCAGGCGCAGGCTAGGATGATTGTGCAGCAGCGTCGCTACTGTTTCGGTTGCCACCTGTTCCCCATTGCCTTGCTCATTCTCCAGGATCAAGCCATTGCTTTGGTTTGCCGTGTTGAACCAGCCATGCCCGATAAAGTGAAAGAGATGATAATGCCCACGGCGCAACGTGCGCTGCAATTCGCGCAAGGTGGCTTGCTCGAGCCAGGTGATTTCCACATCGCCCTGCTCGACCACATCGCGCAATGCCGCTTGCAGCCGTGTCCGTTCCTCGGCCCCATTCAAGCGCGGCCACACATCATGGGCATCGGCGATCATCACCAACAGGCGTAGCGGACGGGTCGCCTGCAACGTTTCGGCGGGCAGGGGCAAGGCCAGATAGCGCACGATTGGCGTTGCGCCGTCCAGCACAACAAAGCGATTGTAGGTGGCATCAAAAAGATATTCCCACGGCAAGGCAGCCAGCTCGGGGGCATCATCCAGGCGCAGGCGAATGCGCAGACCTGCGCCCCCAGCGCGCGCCAGATCAATGCTGCGGCGCAAGCTGACGCCGATTGCGCCGGCAAAGAGCGCGCGAAATAATTGGTCGCCAAAGGTTTTGGGGTCCAGCGGCGTCACGGCTTCACTGTCATCTTGTGGGACAAACTGAAAGTTGCGAATCGCGCCGCCGATCAAACGTACTTTGTGCGGTTCCGCTTTGGCATCAAAGGGCAAAGTGATCGGGCCGGACGCTTGGCCGGCGGGCGAGTCCAACACGCGTACGTAGTAGCCACTGTTTGCTGGCTCCAGTAGCAAATCAAAGTTTTGATAGCGCTTGTCGCGCGCTATCATATCGGTCGTGGGCATCGGGTATGCCTCCTGAATTGAGCGTGGATCACAAAAGTAGTGATGCTATCATAATAGATTTTGGGCGCGATGACAATAGGCGTTTTACTGGTAAAACTGTAAACCATGCAGGTATGTGTTGATAGACTTACTGATTCCAGAGATGGGTACCGCGATTTGATATGTGCCGATTTTTCTTTACAACTGAAATAAAAAGGGATTATGAAGTCTCTATAAATTAGGCATTGGTTGAAAATTACTACTGACTGTGGTGGATATTTTCTTTTGAAGCACGTTTGCCGCGCCTCTATCCTTCCTTGGTTCGGCAAGGAGAATTTATGCAAGGAGAATTCATGCAAACAAATCTATCTAGTGGGCAAAGTGATAAAGGTCTTGCCTCGCCAAGACAGAGCCAACCATCGGATCTTGAGCTAGCCAGATGGCGGCGTACTCTGTTGCCCACCATGCAAGTGATGCTGGTTAGCTTGACCATCTTCTTTTTTGCGGCAACTTTCTGGCAGCTCTACTATTTGCAGAATAATATTTTCGAAGGTACGAAAACCCTGGAAGAGACGATTCCGGACTTGCTAACAGATGAGTACCAGATGACGTCTCAAGAAAGATTAAATGCCGTCCACCTCCAGGCGCTCATTAAACTGGAAAGTTATGTGCTACGGCAGCGCTATCATCATGCCAATGTCCTATTGATGAGCGGCGTGTGGGTGCGCTATCTCGGCTTTGTGACAGGAATGATCCTCGCATTGGTGGGTGCTACATTTGTGATGGGTAGGTTGGAGACACCACCGTCCGAAGTCAAGGGTAGTATAAGCGAGTTACAATGGCAACTGCAAAGTTCATCGCCTGGACTGATCATGGTCGTGCTTGGCGTCCTTCTTATGCTGGCGACGGTGGTCATGCAACATTCGTTTTCAGTCAAAGATAACTCCATTTTTCTTAATTCTTTTCTTGCGACAGATGCTCAATTTAATTCTAACGAAGATCCTGTACCTAGCTTGCCGCCGGAAGAGCCCTTACCAGTGCCAGAAGAAACCCCATAATTTTCTGTTCGGTACCATCCGCGTCAGCCCTCTTGTCTAATGGATCATAGAGCGAGGTAACCAAGATGCATAACTATAAGTTACGCTTTAGCCGCAAACACTTGATCTTCGTCGTGATTGTCGCACTTGCCTTTTGTATTACGCCAGTGTATGCCCAACCGGGCATCCTTTCTACCGAGCAGCTCTATCAACTTGCCTATAGGGCACAGCAGCAAGGAAATTGGATTGACACTGCGCGTTATCTAACCGCCTATGTCCAGCGCGATCCGACCAGTATGCGCAACAATCAAACGTTTGCACGCCAGATTGAGCAAAATCTGAACTCTGCCATAAGCCGACTAAATCGTATGCTCACCGCCGCACGCGCTGCTGGATTAGAAGTACAATTCTTTGTCATTGGCACACCTGATACTTTGCCTCCAGACCCCGCCTCGCTAACGACGCCTGTCAGTTACCCACTGGTGTGTCGGGGTGGTGGAGAAATGCTGTTCACCTATATTGCCGGCTCGCTCCAGCCACAACTGCGCATCACGTTTCACAAGGCAGACACAGGGGTTGGCGACAATTGGCAAGACTCTGATCGGGTAAGCCCAGGGGAATGTTCCTGGCTGGACCGAGCGATAGCCGCAGATGAGCCAAATCAGCTCATCATTGCCGATACAAGCCTGGCTGTGGAGCAGCTCGCTGTAACTTGGCAACAGGGGGAAATTATCTCAGTTGATGTAGAAGATCCCTCACCCAATGGAAATCCTCTCCATAGCATTCTCGCTCTTCAGAGTTCGGCTGGAACCCAGCTCTTTTATGCCTACAACGACAGAGCCGGCAACTTGATCGTAAGTGGATATGACCGCACTGAAAGCACACTTGAAACGGAAATACTGTACCATATAGTAGATGTTGTGACGGATGAACACTTAAATATGCGTTCCGGGCCTGGTGTAGCCTACTCACCTGTCGGTACCATCCCACGTAATGGCAGTGGCATTCTAATTACCGCAATAGGTCAGGATGTAGACGGCGCGCTTTGGGTTCCGGTTCGATACGGTGGTGTTAGTGGCTGGGCCAACAGCCTCTATCTTGACCTAACACTGGACACTGGGCTCGCAACCTCAAACTACCTGAGACCTCTGCAATTACAGACCCCACAGATCAAAGGTCTGGATGTGCGTCTAGTTCAGCGTCGGCTCCATACGCTTGGTTATACGGAGGTGGGCCCTACGGATGGAATCTTTGGCCCGCGCACGGAAAGTGGTGTCAAGCGTTTTCAGCAGGTGAATGGGCTTGACACAGATGGGAAAGTTGACCCCTCTACATGGGAGAGCCTCTTTAGTGAGGAAGCTGCACCAAATCCATAATCACGCACCTAAACCTACGAACGTAAGTTGTGCTAGCGCGTGTTATGTGCCTTTTTAGGCAGTAGAGACAATCGAATTGTTCTTCAGCCCAGAAGAACCGCAGTCCGAGATAGTACCCTGCCGCTTGTCTTGACAGGAAGAGGGACCGGTGCTATCCCGGACTGCATTTTGCTTTTCAAAGATAGAGAGCACTAAAGTCTTTACTACGATTGCTACTCTTGGAATGGCAACAACTGCGCCAAGTTGCCCCCTTTGACCTTGTCCCTTTCCGCCGCGGACAGGTGAGCCAGATGGGCATCCACAATGCTGGGCGTGCCGCTGCCCCAGACCAAGCGATCCGCGCCAAAGGCATCAACCACCCAGCGCGTAAAGGGCTTGGCATCCAGATAGAGGGGCGCATCGCTGGAAAAGTGATTGAGGCCAGAGAGCTTCATGTAGACATTGTCGAATTGCGCCAGCGCCAGCACATCGGCATATTCGACGGGATTGCCCATGGTCGGCTCGGCCAGGTGATCGATGAGAACCGGATAGGTCGGGTAGGCGCGGATCGCGTCGGCCACCCCCTTGGCATAGTCCGGGCCGATGTGCAGTTCGATGACCAAGCCGAGTTCGCCAGCAGTTTCCCACAGGGCGCGTACACCGGGCTCAGCAAAGCTCTGCAAATAGGCCTGGGTGCCGCGATGGGCATGAAAACGCGTGGCAATGATCTTGGGTTCCAGGCGCACCAAGTCGATCAATTTTTGGGGAGCAGCAGCGTCTTTGGGGTAAAATAGGCTGGTTGCTAGCAAGCGATTGGGTTCACGCTGTAGACAATCGAGTACGAGGCGGTGATCGTCGCCATAGGGCTCGGGATGCACAAGTACGGCACGGTCGATGCCTTCAACCTGCATGTGTGCCAGATAGTCCGCTAGTGGATCAAGCGACCAGTGGGCAAGATCGGGGGTATAGGCGGCACGTGGGTGCAAGGGATAGCGACGGGTATCACGGCTAAAGATATGGGCGTTCCATTCAATGATCATCGGGCACGACTTTCTAGATATTTCTACATGACTTTAGTAGGTAGGTAGATGGGTTGGCGGTAAATATTACAGAGCACAGTAGCAAAATAATGTAACATACTATCGTAGCACTTTACAAGCTATCGCTACCTGATCAATCCTCCCAGAAGCGAACCAGCAAGCGCATTTTCAAGGATCGCATCTTCGTTGCACGCCGCCGTGCAGTTCCCAATCAATTTTTAATACACAAATCAGTAAGGAGCTTTGGGGTTATGAGGCGTTTATGGTCTCTGACAGTCATCATGGTTGTATTTTGCATGGTTTTCTCGGCCTGTGCTGCGCCATCCGCAAGCACAGATGCTCCGGCCACCACCGACACAACAGCCGACACAGCGAGTACGGAAGTACCCAGCGCTGAGGTGCAAGATTTTGTGACTTGGTATCAATATGACCAGAACAATGAAGACACTAAAAGTGATGAACGGGTGGGCAATCAATATTTGCGTGACACCATGCCGCTCTTTAACGAAGCCTTTGCTGGCAAATGGAACTGGGTAAACCAGCCCAAAGCGTTCGATAAGATGACCACCGAATTGATTACCGCGGTGCAAGCGGGTGGCGAAATTCCCGATCTAATTCATATTGGCAGCAGCGATGTGCTGGCCTTCTACCAAAACAGCACGGTACAAGATTTGACCGAATGGGCGCAAGCCCAGGCTTGGTATGCGGATATTGATGCAAACTCGATTGAAGCCTGTACGGGGCCCGACGGCAAGCTCTATTGTATTCCGGTTGCCCAATCGACCCAAGTGGTTTTTGTCTGGAAAGATCGCTTCCCCGATGGCTACCCAGCTACGCCCGAGGAATTTCTGACCCAAGCAGAAGCACTTAAAGCACAGGGTTTATACGCCATCACCTTCTTTGGCTCTACCGACTTTGGTGGCGAAGCGTTAGGCCGCTTTATGTGGACAACGATCAGCTCCTTTGGCGGCAAATTTGATGATGGCCAAGGCACCATGACCTTGAACACGCCCGAAAATGTTGCCGCGATTGGCTTCATCCGCGAGATTGTGGCCCAGGGCTATGCCCCCGAAATCGCCTTTGCTGGTCAGTTCCAAGAGGAAGAAGCCTTTAAGGACGCCTCGGCGGGTTCATTCCCCACCGGCATTTTTGGCTATCGCTATGTCAACCCCTTGACGGCCCCCAATGGCAACAAGTATGAGAAGAAGAACGAAGAAGATATGTTGGATGCCATCGCCGCTGGCGATGTTTATCTGGCACCCTACTTCGCTGCCGAAGGCCAGCAACCCGGCTGTAATATTGCGGCCTCGGCCTTTAGCATTCCGGTTGGCGCAGCCAATGTGGAAGCGGCCTATGATTATATCAACTGGATCATGAGTTCCGAGCAGAACGCGGCGTGGGTGTTGGGCCCCGGCGGTGGTTTCCCGGCGCTCAAGGCAACCCAGGCTGAACCTCTCTTCCAGACCCCCTTCTACGAACAGGCTACCGAAGTTGTTGCGGCAAGTACCTGTCATCCCTGGTATGGTTCATTGGAACGCCGCGATGAAGCCAAAACGTTGATTGTCGATACGATCTATAAGTTGATCAAGGAAGACCCAACGGCCGATATCGCCACGAGCTTGACCGAAGCAGAAGAGGAATATAACCAGGGCGGCTAAGTGCATCACTTGCACCTTGCTTGATCGGTGTTTTCTCTAGAGAAGTTTAGCATCTCTGGTAAAGCTCATCTGCAGATGAGCGTCTGGTAAATAGGTAGATTAGTAGATCGTACATCTTTACTAATCTACCTATTTCTCTATCTATACACAAGGCGTTTCCTCTATGCAATCTGCGTTACACCGTAAATCCAGCCAGCGCGCGCGCAGTTGGCTGCCCTTTTGGTTGATCTTGCCGACGATTCTGGTGCTCCTCGTTGTCCAAGTATATCCGGGGCTTTACACTGTTTGGTTGAGCCTGCACGAGCGCCAACCGGCTGGCTGGGAATATGTCGCAACAAAAAATTATGAGCGCCTCCTGAATATGGGTCTATTTGCCGAAAGTGTGGGGCATACCATTGTCTTCCTGATCGGCTATGTGGTTTTGACCCTGACGATTGGCATGGCGATTGCGTTGTTGCTGAATCGCAAATTGCGCTTCTCCGGTCTGTACATTACGCTGCTCTATATTCCCTGGGTAATCGCTGATATTATTGCCGGCATTGTCTGGCGGCTGCTGGTGGTGCCCGATTATGGGCTGCTCTCTGGCATTACGCAAAACCCGAGCTTGTTCCCGCCCAATGGGTTGTCGGTGTTGACTGCGCCGCCGCCACTTTCTTGGTTTGGCGATTTTCCCTTTCCGCCGGCACCAGCCATGATCTACCTAATCATCGCCTCGAGTTGGCGCGCTCTGCCCTTTATCACCATCCTGCTGTTGGCGTCGATGCAGACGATCTCTTTGGAGATCATTGAAAGCAGCCGGATCGACGGGGCCAATCGTTGGCAGGTGGTGCGCTTGATTGTGCTGCCGTTGATTTTGCCCACCTTGGCCGTTGCCCTGTTCAGCTTAACGCTGAGTGGTATGAATGGCGTAGGCATGGTCTTTACCATGACCGGTGGCGGACCAGGATCGTCCACCGAGGTATTGAGCTATCTGCTCTACTCGATTGGCTGGGGCCAACGCCAATTTGGGCGCGCCGCCGCCATCGCCATGCTGATCGCCGTGGTGAACTGGCTGCTGATTATAGGGACGTTGCGCTTTTCACGCGCACAAGAAAGCAACCAATAAGAAGGAAGCATATAAGATGGAACAACCTATGTTGGCATCCCGCCGCCGCCGCTGGACTTGGGAAACATTGCTGCTGCATGGTTTACTGGTACTGATTTGTCTGGTCATGCTCTTTCCGATTGTCACCACGGTGATTATTTCGTTTAAGCAAGAGCAAGATGTCATGCGCAAACCGCCAGTTTTTCTGCCCTGCGATACGCCCGACGGTGCCTTTGATCTGGCTGCCTGTCGCTGGTCTATGGAAGGCTATGAACGGGTGCTTGCCCCCAAACCGGCCAATGGTTGGCTCTTCAACTTTCAACTGACGGGCAATCTGTTGCGGATTTATATTCCCAATACCCTGCTCTATGCGACCGCGTCGGCGTTGCTGGTCGTCACCTGTGCTGGCATGGCTGGCTATGCCGTGTCGCGCTATCGTTTCCCTGGGCGCGACTTCTTTATGGTCAGTATTCTGGCGATCACGGGGATTCCGCTGCTGACCAATCTGTTGGCACTCTATGAAATGAGCGTCGATCTGCGCAAGGCCCAACTGCCTTTCTATGATGATCGCATTTTTATTGTCCTGGTCTACATCGGCTTTTACCTGCCGCTCAGCGTCTGGATCGCCAAAGGCTTTTTTGACGCCATTCCGCTGGATTTGGAGGAAGCCGCGTTTATCGACGGTTGTACACCATTGACCGCGCTTTGGTATATTCTGCTGCCGCTGTCGCTGCCCGGCCTCTTGTCGATTTTCCTGCTCACCTTTGTCAACGCCTGGAATGAATTTCTGGCCGGCTACTTGTTGATCGCCAAAAATAGTCTCAAACCGGCCATGTTCGGCTTGTATGATTTTCTCAGCCAGAACATTATCAACTTCCAAGTCGTCGCCGCCGCCTGTATTTTGATCGCGCTGCCGGTGGTCATCCTCTTTCTTTTTACCCGCCGCATCTTCTTCCAAGCCATGATCGAAGGCGCGGTGAAGGGGTAAGCAAGGGGCGAGGGGCGGGTGACAGTGGCTAATTTTAGCAAAACAATACAAAACGCATTATCTACATTAAATCTTCACACAGTATGCACCGCATGAGAAAGGCAGAGGGTAGAGGATCCGAATTTCGCCCACTTGACAATGCTGTCCACGCTGGTCTATAATATCCGCTAAGCCCATTTTATTTATTTGAATATCATCAATCGGTCGGCGACTGATCCCAGGAAATGCTCTCGCTCCCTTCCTCCTCGTCAGCAGCCGATCCAGGTACCGCAGGGTACCTGTCATTCGTTACTTTCCACCAGCGCCCCAACGCGCTACACAGGAGGATTTCTATTACCAAGAGCTAAAGGAATAGGTCTGGCGCTGCGTCTATCGATCCAGGATATGGGTTCGACGCGCCGCCAGCAAATGTGTTGCTGTGATTATCAAGCATTTTCTCAAGATCATTCGCAGACAGGAGCTAGATAATGGAAAACCCATTGGGCAATCGTAGGGTCACACGACGTGAATTCTTGCAGTATGCAGAGATTATGGGGTTCGCTACGCTAGCTGCGGCTTGTAGTCCGGCCGCGGCCCCCACAACCACTGAATCAACAGCGCCTAGCGCGCCAGCCGTCTCTGCCGAGGGGGCAACCGCCGCCGAGGGCATCAAAGAGGTGGCACGCGATCGTACTTTTATCGCCGTGCGTGGTGGGCAGCAGGGCAAGTTCGTCGAGTGGGATCAGTGGAATCCCTTTGTGCCGGTTGCCAATCATCAATTTGCCGTCGGGTTGATGTATGAACCCCTGGC
>DAOTTR010000824.1:0-2124 GCA_034437715.1 Caldilineaceae bacterium
GGCCGCTGGAAAGGTCACATTACCCGTAATATCAAGCATGTACGAAGCTGCTTCCGTGCCGGTGTTCTTGACAATCAGATGATAGGTATCATTGGTCTGGAACGAACCTTGCCAGAAGAGCGGGTCATTGGTAATGTACTCGTTCTCGGTACTAACACCGGTTGGATCAAAATCAACATCGTTGCGCCAGTTATTCAGATCCTCAACAGACCAGACTTCAAAGGCGACTGAGCCGCTTTGCACATGCAACGCAATGTCAATCGTCGCATCTTCGGGGTCGGTCACCACCGCATCATCATCCTCTTCGGCATCAACTGGCGCTTGGGAACGGAAGGTGTACCATTGCCAAGTACCTGGCTCGATTGTCACATTGCCGGTGGGGATGCCCATGCTGGCTTCGTCACTTGTCATCGGAGCTGTTTCGGCCATCATAGGTGCATCTGCCATTGCTTCGGCAGGGGCCGCTTCAGTCTGCATACTTGTACTGGACGGCAAGCGCACGTCACCTGTAATATCAAGTGAATAAAAAGCCGCTTCTGTACCCGTATTCTTGACAATCAAATGATAGTCATCGTTGGTCTGGAACGAACCTTGCCAGAAGAGCGGGTCGTTGGTCATGAATTCGTTTACTGTACCAATGCCGGTTGGGTCAAAGTCCACACCATTGCGCCAGTTGTTCAGATCCTCGGCAGACCAGACTTCAAAGCCGACCGAACCGGTTTGCACTTTGAGCGCAATGTCAATCGTGGCCTCTTCAGGATCGGTCACCACGGCATCATCATCTTCTTCGACATCTACCGGTACCTGCGAGCGGAAGGTGTACCATTGCCAAGTACCTGGCTCGATACGCACCAAACTACCGGCAGTTGGGATAGTGGGCACAGTCTCATCCGTGATGGTCTCTTGCGCCCAAACGCTGCTTGCGCCAAAAGTGGCAAGCAAGGTTGTAATCATCAGCGCGCTGACAAACTTTGAAAATTTCGTAAACATAGATTTTTCTCCTTGAGTGGCGCACTCGGCAATGAGCGCCCCAGTTTTGTTACTGTTGGCCTTAGCGTTGAATCAATGGTGTAACACACACGCTGCAAAGTAGATACTTGCCATTTCGCAATTGTCTACAACAGAGCATGTAGGCCGCTGTTTTTGCTATACAGATAGCTTATCACAAGTAACTTGAGGTGGAATGAGGAAGATGACCTGACTTGCCTAGGGAATAGTAACTGAGTTTTCTAGTGATATTTACTATGATTCGCACGAGCAGGCATGAACTCTGCACGGGGCTAATGAGTAGAATTACCTAGTGCGCTACACTGGCTAACGTAGCGCACTAGGTGTGACTAGCGGGTAGCTGAGCTAGTTTATCGATATCGCAGGGGCAGGATGTAAGGGAGCAATGCCTTCGCGCAGGGCGTAGAGGGCAGCCTGGGTGCGATTGGCCAAATGAAGTTTGCTGAGAATGCTGCTAATGTGGTTACCCACCGTACGTTCGCCAAGTATCAATTGCTCGGCAATCTCTTGATTGGTCAATCCCTGCGCCACCAGTTGCAGCACCTCTAGTTCGCGCGCGGACAAGGGATCTTCGGTGGGCGGCAAGTCGGACGCATGGGCGAGTTCACGAATGACACGCAGCGCCACCGTTGGGTCCAAAGAGGATTTGCCATCATTGACATCGCGAATGGCCTGAAGGAGCTGATCGGTCTCGGTATCTTTCAACAAATAGCCCAACGCGCCCGATTTGATCGCCGGGAAAATCTTATCATCCTCGGCAAAGCTGGTGAGCACCAAAATGCGCGCCTGGGGATTTTCTTTCTTGATCTCACGAATGGCGGTGGCCCCGTCTTGGCGCGGCATGACCATGTCCATTAAAATCACATCTGGCTGCACGGCGCGCGCCTTGAGAACTGCTTCCAACCCATCGACTGCCTCGGCCACCACTTCCATATCGCGTTGGCTGGCAATCAGCGTGCGCAAGCCTCTGCGCACGATCGCATGATCATCTGCAATCAATACCCGAATTGGTTTATCCATAATACACCTTCATTGGTTGAGCGTGCATAACTGTCGTTTGCCATCAGCGGAATCTGGACGCGGATCGTTGCGCCCTGGCCGCTTGTTGATTGAATA
>DAOTTR010000825.1:0-2167 GCA_034437715.1 Caldilineaceae bacterium
ATTACCGCCCTGGCCCTGCTCTTTGCCGGCGTGATGATCTTGATCGAGCTAGTCGTGATCTTACGTGCACTCTCCAGCCGGTTGTTCAGCGCCTTGCGAATTGGGCATCAAGGGTAGGCAAGATTTTTCGTTATTGACAAACTATCAGCTAATCAATCAAGTTGAGAATCTGTTTTAGACATATCGCGCCACATTTCGATGAGGATGGCGAATTTTCGTAGAAATTCATTTGGGTCTTGTTTGAGGCTGTCTGTCCCAAAGCGAGGCAAAATTTCATGGAAGCATTGAACGAGTCTTGTTATTTCTAGTCGACCACTCTCAAGTAGTGACAATACATCGGCAAAATCATTCTCGGTGCCACGTTCAATTTTGCTCAATGCCGTACTGTAAAAATCATAATGAAAAACGTCTAACTGTCCATAGCGACCGATAAATTGACTGCGATCTTGATAGCCAGATGGAAGCGGAATAAAATCTGCCGGAGATGCTTCTTCGATATTCAAAGAGAGCGTTTCTTTTAATCCGCGAATAATGGCAACAAAAGCGCTATGATCTTCATGCGCGATTTCAAAGGCAAGATCGATGTCAAGGGTTTGTTGGCGCAGCCCTTCATAGACCATCGTTGTACCACCGACGAGATAGACCCGCCCTGGCCTTGTAAACTGTCGCCCAAGTCTTTGTAGAAAAAGCTCGATTCGCTGTTGGTCAACGCGTTGTCGCATGATAGGCTAATCAGTGTTCTAATTTTAGCTGTTCGAAAAATAACTCCATGACATTATTGAAAGATGCTAACCGATCAAACGGATAGCGTGAGCGTTCCTTCCACGCCTCAGCCAACTCGTACAATCCCGTTTTGCCAAAGCGCTCATCGGCGGGCGGCAATCCCATTGGTTGAGAAAACAAATCAGGCAACAGAGACATATTCAGATAAAATCCAAGGCGCGTTTTCCAAAGTCGTTGTAGGTAAACAGCAGCCATATACAGGGTTTGTAATTCTAGTGCTGGCGATGAATCAAGTTGATCGACGAGTAATGACGCGCTACGGGCTAGTTCCGGATGGCGAATAAATAAAGGGATCAAAGCTAACTGAAGCCGAAAATCAGCCTGATTCAATAAGGCTAGCAGAAGCCCGTCAACTGAAGGCAATGGTTCTGTTGCCACAGCGTCACTTGGCGCAAGATATGTAATGCCAAGCTTTCTTAACTCAGCAACAAGTGTTTCTCTTTTATGTTCCATTATAGAAGATTATACCCTTGGCACACTTAGCGAGCAAGCCGGTTGCGCCCGTAGATGCGGCCCACTAGGACAAGCTGCTCGATTTGTCGCGCTAAAAAATTGGGTGCGTCATCACCCCGCCATCCACGGTCAGGCTGGCCCCGGTGATCCAGCGGGCGGCAGGCGAGGCGAGGAAGAGACAGGCGTCGGCGACATCTTCGGGCCGGCCTAGGCGCTGGAGGGGGGCGGCTTGTTGCCAACGGGCGACGCCGTCCGGCCAGGCTTGCTCGATGCCCGCCCGCCAGATCAAGCCTGGGGCGACGGCGTTGACACGAATATTGTGGTTGCCCAATTCCGCTGCCGCTGCCCGCGTATACATCAATACACCTGCTTTAGCCGCGTTGTAGTGGCTGTGCTGCGGTGCGGGATGTTCGGCCTCAATTGAAGTAATGTTGACAATCGCACCGCCGCTGCCCTGGACAATCATCTGTTTGGCCGCAGCCTGGGTGCAAAGAAAAACGCTGCGCAAATTGGCGTTGATTACAGCATCCCATTGCGTCAGCGTCATATCTAACACGCCGGCCAACGGATAGACGCCCGCGTTGTTGATCAGCACATCCAGCCGGCCCAAAGTTTCCACTGTGCGCGCGAGCAGGCGCGCCACATCCTTCGCTTGCGTCAGATCCGCTTGCTCGGCAACCGCGACGCCGCCCCGTTCGATAATTTGCTGCACCAACGCCTGGGCGCCAGCCGCACTCGACCCGTAATGAACCATCACCTTCGCGCCCGCTTCGGCAAAGCGAGCCGCAATGCCCTGCCCCACACCACTGCCACTGCCCGTAACAAGGACAACTTTGCCGCTAAAGTCGAGCAGAGTATTGACGGCGGGAATGTTCATGGCGTGTTCCTCCAGGTGACTACGTAATGTGATGATATTCCGTGAAGTATGTCC
>DAOTTR010000826.1:0-9248 GCA_034437715.1 Caldilineaceae bacterium
GGACACCTTTCAAATTCTGGGCGGTAGTACACTTGCTTTACCCGGGTAAATTCTTTTTTTCATCTCTCTATTCTACCAGATGTAACCCTTTCTTTGTATGTCCCTTTTGCGGCGACTGAAGTAGAACGAACGCTGATAAGGTAGGCTAGCCAATTTTAGGCAAACGCAAACTAGGCCAAGTACAGCGCATGACCAAGTCGCGAATTGGCTAACGAAAAATTCAAAAGAGTGGGTGGAGTGTAAAGCGTAAACAAAACCCAACGAGTAGCAAACCAAGCATTGTACCCGGCAAGGTAAACTTGGATTGTGGACCAACTTGGTCTTTGCTCGTGATCTTTGGTATACGTTTTGCCGGTAAAATTGCTCTTATACAATCTTTACTACCGCGGCTGCGTCGGTTCGCGCAGACTGCCGCGCCTTTTTGTCAAACTCCTTTATTGTTGGGTCTCTATCCCAGGAGATCGGATAGTATTCGGAGCAATTGCTCTATTATACGCAAAAAAGTTTGTTTCTCCTTCGTCTAGATTGCTTGTCTTGCTCTGTAGGCCTCTGGTACTTATGGCCTATGGGCTTTGCGCATGGTTTGAGCATCGATAGGGAGTTAGATTTTTCCGGGGCAATTATTTAGCAATTTCGAGGTTTTGTAGAGGACGAAAAGTGGGCAACGAGTTCAATCGTTGCCCACTTTTTTATGATTTATAGCCTAACGATTCAGCCGGTGGTGTGAATGCGATTGGCCTGAATCGTATGACAACGTTAAATTTCATCACCTGCTGCGCTGAATGAATTCAGCGCCTGGGATAGAAAACGTGTTTAAACACGTTTGCCGTCGCAGATGTTGAATTCATTCAACACGAATTTAACGTTGTCTTGGTTAGAGATGGAGGGTCTTGAATCCTACAGGTCTCCTGTGAACTACGCAACTAGTCCAGCCCATGCAAAGGTGCGTAGCGATCCTATTCAAACTAACATGCGGGCAACGCATCGCGCTCAATCGCCAATAGCTCACGAATGATGGCATCGGCATCGGCAATCGAGTTGACAAGCGGATCGGTGAGCATGGCGCGGCGCAATAACGCGCGATCACAAGTGGCGACAGCTTCGGCGGTCAACTCGTGGGTGTCGAGCACAATTTCTTGCATCCCACGCAAGCCTCGCGGCATGGCACCGACGGGGCGCGGGCGCGGCCCCTGCATGTCTACATCGCAGAGCAATTCCAGAAAGGCGTCGTCGGCCATGTTGGTCACTGCGCCGCCGTTGAAGGTGTTGACATAGAAGGGCTTGCCCAGGTTGCCAACCATGTTTTCAATAATATCGGTGGCATGGTCTGGGCCAAAGGTGGTCATATAGCTGTTGATCGGCGTCTGACCGCCGACAAACCCGTCTACTTGCCGCCACATCTGTTCGTGACGGTCGTAGCGATCCTCGGTCTCCCAGATCGCCAGCGGTGGAATCGGTTCGGGTGTTTTGCCCAACCCCTGCCAAAAGTTCACATATTCCTTGGTGTGCGCCACGCAGACGGGCACATAGCCAAAGGTTTCGTAGAGTGTATAGGCAATCGTATTGTTGAAGATCGCTTTCGAGCCGCGGTCGCCGCCTGTATCTTCGGTGGCGGCTGCCTGGCGGATCGAGGCGGCAATCGCCGGCATGACATCTTTGCCCGCATACTCGGCCTTGAGCATCCAGGTGAAGTGGTTGACGCCAGCAATGCGCATGTCAAATCGTTGCGCAACTTCGGGCGTATAGTCGAGCGGATTATCGACAATGCCGGCGCGCAGTGCATAGCGTTGCTTGATGTGCGGCATGTGCAGGCTGTCGCACAGGGCAAAGCTCTTCAGGTGCGGCGCATAGCGTTTCAACCTAATGCCATGCACAGTAGACGGGTTGATATAGTTGATCACCCAGGCGTCGGGGCAGAGCTCGGTAATATCGCGCGCACATTGCAGAATCAGTGGAAATTCGCGCATGGCGCGGAAGATGCCACCCGGCCCAATCGTGTCGCCGGAGCACATGCGAATGCCATATTTTTCGGAAATGGCGCAGTCGATGCCACGATACTTGACGGTCTGATTGGCAAAACTGAGCACCACAAAGTCCGCGCCGGGTAACACATCTTTCCAATCGCTGGCGGCTTCAATTTGCAGCGCCACCCCCGTTTCGGCCACCACCTGGTGGGCAAGCGTCGCCATTTGATGCAGGCGGTGGGGGTCGGTATCGACTAAGGATAGTGTACCCCCATTGAGATGGGGCGACTGGACCATCTGCCAGATGGCTTGCCGGCCAAAAAAGAGACTGCCCGCGCCGATGACAACGACTTTGGGGTGTTGGGTGGGGTGGACATAGGGAATCGGTTCCGATCTGTTTCAAATTGTTCGTGATAAGTTTTGCACCCTTTGCTGATTCATTGTATCGGGCGCTGAGTCTTTGCGCAAACTGATCCCTTGAACTAGTACAGAGCGGCCTAAGTAAGACAGTAGGACAGTGAGTCAGTGGCTGCCTACTATCCTACTGTCTTACTGTCTCACTGTCTCACTGGACTACCATTGGTCTATTTACGCCGTCGTGTACTGGGTGTATTTCAATTTGAGGGTGAATTTTAGAACGAGCGTAATGATGCAGGCACAGGCTTTTACCACCGGAAACACCGCCAGGGATGGCGGCGTTCCTGGCTGAATCGTTACACATGAGCGCGCAACGTATGCCGGGGACGAGCGACAACTACACCGGTTTGACAAACGGCACCCCGCTCGTCCCCGGCATACTTTCCAAATGAAATGCACCCCTTGAACTTCTGTCTTTGCGACACCGTTAGGCGGGCGTTAGCCGATGAAAGTCACGCGCTTCGGATAAAGACTAAAGTCTTTACTACGGTTGAATCCCGCGTAATTTCGCGAACAGTCTACCCCACATCACGTTGCCAACTGTGCAGCACATCCCAGTCCAACGTGACACCTAATCCTGCGCCTTCGGGTGGGTAGAGATAGCCGGCTTCGATGCGCGGGGTGGGGATGACAATATCGGCGGCGTAGCGCAGGGGGCCAAAGGTTTCGCAGGGGTAGGGCAGATTGGCCACGGCGACACCCAGATGCGCGGCCGCGGCAGTGCCAATGCCCAATTCGGCTTGGCTGCCAATAATGCAGGGAATGCCCAATGTATCGGCCAGGGCAAAAATGTGGCTGGCGGCCAGCAAGCCACCTGCTTCCACCACATAGACGTTGAACACATCCGCTGCTTCGGCCTGGGCCACGCGATAGGCATCACCCAGGGTTTGCAAACTCTCATCGGCCATGATCGGCACGGGGGTGCGCTGGCGCAACAGCCGCAGCCCGCTCAGATTGTCGCGGGCCAGGGGTTGTTCGACCCACGCCACCTTGGCTTCGGCGGCCAACGCGGTAATCGCCGTCACCGCTTCGGGCACCGAGCGCCACGCCATGTTGGCATCCAGGCGTAGGGGGACGTGGCGGCCAATCGCCTGGGCCACGGCGCGTACGGCGGCTACGTCGTCTGCCAGCGCGCGCCCAACTTTGAGCTTGATGCTGTGAAAGCCCATGGCCAAACCACGCTGAGCATCTTCGGCCATTTCGGCAGGCGACTTTTGATAGATGCCCCATGCCAGCGGCACCCGATCGCGCGCTTTGCCGCCCAACAGTTGATAGACCGGCACGCCATAGTGCCGACCTGCTAGATCGAGCAGGGCCATCTCAAAGGCGGCGCGCACATAGGGCGCACTCATTTCGCCCAGCAATATCTGATCAATACGCGCCAACACCTGGGGCCACGCCAGCGGATCCATGCCAATCAATTGGGGCGCGATCAGAGTACGCGCCGCATGGCAAAGTGAAAAACCAATGCGCGGATAGGTGATCGAGATTTCACCCAAGCCTTCGGTGCCATCATCGGCAAGCAGCCGGATTACGCCAAATTCCGATGCATTGACGGTGTAGCTTCCTGTGGCTGCAATCACCCGTTCCTTGCGCGGCGCGCGGATGGGGTAGACTTCGATCTGGGCAATTTTCATGATTTCCTCAAGTTTGTCAGGTGGCTTGTTGATGAAACTCAACCATGGCCGCGGCCAATGCCTCAACAATCGCTGCCCAATAGGCCTTGCCCAACTCGCCATCGCCGCGGTCGGGGCTGTCGCTGTAGCCGTCAATCGCTTGCCAAGAACCGTGATGTTCGGCGCGATAGGGGCGATAGAAGCTGTGCGGATCAGAGCCCACCACGTTGTCACGATGCGGGCGCGACTCCTGCACCAGTTCTGGATGCAGCGCCAGCATCAGCGAGGTTTCAAAGGCCCCGGCGTGGCCGGGTAAGCGCCCCGGCTGATGGGCATTCAGCGCGACCAGGGCATCCCAGGCGACGGTCCAATAGGAAGCCGCGGCCAAACTGGCAGGATACTTGAGCGCCAGATCGCGTGCCACCAATTGCACCAATTCATTGTTGCCGCCATGTCCATTGACAATGAAAATTTTGCGAAAGCCACTGATGATCAACGATTCGGCTAGTTCGTAGATCACGCGGTAGTAGCCTTCGGTGCTCAACGACATGGTGCCACCAAAGGGCAGATGATGTTGCGATGAGCCAAAGGGCAGCGTGGGCGCAACCAATAGCGGAATCTGCGCCGACGCTTTTTCCGCCGCGGCGCGTGCGAGTGATTCGATGGTTAGATAATCGGTGCCGACCGGCAAGTGTGGTCCATGTTGTTCCAATGCGCCTACCGGCCAGACAGCCAACGTTTCAGCGGCCTGGGCGCGCGCAACCGTGCGCGTCACTTCTTGCAATAATAAACGTGTTGTCATGCCATTACCCCTTGATCGCGCCCACGGTTAAGCCCTTGCTGATCTGCTCTTGCAGCAGGGCAAAGACGATCAACACCGGCACAATCGCAATGATCATACCGGCGAACAGGCCAGTCCATTTGGCTGTATATTGGGCCGTTTGGTCGAGAAAAAAGATGCCCAGCGGAATCGTATACGCTTCCTTGTCCTTGGTAAAGATTAGCGCGTAGAAAAATTCATTCCAACTGCTGAGATAGTTCAGGATCATGAGCGATGCAATGCCCGGCGTGGCCAATGGCAACATCACCTGCCAAAAGGTGCGCAACGGCGACGCGCCATCGACCGCCGCGGCTTCTTCCAATTCGGTGGGCAACGTTTTGAAGAAGCCAGTCATCACAAAGGTATTAAAGGGCAGATTGCTGACCGTGTAGAGGACAGTAAGAATGATGCGGCTGTCTATTTCAAATTGCTGGCGCAGCCGCTCCAAGATAAAATAGAGGGGAATGGCCGTGAGCGAATAGGGAATCATAATGCCCACCAAAAAGAACATGAGCATCTGCTGGTTCCAGCGAAAGGGAATGCGCGCAATTGGATAGGCGGCCAGGCAGGCGATCAGCACCGAGAGAATGGTCGCCACGGTGGCAATGCCCAGGCTGTTTTGGAACATGGTACTGACCCCTTTGCTCCACGCCGACAGATAGTTGGCAAAGTGGGGCGCGGCGGGGAAGGTCCACGGTGGCGTGCCCATAAACTCTTTGTCTGTCTTGAGCGAAACCACCACTACCCACCCAAAGGCCAGCAGCGAGGAAACACAATAGCTGCTGAGGCAGAGATAGATGATCAGGTGCGACCAGCGCAGCGCACGCCAGCGGCGCAACGATTTATGCGCCGGGGCTGCTTGAGGTGGAACAAGTGCGGCCAAAAGATTTCTCCTACTCCATATACTTCAGTTTTTGAGCTAGATTCACAGCAACTTGACCCCTGCCAGTAAGCCTACTGGTTCCCATGCTCGGCGTGGGAACTCCAGTGCGGACGCTCGGCGTCCGAGGCGCGGAGCGCCTGAGCGAGTATTCCACGCCGAGCGTGGAACGAGCCTCCTTGGGCTCTAATATTCAATCGTTTCTGTCGTTGTCACGCGCTGGGTAAAGCCGCTCAGTGCAAAGATCATGATCAGCATCACCGTGGCCAGCGCCATGCTATAGGCCCATTTGAAGCTGACGAAAGCATTTTTAAACACATAGGTCGCCATCACCTCGGTCGAGTTCATCGGTCCACCCACGCTGACCGGGCCAGTCATGACGTAGATGAACGCAAAGGCTTGCAGCGCTTGCAGCACCCAAAGCACTAGCAAAATCCGCAGCACTTCCCAGAGTAAGGGAATGGTGATAAAGCGAAAGACATGCCAATCGTTGGCCCCATCAATGCGGGCCGCGGCCGCCAGATCGGGTGGGATGCGTTCCAGACCAGCATAGATCAACAGTACCCAGGTGCCAATGCCATGCCAGATGCTGGCGATGATCACCGCGGTGAGCGCGGTATTTGGTTCGCCCAGCCAGGGCACGATCCACGCGCCCAAGCCAATCGCCTCCAACACAGGGTTGATCAAGCCATAGGTGGGGTTGTACATCCATTTCCAGAGCAGCCCGGCCACGCTGACCGACATGACCACCGGGGCCAAAATGATAAAGCGGAAGAATCGCTTGGCACGCACCGGCTGATGCAAGCTCCAGGCCAGCGCCAGCGCCGGCGCAAAGAGCAAGACGCCGCCCACCACCAACAGATAAAAGGAATTTTTGACAGCATTGAGAAACAGTTGATCGGTCACAATCAGCCGGAAATTCGCCAGTCCGGCAAATTGCCACGGATTGCCCAAGCCTGCCCAGTTGGTAAAGCTGTAGAGAATGGTCAGGACCAGGGGCACAAAGGTGAAGAGTACATACAAAATGATCTGCGGCAGCAAGAAGGGCAGCACCAATTTGCGCCGTGATTTTTGAAACAAAAGAGCCTCCTTGGCAACGGCTTGGGCGGAGAATGGCCGGCAACGTTAAATTCGTGTTGAATGAATTCAACACCTGCGACGGCAAACGTGTTTAAACACGTTTGCTATCCCAGGCGCTGAATTCATGCAGCGCAGCAGATGATGAAATTTAACCTTGTCGTAATAGCTACACAACGTTTCGTGTTAGCCTGTCTTCTGGGCCCGGTACTGGTCGAGCGCCTCATCCATCTGTGTGATCATCTCTTCGGCGGTGACCTTTTTGAGCCAGAGGGCCTGCACGTATGGATACCAAGAGGCCCACAGCGCAGCGTCCCAGTGAATGCCGTAATAGTAGATGATCAGTTCGGCCTCGGCGGCTTTGGCCAGCAATTTGTCGATGCCGGGTAAGCGCGGCGGTGGTGCGACATTGGTACAGGGCGAGATCGCGCCAATCGTCTGCGCCCGTTCCGCCGTATGTTCGCGCCCGGTAAAGCGCTTGAGGTATTCGACGGCCAAGGGCACATTGACTTCGTGGGACTTGGAGATGCTGGGATTCGGCACCGACCAAATATGCGCCGTGCCAAACATGGTTCCTTGATCGCCCTCACCTTCGGGCACGGTTGGGAAATCAAAGGTGCCCATCACAAAATCATCCGGCACCACATCGGCCATTTCGCTCAGCAGCCAACTGCCCATGTGGATCATGGCGGCTTTGCCCTGGAAGAAGAGCGCTTGGGCCGCCGTAAAATCGGCCCCTTCGTAGCCTTCCATCAACCAATCATTGGCGGGGATCTTTTCCAGTTCTTTGGCCGCGAGCAGAAAACCAGGGTTGTCGCGCAGATGCGCATCGCCATAGATCACGTCCAGCACCGCGTCCTTGCCCACCATGCGTTGAATCATGCGATCCCACCACTGGCCGACATAGACATCGGTGGGGCCGGAAACGCAGATTGGTTTCATGCCGGTCGCCGCGCCTTTTTCGTTGATCGCCGCGCACAGTTCCAGAAATTCCGGCCAGGTTTCGGCTGGTTTGAGCCCCATCTCATCAAAGGCCGTCTGGTTGTAATGGATCAGCATGAGCACCAACTCGTTGGGCACGCCAAACCATTTGCCGCCGCTGTCGCTGTCGGCTCGTTGATCGACGGCAAACGACTTCACAATGGGCAAATAGATATCTTGCCACGCTTCGCCACTGGGCAACGTCTCTTCGAGATAGGGCGTTAGATCGACCAATAGATCGTTATCCACATAGGAATAGGTCTGGGGCGCTTGATTGTTCCAGCGTCCCACATCGACATCCAACGGATCGGCGGCTTCCCAACGCAAGGCGCGCGCGGCATCTGAAGCCGTATTGTTGAAGGTGTATTTGATCTTGGTGCCGGGGACATCTGCCTCCAGTTGGTCGCCCAGTGCCTTGGTGATCTCGAACCAGGCACCTTCTTCGTAGAAGACGCCCACTTCCAAGGGCCCGCCGGTCACGCCTGCGGGGATCGCGCCGCCGGCTGCCGGTGCTGCGGGGACGGGGCTTGCCGCCGGGGCGCAACCCGCAGCGGTGAGGCTGGCCACCATCAGCCCTGCCGCCTGCATAAAAGTACGTCGTGAGATCGGAGTGTTGCTACGTGTCATCTGTTTTGCTCCTATGAAATAGAGAATCCACTATCGGTATACCTACCAGATAAAAACGAACGCGCACCATGCGCAAGCGGGCGACACTGCCCAGGTCACTTGACCCACTGTGGGAAAAAGCTCTTCCAATTTTCGTAGATGATCAAATCTTGAATTTCGGTTGGCACTTTGGGCAAGCCAGTGCCTTCCACCGGCTTGTTTACGGCGCGCAACCCGTTGATCACATTGGTGATCGTGCCCGAGGGAAAATCCGAAGCGAGCAAGATTTTGTGGGCGACACCATATTCCATGGCCGTGATCATGGCCTGCCAGTAACGCCAGGGGCGATAGTGTACCGCTGAAATATCGGTGTATACGTTGGGACATTTGCGGATCAGCACAATCGTATCCGTCTCCCACGGATGACCAAGATGGGCAATGATCATTTTGAGATCGGGGAAGTCCATGGCGACATCTTCCAGTTGTAATGGTTGCGCCCACTTGAGTCTAGCCTTGCTCGGAAAGGTGGTGCCCTGGTGCCACATAATTGGCAATTCCAGCTCCTGGCATTTCTTGAAAAAAGGCCAATGTTTGCGATCCTGGGGATCAAAATGCTGGTAAGTCGGCCCCAACTTCATGCCCTTGAGCCCCAACTCCTTGACACAATACTCGACTTGTTCAATGCAATCCGGCTCGTTCGGATCCACCGAGGCCCAGCCTTCCAGCTTTTCGGGATGTTGGCGCACATAGTCGGCGATCAACTCATTGGGAATCCAAATGCCGGTGGCCTTAGCCTGCAAGCCAAAGACTACGACCTTGTCTGCGGGTTGGGAGACTTCCCAATGCGTCTCTGGCGTGGAATCATACGAATGCAGATCCAAGCGACC
>DAOTTR010000827.1:0-1941 GCA_034437715.1 Caldilineaceae bacterium
GTGCCACCGTTCAGCGTCAGACCATTGGCATTGTTGGTCACCTTGCCGCCGTTGGGCGCAAAGGCAATCTCGCTCACGCCACCCGCGCCAAAGGTGATAAGATTGGGGACGCCGCCGCCTTGCACCAAGTTATTGGCAGTCACCGCGGTCTGTGCCGTGGTGGCTTGCATGGCGTACGGCACGGGGTGGAGTCGTTGGCGCGGCAGCAGTTCAGGGTCGGTGTTAACGCTAATACCGAGGTAGAGGGGGAAATTGTTAAAGACGGTGGCGGGCAGCGGTGTGGCGTCACCCACGACGACGCTGAAAACGCCATTGCGCACGTTGACATTGGCAAAGCTTTCGGTGTGCAGCGCGTTGCCGCCGGTCACAACCGCATACAATTTCAGCATGAGGTTGACCGTGCCATTGATCAGGGCGCCATTGGTGTCGCGCAATGTACCCTGGTAGCTAAAGATCGGCGGAATATTGGCGGCTGACAGGGGTGCAGCGGCGGGGGCGGCCAGTGTGCTCGCCCAGGCCGTGCGGAACGATCCGCCCGACAGCCACCACATTGTCCCCGCCCAGTTGATGGCGAGGACGGCAAGCAACAGGAACAACCATTCAAAGCGACGAAGTTGCATAAGAATTTTCCTTTGGGTGGTTTGCACCCGAACTAAGACGGCTTTAACCCTGAAGGGATGACAGGATGACATCGGAATGTCCCTTTGTCATCCCTTGTCACGGTCACGAAAACAAATCTGTATAACCCCTATTATATCCCACAACTGTGATGGAATCGTGATGAAAATCGATAGCCAGCGTGATAGAAACGTGATACAGACTACACCGCTAGGCCAAATGTGCGATTGGCGCGCCATCATCAGCCTTGTCATCCAACTGGTTCAGTAAAAATTCAAACAGCGCAATGATTTCAATAAAATATGCTTTTCATTGCATGGAGGCGCGCCAGGCATCAGCGGAGTCACTGCGCCAGAACGTAAAAGCCAAGACTGATAAGTGGAGTGGCGTGTCATGTGTGGTTACCTTTGTCTGTTGTCTGGTGAGTAGTATAGCAGCACACCGTCAAAAAAACGTCATAAAAATCTACAACTACCGTCAGAAAAGGGCGTGTTTGATGAACAGGGATGCACGCCAGGCAATCATGCAACAGTTTTATGAACACTGGATAGAGGCACAGCTACCCACACGAATCGCACCGATCACAGAGAATGGGCGCACCTCCACAACCAAATTGGATGCTTTGTGCCCAACAATCTGGCCGATCTGCGCGACAATGGCTGATTGAAGCTTGCTGTAAATCGGGGAAATGGGGAAGGATCGCGCTTGATCAGTTTAGAAGCTAGACATGTCAGTAAGGATTACATTGTCGATAACCGGGGCATCCGCGTACTCGACGATGTTTCGCTCACCATACAGAGCGGCGAATTTGTGGTGATCATGGGCAGTAGTGGTAGCGGGAAAACGACCATGCTCAGTTTGCTCTCGGGGTTGGACAGTCCCAGTAGCGGACGCATTTTGGTAGAAGAGCAAGATATTACCGAATGGACAGAAGATCAGCTCGCCCCATTGCGCAACGAAACCATTGGCTTCGTCTTTCAATCTTTTCACCTTGTCCCTTCCCTGTCGGCCTTGGAAAATGTGATGTTTCCCGCCGAATTGCGCGGTGATCGTCGGGCGCGCACCAAGGCCGAAGCGATGTTGGCACGGGTGGGCTTGGCGCAGCGTAGCAGTAACTTTCCCCATCAACTCTCTGGCGGCGAGAAGCAACGGGTGGCGATCTGCCGCGCGCTGATCAACCGCCCGCGCATTTTGTTTGCCGATGAACCGACGGGCAATCTGGATTCACAGAATGGCGCGGGCATTCTGGAACTGTTGGTGGAACTCCACGCCGAACACAAAACTACCCTGGTCTTGGTGACCCATAGCCCAGAAGTGGCCGCC
>DAOTTR010000828.1:0-9637 GCA_034437715.1 Caldilineaceae bacterium
GGTTGAAATGAGCCGATTTCGGCAAAGTCGAGCAAAATTCGGTAAAACCATGCTTATTCTGCATCATTCCTTGAATGCACTTCCCTTTTGCTCACCAATACATGTGGGTAAAGCTAAGAAGCTGGGGAGGGATAAGGTGGGGTGGCTTGTTTACCTTAGTCTGAGCAAACGTGTAGCACCTATAGATAAGCTGGATACGATTTATGACACTCATGCGAATAATGGATGTCGCGGCGGCAGAGCAGACGATTTTGCGCCGGACAACGTGGGATGAATGGGCGATACCCGCCGCCATGCTGGAACGCAATGCCGCGCTCTTTGGCGAACCCATCGGCCCCGAAGAGGTAGTGCGCCGCATTTTGGCCGATGTGCGCCAACGTGGCGATACGGCGTTGGTCGAATGGAGCGAGCGGCTGGATCGGGTGACACCCACCGTCTTGGTGATGAGCGCCAGCCAGATCGCCGCGGCCTATGCCCAGGTAGATGACGAGCTGGTGGCCGCCATGAAGATCGCCGCGCAGCGCATCGAAACCTTTCACCGCCGCCAACCTTCACTGGCTTGGTCGCACACCGATGGGGAAGGGGTATTGGGCCAGTTGGTGCGCCCAATTCCGCGTGTGGGCATTTATATTCCCGGCGGGCAAGCACCGCTCTTTAGCTCGCTCTTGATGACGGCGATTCCGGCGCGCGTGGCGGGTGTGCCGCAGGTGGTGGTCATCACGCCGCCACAACGCGCCACCGGCTTGCCCCATCCCGCCGTGTTGGTGGCCGCCGATATTGCGGGCGTCCATACGGTCTATGTGGGCGGTGGCGCACAGGCGATTGGCGCATTGGCCTTTGGTACAGCGACGATTCGCAAAGTGGACAAGATCTGCGGCCCCGGCAATATCTTCACCACGCTGGCGAAACGGCAAGTCTTTGGCATTGTCGGCATTGATGGATTGCCCGGGCCAACCGAAACCTTGGTGATTGCCGAGGAAGGCGCAGATCCGCAACTGGTAGCCGCCGATCTGCTGGCGCAGGCTGAGCATATTCTGGCGTGTGCCATTCTGCTTACGCCCAGCCGCGCCCTGGCAGAACAGGTGCAAATCGCGGTGATGCAGCAGTTGGAAGAATTGGCGCATACCGAGGAATTGGAGAACTCGCTGGCCAGTGGCAGCGGCATTGTCGTCACACGCGATCTGCCCGAAGCCTTTGCTTTGGCGAATACTTATGCGCCGGAGCATCTCTGCTTGCTGGTCGATCATCCCGAACAATATTTGGATCGGGTGCAGAATGCGGGCGGCATCTTTCTGGGCGAGCGCAGCTTTGAAGTGCTGGGCGACTATGTGGCCGGGCCGAGCCATGTGATGCCGACCGGTGGCACGGCGCGCTTTACCAGCCCCGTCAATGTCAATGACTTTGTCAAGTTGATCAGTGTGATCGGCCTGAATGAGCGCGCGCTACAGGCGATTGGTCCCGCCGCGCAACGCATGGCCGAAGCCGAAGGCTTGCTGGCCCACGCCGCCGCGGTGAAGCATCGATTGGCAGAATAGACCCTTTATGAAGCTTGATCCACAGCACATACACTACATGCAACAGTGTCTGCATCTGGCCGAAAACGCTTGGCAGGCCAGCAACATTCCGGTTGGTTCGCTGATCGTGCGCCAGGGACAGGTGATCGCCATGGCCAGTGAGCAATTGCCGCAAACGCTGGATGTGATCGGCCATGCCGAAATACTGGCCGTCCGTCTGGCTTGCCAGCAGTTACAGACGCTGGATCTGGCTGAATGCATCCTCTATACCACGGCAGAACCGTGTTGGATGTGCAGCTATGCCATTCGCGAAACCCGCATCAATACGGTGGTGATTGGCGCAGAAACCAAGGCAGTTGGCGGCATCAGCAGCAGCTATCCCATCCTTGTGGCGCAGGACATTGCAGTCTGGGGCGCGCCACCGCAGATTATGCTGGGTGTTTTGCGTGACGAATGTCTAGCGCTACGTCAGCGCCAACGTTAACCACGCACCGGCGGCGGAAAGGGATACCAAGCCGCAATATAGGCTTTATCCAGCGCCGACAGTGTCCCATTCCAGCCCACGCTAAAGCCGCCGCTGGCAAACTCTGGCGGAATGGGATAGAGCATAATTGATTGCACATCAAAGGCCGAATGTTGCGTGCTCTCGGCCGCGTAGGTTTGAAACAAATTTGTCTCTACCTGTTCGCTGCTCCAGTGATTGGGTGGCCCCGCATAATAGTCATAGACAGCCGCGCGATTCCAGGGAATCGTGGCGGCGGGGTTTTGGTGCTCATGGATCAGCCCAAGGGCATGGCCGAATTCGTGCAGGACGACGCGGCGCACTTCGTCGTTCGGCGTGGCTGGAGTCAGCCAGCCAAAGTTCATGGTGGGTTCGCCAGCTGGCACGCCCAGCGCGTCGGTGCCAATAAAGGACCAGGAACCGGCTTGCTGAAAAGAGATCCGGATCTCGGCGGCATGGTCACTCAAGCCATCGCCAAAATCAAAGTAAAGATTGGCAACCTGTATCCACTCCTGCGCAAAATTGATCACCTTCTGTTGCACCCCGGCATTGCCATCCAGAAAGCGCACACGCAAGGTGCGGCCCGTCGGCTCCCACAATTTATTGCGCAACGCGGCCGCCCTTGTATCACCCGCAGCAGTTGGCTGCCCTTGTTCATAGGGACTTTCCCCTGGCAAATAGCGATCAACACAAATTTTTGGCATCATGGTGATTCGTTCTCCGATCTGATAGATTAACGCTGTCACAGTTGTGAACGATTAGGGTGCGCGATAAACCCCAATCGTGTAATTGCCGGTGCGCCGCGCGTTGTGATGGCGCACCTTGAGTGTATAAGTCGCTGGCTGTAGATCAGCGAGCAAGCGCGCGTTGAGGCGGCGACCGCTGTCATCATCCTGGTCAATAAAACGGGTCTCATCATTCGGGCCAAAGAGACTCATCACCAGATCCAGTTCACCCTCGGTCTCCATGCGATAGCGACCGGCTGTGGTCACCACAAAGGTGTATTTATCCAGCTCGCCAAAGGTACCAATCGCCGCGGCGCGCGCCGGCGCATTGATCACCAGTTCATGCTCCGGTCTGGCAACGCCAGGATAGAGCGTAGCGATATACGCCTTGTCCGTCTTAGACAACACACTATTCCAGCCGACCTCAAAATCACCCACGGTAAAATCATTGGGAATCGGGTAGAGCATAATCGAGTCGCGGTCAAAGGCCGAAAACTGAGTAATATCGGCACCATAGCGCATAAAGAGATTGATATCGACTTGCTCTCTGCTCCAGTTGTTGGGCGGCCCACTATAGTAGTCATAGACTGCTTCTTTGTTCCAGGGGATATTGGTCGCTGGATTTTGATGTTCGTGGATACAGCCCACGGCATGGCCGAATTCGTGAATGACCACGCGTGAATATTCATCATTGCCCGTCGAAGGCTTGAGCCAGCCAAAGTTCATGGTCGGTTGGGTTTTGGGAATGGTTAGCGCGTCGGTGCCGATGTATGACCAGGAGCCAGATTGGCGAAAAGAGATGCGGAGCTCGGCATTGGGGTCGTTGCCAAAGACAAACTTGAGATTGGCAACTTTGCTCCACTCCTGCGCAAACGGCTCAATGCGCTGCTGCACCACCGGGTCGCCATCCAAAAAACGCACGCGCAGCGTACGACCCGGCTTCCAGAGCTTGCCCGTAAGGGCCGCCAAGGCCAGCGGTGAATCGATAAAAACGCCGGGTAGACGACTGCCACGTGGCAGCGCAGGTGCATTGTCGGGATTTTCGCCAATCGCCGCCCGGCTCGCCTGAAACATGAATTCCACAGGCAGCGCCCGATCCAGGCAAGTCTTGATCACGGCTGCTCCGCTAGATATTTCTGACATGATTGCACTCCTTTGGCTAGAAAAAACTTTGTTGGGCACCTATGATTATACGGCTGATTATACGGCTGATTATACGGCTGATTATACGGCAATGAGGGTGATCAATGATAGTAGCATAAGCGCAAAAAAAGGCTGCACGGTTCCCGTGTGCCAGGAGAAACTGTATACGACCAGATTATCACAATCTATGACACAATTCAAGCATCTACTAATACCAATTGCCTCACCAAAGACCATGAATTATCGGTGCCAGAACTTTGGTAAGAGTTACTTTATTTACGACTCTTGATTTGGCAAATGGTATAATCCTGCATAGGCCATACTTTGAGCACACAGCCATTTTGCGCTACAATAGGTGAATCGAAACATGTTATACTCAAATCAGAATGAAAACCGGAGTTTGATGTAGCAATGATCAGCGTGCCGGGGACTGCCCAGGAAAAGTTCTCAGTACAGATCTACAGTTGGGCAGTCCCCGGCACGCTATAGCGCAACTCCGCTTCTCAAATTGAACTCAGTATAGAAATCCGCTGACAGCCTACGCGGCCAACTGTAAATTCTCTGGCATGTTCTCTAGCCGAGTGAGCCAGTAGTGAACATCAAAGTTGTTATCGCCCGTTAAGAAACGCCACATCTTGATGCGGTTGACAACTTCCAAGCGGGCACCGGCATCCTCGAACCACGGTTCCCCGCGCGAAAGAATGGTCTGAATATCTTCGACGGCATTGGTCTCGCGCGTGAAGATCGGTTTGTGCTTGGCGTTTTCTGTCTCGAGATCGTCGGTATTCCACAGGCGCAATTGGCGTACCCGTGGGTTGAGGCGGATCTTGTACATATAACGCTTCGTATTGCTCTTGTTTTGGCGACCACAATGCCAGATGCCGTGATGCAGCACCAAAATCGTGCCAGCCTTGCAGACCATAGGAATCTGGCCCAGGAAGTTCTGGTAGCGCGCAATATCCATCTCGTTGATGCGGCGATATTGGCTACCTGGCACAATCAACGTGCCCCCCATGTCCAGCGGCACATCGTGCGGGAAATACATCAATTGAATGTCAAAGTGCATACGCGTGTCGATGATCGAGTCGCCATGCATGCCCTGTGCGGCCCCTTCATTGGCCTGGCGCACATGGACAGCGTGGTGATCAAAAAGTGGATCCGGGCCGACCAAGCTCTGGATCATGCCCTGAATTTCCGGCATATTCAACATACGCCCGATGGCCGATGGGGCCGGGTAGCATTGGGAAAGTGGCGTCCCCGCGGCGGCGGCCTTAATCGAGCCAGCATCAATCTCGGCCATGACAGCCTCGTTCAGCTCCGGCGCGACCAATTCGTCAAAGCGCAGAAAGCCGCGCGCCACAAAGCTCGCCACCTGCTTGGAATTCAACAGATATTGCTTGTCAATCATGAATTTCCTCCAACTGTTCAAAGATAAACTCATACATTTGAAATGACGTTGTATATTCCATATTCGGGTAGGGCGGGTTCAGTTGTGGAAACTGAATCACGCGCCAGCCGTCGCGCAGCGCTGCCAGCCCGGTTTTGTAGGGCGGCGTGTCGCTATCGCCCGTGGTATGATGGTCGCGGCCGGTGCCATCATAGAGCGACCAGCCTTTGACATTGCTATCTAGCGCCGAGTTGCCCAGGTAGAGCACTAGCACTTTTTGGCGCACCTTTGCCATTCAAATTGCTCCTATCATTGTAGACTCCACAGTAGCATAGAAACAGCTGATGGCACTGGGGAGGTGTTGGTAAATAGATATCTTGCTATTGTAATCGAAATTGGGTAACTTGCCAACGCGCGGCATTAACCGAGGTGTATTTCAATTTGAGGGTAAATTTTAGAACGCGCGCGCAACATGTGCCGGGGACGAGCGACAGCCACAGGGGTTTGATAAACTGCACCCCGCTCGTCCCCGGCACACTGCCCAAAAAGTGAAATGCACCCCATTAACCGCGCAGCAACCACCCTGAAAAGTGTGGCTTCACCGGTGCGTGTCCATCCCGACAAGTACAAGAAAATTTTTGAGCAGATTAACTTTTTTGTCAACCCTGTTTAACCCTTGACTAAACCAACCGTAGCAAAATCTTTCACAAGCGCCATTTCGGGTGGACGGATTTTGGTGGCCCGCCCCCCCTTGTAATCGCGGTATGAATTTGCTAAGGTGATAGCTGGCCTTGGCGGACTTATACTTTGTTCTGTTTGAAAACGCGCAGTGGATTCTTCCCGTACACTGGCACTATTCCTTTGATGCAGCCGTGAGCAGCGTGCCGGGGACTGACCAAGAAAAGTTCGCAGTTCAGATCGACGTTTGGTCAGTCCCCGGCACGCTATGGCGAAACGCCGGTTTTCAAATTGAACCCACGATAGGTAATCGGAAAGCCGCCAGAGCAGGATGATCAAAGCGCAGCCGCGAAAGGGAAGACCGTGACCGCAACAACCGCACCGCAACCATCTACATCGCTCCGTTTCAGCCGTTCACGCTCAATTTTGTCGGCTGGACTGCTCGTTGGCGTGGGGTTGCTGCTCTTGGCGATGATGAGTAGCATTGCCTTTGGCGCGGCGGATATTTCGCCGGGCGATGTGTGGGCCGCGATTTTTACCTTTGATCCTACCTCGACCGACCATCTGATCATTCGCACCCTGCGTGTACCGCGGGCCGCTGTGGCGGCACTGGTGGGCGCATCGTTGGCGGTGGCGGGCGCGATCATGCAAGGGTTGACGCGTAACCCGCTGGGGGATCTGGGTATTCTGGGCATCAACACCGGCGCGGCGTTGGGTGTGGTGGGCGCGGTTTTCTTCTTGAACATTGGCTCGCTTTCGCTCTATGCGCTCTTTGCCTTTGCCGGCGCAACAGTGACCGCGCTGGCCGTCTATGGGCTCGGTTCGCTGGGGCGTGGCGGACCCACCCCGCTCAAACTCACCATTGCCGGTGCAGCCCTGACGGCGTTACTTTCTTCCTTTACCACCGGTGTACTTATCCTCAACCAACGCACGTTGGAAGAGGTACGCTTTTGGTTGGCGGGCTCGGTGGCCGGACGCGATCTGACATTGCTGCTGCAAATATCACCCTACCTGGTGGGTGGCTTAGTGTTGGCGTTGGCGTTGGGCCAACAGATCACGACCATTGCCTTGGGTGAAGATATTGCCAAAGGCTTGGGACAGCGCACCGGGTGGGTCAAAGGACTATCCGCCTTGGCCGTCGTGTTGTTGGCCGGGGGATCGGTGGCGGTAGCTGGGCCAATTGGCTTTATCGGTCTGGTCATTCCGCATGTGGTGCGCTTCTTGGTGGGGGTGGATTATCGCTGGATTTTGCCCTACTCAGCGCTACTGGGGGCTAGCTTTCTCATTCTATCAGATGTAGCCGCGCGTTTGGTGCTGCGCCCTATGGAATTACCCGTGGGGGTAATGACCGCGCTGATCGGCGGCCCGTTTTTCATCTATCTGGTACGCTGGCGGGTGCGACGGTAGGGATCAAGGAAGATACAGACGTGTGATGCCACGATATTTGTGCAGTTCGGCGACAATTTCGGCTAGGCGTTCTGCACATGCTTTGCAGTAGTCAGGGTTAGCGCCGACTCGTTTCAGATTGCCGATAGTCGGTACAGGTAAACTATTTGGTGTTATACTGCGTTCAATTTGAGAAGCGGAGTTGCGCTATAGCGTGCCGGGGACTGCCCAGGAAAAGTTCTCAGTACAGATCTACAGTTGGGCAGTCCCCGGCACGCTGATCATTGCTACATCAAACTCCGGTTTTCATTATCGTCAGCTTTCATCGACAGACTAATTTCGTTAAAACATTTTAACTGCATGGGGACAAGTTTCAACCAGAGCCCATCGTAGCGCAGAACATCAAAAATTGCTCTAGTACAGTTGGGCGTAGATACCACGGCAGTTAATCAGGCACGTTACTCGTGTACATCATGGTAAAAATAGGGTACCTTATTTACGCCGGGATCTACTAGCTTGCCCTTCACAGTTATGATCAGAAAGGATCCCTTGCATCAAATGGCTCCACGTTCGCGACGGCTTTTTTCAATCAGCGCTTTGCGTGCTTTCCGCTCTGGTGTCATGACCGATGGAATCTCTCGCTCCCGTTCCGCCGCCAACGCACGATAGTATTGCTCGCGTTCCGCTAACCTGATCTGAATCTCTTTTAGTTCTGGCTCCAACTTGGCGCGATGCTCTTTAATCCTTTAATTTCCGGTAAAAGTTGAATAAAAAGGATCAAGAGATGACAAAAGGCGATTAGTCGTTCACAATAGAGGTATCAAAGCCATCTAAGGAGAGAACGCTGCTAATCGCCGTAGAAACAATCATACAAGCAATGGCATATGTAATGCAAGTTGTGCCAGTGGGGACAAATATCGGGTTGTTGCGAATGATGTGGGCGATGAGCAATGGGTTCTTTCTGAAAAGTCGGGGTGCAGTGCATGGTGGGCTGGTGGCAAGCGGTTTTAGCGCGGAAGAGGTACGCCGCAGTTGGGCCGCGCTGAGCAATGGGGCCTGGGCTATTGACGAGTTGATAACAACGTGGGGGCAGCAAGTGGCGAGTGCCAACCAGTGGTGTGCGCGAAGCTATGAAGGATATCGGGTGAGGAGTATCGATTTCACGGCGTTTTGGCGTCCATGTTTAAGTGGCGAAGTGAGTAAACATTATAATCATACAGCCCAGAAAGCGCGGCCGGCGATGGTTTTCGGCGTGATGAGCATTTCGGGAGCAATCGGCACGAAGCGGTTGCCATTGGTCAGCGCAATCGAGCGTTGTCCAGCGAGCATGAATGAGCAAGACTTTCGGCAACAGTTCCTGCAAAAGGTTGCGCAGACAAGCGCATGCGATGAAATCAACGTGATGGATGCCAGCTTCACGCTGCGCGCGTTGCAGGAACAGCAAGTGAAACGGGTGGTGCTGCGTTTGGCCAAGAATTGTACAGCCCGGCGCAACCACCTGCCCCAAGCCCAGCAACGCGGGCGACCCGCAGTATTTGGCGAACAGATTCGACCGCTGGCACGCACCCATCAGCAAAAACGGATTCCTGCCACGGCCGTGGCCGATGAGACCGGCGAGTTTAGCCATCAGGCGCGCACCATTCGCTATCGGGCCTGGCATCAACTTGTGACTAGTGAGACCAGGCCTGCACCCACCAATCAGACCTTTTCGATTTATGTCTATTCCGACCCACTTTACACCAACCCGTTGGTGTTGACCACCGATTTGGCCCGCATCACTGCCAAAAGCGTTTTTCTCGTCGATCTCGATCGCTGGTCTGTTGAGCATCCACCCTTGGCGGCCAAGCAGATGATTGGGCTCCATCGTCAATTTGTCTTTGCCGATGAAGCGCGTTATCGTTTGCCCGAACTAGCCTTACTCACCGGCAACATCCTGGCCCATGTCGCAGCACAATTACCGCCCATGCCCACTGGCTTCTGGGACCGTACGCCACAGGCGACACCGGGTCGCCTACGTCGAGTACTCGAACGCGCGATTTTCCCAAACTTAGTCGAGGTTGACCCCCTACTTCGTAAAAAACAGTCCGTTACTCACCATTTACCCAAGGGCATCCTTGCCCACCGTCGCCTAAAACAGGCTCCTTGAACTCTTTTTACCGGAAACTAAAGTTATAAGGGTAATCCAAAACGCTCATCCAACACACCCACGACCGAACGTTTGCTCGACGTCTTTGAGAACATCAATCTCGTAATTTTCCAGGTCGATGCGCTGCACACTTGCTCGTTTATCACTCCCTTGACT
>DAOTTR010000829.1:0-10632 GCA_034437715.1 Caldilineaceae bacterium
CTTACCCTTAGCTCTCGTCGCTTTTGGTTACTTTTCAATCTTGAATTCTGGCTGATAGAAAATCTGCCTCTCTTCAACTTCGCCTTTTTCGCCCGATTTATTACCGGAAACTAAAGTTAGAGGAAGAGCTAGCCCAGCCACCAACTGTTACACACTTCATCTGGTTATGATTTGGGCCTACAGAAGTATAGCCAAGTATAGTCCAACTCCCCCCGCTAGTAGATTGTGTGCGGAACATCCAGTCATTAGGGTTACCTTGCGTATCTGTTGCAACTGCATTATACACCTTAGGACCTGATATGTAGTTTGGCGTAATAGTTACACTTATATTTCCATTGCTTCCAATATATGCATACATTTCCCGAGGGTATGGATTAGCACTTTGCTTAAACCAACCAACCCTTACGACTCTTAGTTGCGAAGTACTGGTCGTGCCAGAATGGCAATCTCCTACAAGGGGGTTACTGATAGAAAGAGCCATCCAGGACCACTGACCATCTCGGATCGTAGGATTTCCATATTCAATAATGCCATAGATGTTATGAAGATTGCTATTGGCTGCATATTCTTGTACTCTTTCAGTACGTGCGTTGCCATCGGCCACATTATGTGCTAATGCAACAGCAGAGAAAGCAACGATAAGAATTATTACACCTAAAATACTATTCGATACCTTATACATATGCCTTTCCTCTCAATTTACGCTGGTAAGGTGAATATGGTAACTTATATTAGCTGTCAACTCCCATTCCTACTCCATCCTAACGAATTCACAGCCTGAAATCAATGGCGGATTTCCGTAATATTTCCGGTATAGAGGCTCGTATCCCTCAAAACAAACGACGCCTCGCTTGTGAGTTCACAGCGAGGCGTCGTTGCGCATATACCCTTCCGGAAAGGCTCTATCAGTTTATTCCATCATCATCTGCTCAAGTTGATCGGCGACCTGGGTGGCGGCGGGCAACTCGGTGCGGTTGAGGCGGATCTGGTTGGCGACCCGTTTCACCAGCGCCGGATTGACTTCGGCCAGGCTGTTAGTCATGGCGAACCAGAGGCGACAGAGTTCGGGATCTTCGTGGCTGGCGGCGCGCACGGCGATCTCGGCGGGCGTGGTGGCGTTGAGGCTGGGGTTGCCCGCATTCATGCCCAACTCACGCCAGGCGTTGACCCAATAGTAGGACAACATGGGGTTGATCAAGCCGCGCATCCGGCTCCACAACGGATCATCTTCCTGTACCAGATAAAAGAAGGAGAGATAATAGGGCCGCGAGTGAGCATAGTCGCGATGGATCTGCGACAGTTCACCGGCCTTGACCGAGGCATACGAGGCCATATACCAACGCAGATCTTCCAGATTGGCCCCTGGCTCGCCTTCCTCCACGGCATCCCACTGCACGCGACACGCGTAAAGATAGCTGCGCGCCGAGGCAGCAAAGTCTTGCGAACGCTGTAACATGGCGGTCTTGGCCAGCGCTTTGGCTTTTTCCATGGTACGGGGCAGATTATCGGGCAGTTGCACATGCTCAATGTCGTAACAGACCGGTTGCAGCGCCGGTTCAGTGGTAAACGGGATCACATGGTGGCCGGGCAAGCCGTAGCGGCCATCCAGATCGGTGATCAAATCGCGCCCGACCAGATCATCGAGCAGGCTTTGCACATAGTCCACCTGATCGGCGTCATTGAGCAGAATGGCCGCCAACTCGGCATTGTCGATCTCCAAGCCGGCATTGACCACGGCATAGACAAAGCCCGATTCGGCGCGATGGACAAAGGTGGCTTCGCTGTCGATCTCGGCGTCGAGCCAGACGGGCACATGCACCGACGCGATCTCGCCATGATAATCAAAGGTGCGTTGGCGAAAGCCCATCTGCCAGATCTGGCGCAACATGGTCTTGCTGCGCACCAAGCCCTGGGCTTCGTAGCGGTTGCACAATTCTTCGAGCAACTCATCGGTGGTACGTTCACCCGGGCGCGCACTCAACTCGCGGTAGACATCGCGCAATACATCGCGCCGCGTGCTCAGATCGACGACGGTCATCTTGAGGCGATTGAAAATTTGCTTATATTGCAGGCGCAGCGGTGGGCGATCGCCAAAGGCATCGGTCATGCGTGCCATAGCGAGCGATTGGCGCGTCTCTTCGCTGCCCTCACCTTCGATTGGCCAGAGCCGATTGTCGCCATCTTCGCCCGGCAAGGGAAAGCCTTTGAGCGCCACATAGAGTTGTAGGTCGCGCATGAAGAGTTGCAACAAATCACTGTTGTATTCGAGCCAGTTGCGAAATTGGCTGTAGCCAAAATTGGTCTCATTAAAGGCTGAGTCGAGCATGAGCATGGTCTGTTTCAGCGTCGTCGCCAAGATCGGCAACTCGCCGCGCTGATCATGAATGCGCAACGCCTTGACGAGCAAATTGCGCGCTTCACCATTGTCGGCACGGATAGGTACATTCAGATCATCGATGCCATGATAATCATTCAAGACCGCTTCGAGATAGACAAATTCGTCACAGGCGCGACTGAGCAACGGATGCGTCACCGCGCGCGGGCCAATGCCCAGAGTGTAGCGCCCATATTCGCGCAGCTTGCTGACCAAGGGGCCAAAATCGCTGTCACCCGAAACGATGACAAAGGTTTGTACTTGGGGCCGCGTGATCGCCGTTTCCAGGGCGTCGAGCGCCATGCGAATATCGGCACGATTTTTGCCAGCGCGCACACTATAGATCTGGATCAGATCCACGGCATTGTTCATCAGATCGTCGCGATAGCGGGAAAAGCGGCTCCAATCGCCATAACAGCGTTTGATGGCAATGGGGCCACGGCTTTGCAAATATTCGATTAAAGGGGTTAGTTCAAAATCGAGAAATTCTTGTTCGGCCCATAAGGCCACATTTTCAAAATCAATAAACACGGCAATCTGGTTACTCATCAAAAGAGTCTCCTCCACCATTTCTTTAGTTTTCAATTTCGATCGTCACAATTCCAGTAAAGCTAAAAATTAGCGAGTGAATAGAATAGGAATCGCCTATAGTAGGCGAGTTCTACCTGGCTACCTGCCCCTTGGTCCACCTGGCTACAATATTTTATTGTTGCAATTATACGATTTTATTTTCTTAGGAGGAATTTGCCAAATTTGCTGTGTGACGCAGTCAACGGATTTCGGGAACAGATGCAGCAGATTGGGCGCAAACCGTTTGTCATTCGTCGTTCGCCATTGATGATTGACTATTTTTGTAACAACTAACCCTCCCCGGCTCAGGTCTAACCTTTACCCACATCTTTGGGTACCACGGAGGGCGTGCTGGGGACGGCCCAAAAACATAGCGGAGTGCCGTCATGCCGCTGGGCCGTCCCCGGCACGCCTTCCCTACTGCCAACTTGCGGGTAAAGGTTACCGCAAGCGGAGCCGGGAACCTTGGCTCCTCCGCTTGCGGGGGTGGCTGGGCGGGGATGGCTGGGTAGTACGCCAAGGTTAAATTCGTGTTGAATGAATTCAGCGCAGCGGGTGATGAAATTTAACCTTGGCGTAGTAGGTCCCATTTTTTATGATTTGTGCGCGTAGCATACGGCCAGTGCAACGCTAGATGCCTGAATTCAAACACTTTGCTAATACAAACCATACGCCTAACTTATGTTGTGCGCGTATACTATAGCTAACAGTCGAGAATTTCTAACAGCGAATTTCTAACAGTGTTTGTTCTGACCGTATGATGTCACATCATAGTATGTCACAACGGAACCAGGGAGAATGAACCTGTCGAGAAATCAAGTGTATACATAGAAACGATTTAGCGATCTTAATCGATCCATTGGATTGATGAGAGTAACGGAGGATGAGCATAAACATGGGTAAAATTATTGGTATTGACTTAGGGACAACGAACAGTGTTGTTGCCGTAATGGAAGGTGGCAATCCCACGGTGATCGCCAATGCCGAAGGCAACCGCACGACACCGTCGGTGGTCTCCTTTGCAAAAAATGGCGAGCGTCTGGTTGGTATTACGGCCAAACGCCAAGCTGTTGTCAACCCAGAAAATACTGTCTATTCGGTAAAGCGCCTGATGGGTCGGCGCATTGAGGATAGCGAAACCAAACGCACGACCGGCATGGTTTCCTATACGATTGTTGAAGGCCCCAATCATGACGCGCGTGTGTCGATTCCCGTGAAGAATCGCAGCTATACGCCCCAAGAAATTAGCGCCATGGTATTGGGCAAGCTCAAACGCGATGCCGAATCCTATTTGGGCGAAGAAGTGAAGCAAGCAGTCATTACCGTGCCTGCGTACTTCAATGATAGCCAACGCCAGGCGACCAAAGATGCCGGCCAAATTGCGGGTCTCGAAGTTTTGCGCATTATTAACGAGCCAACCGCCGCGGCGGTGGCCTATGGTCTCGACAAGAAAACCGACGAAACGATTCTGGTCTTTGACTTGGGTGGTGGTACGTTTGACGTCTCGGTCCTGGAAGTTGGTGACGGCGTTATTGAAGTGAAGGCCACCAATGGTGACACCCATTTGGGTGGTGATGACTGGGACGAGCGCATTGTGCGCTGGTTGATCGACGAATTCAAGAAAGAACAGGGCATTGACCTGAGCCAAGATCGCCAAGCCCTACAACGCTTGCGCGAGGCCGCAGAAAAGGCCAAAATTGAACTTTCGTCTACACCACAGACCGAGATTAACCTGCCCTTTATTACGGCAGACAGCACCGGTCCCAAGCACATGGCGCTGAACCTGTCGCGCAGCAAATTCGAGCAATTGACAGCTGATTTGGTAGAGCGCTGCAAGCAACCATTCCATAGCGCGCTGCGGGATGCGGGCCTGACCGCCAAGGATCTGCACGAAGTGGTGATGGTCGGTGGTTCGACCCGTATGCCGATGATTCAGGACTTGGTGCGCAGCCTGACCAACAAAGAGCCACACAAAGGTGTGAATCCCGACGAAGTGGTGGCCGTGGGTGCCGCAATTCAAGGCGGCGTTTTGGGCGGCGAGGTCAGTGACCTGTTGCTGCTCGACGTGACACCGTTGAGCCTGGGCCTGGAAACATTGGGTGGCGTGATGACGGCGTTGATTCCACGCAACACCACCATCCCAACCAAGAAGGCCGAAGTGTTCAGCACCGCCGCCGATAGCCAAACCGCGGTTGATATTCATGTGTTGCAGGGCGAACGCCCCATGGCGCATGACAACAAGACGCTGGGCAATTTCCGGCTCGATGGTATTCCTGGCGCGCCGCGTGGTGTGCCGCAGATCGAAGTGACCTTTGATATTGATGCCAACGGCATTTTGAATGTCAACGCCAAGGATAAGGCGACTGGCAAAGAGCAGAGCATTAAGATTACCGCTTCGACCAACCTGTCTACGGATGAGGTCGATCGCTTGGTGAAAGAGGCTAAGAACAACGAGGGTGACGATCGCAAGCGGCGTGATCTGGTCGAAGCCAGCAATACGGCCGACAACTTGATCTACGTCACCGAGAAATCCCTGCGCGAGTTGGGTGACAAGGTGCCGGCGACCGAACGTGGTCAAATTGAGCAGACGATTGATGAGCTCAAAGCTGCCAAGGATGGCCAGGATGTCAACCGCATCCGTACGCTGACCGAGCAACTGCAACAGGCCAGCCATGCGCTGACCCAGCAGATGTATCAGCAGTCGGCGAATGGCACCGCACCGAATGGTGCCGGTGAACCTGGTCAAGGCCCTGCTGCCGGCAGCGAAGACGAAGTTGAAGGTGAATATCGCCAGGTTTAATCGGCGGTACGCCTAGCACAAAACATCTATAGCAAGCCATAACAGAGCGGGCGGGGCAAAATGCTCCGCCCGTTTGCTAGAGGCAGACGATCTATTCTCTAGCGCAGCAGGTATACGCCAGAGAGTTTTATCTAAACTGCGATTGTTATATAGTACACGGTAACCGTAGGTAAGACTTTAGTCTTTGTTCGGGTGGGGAAAGACTAAAGCGCTTTCAAAGAAATAAGTATCCAGCGCTTGCCAAACAAAATCATGCGTAGGGGCGGCCGCGCAGCCGCCCGCGTTTGGCTCGCTGCGAACGGGCGGCTGCAAGCCGCCCCTACTGCATACTTATTGCTTTGCAATGGCCTAAAGTCTTTACTACCGATCAAAAATTGCGTTACAGTGTAACAGGAGGAGGAACTGGCATGGCAAGTCCCTATCATCCGTTTGACCCACGGTCAAGGCGTCCTGCCCCCCAACAGTCTGTGCCAACCCTCGCCGATTATGAAGAGTTGGTCAAGGCCTATCGAGAGTTACAAGGGCGCTTTCTGGAGCAGAGCAGACTTCTCAACGAAAAAGAAGTCGAAGCGCAGACCAAGGATGAAGTCATCAAACGTCAAAGTAGCGACGTGAAACAGATAGAAAATACGATCAAGAAACTCGAAACAGAGTTATTGTGGACGCGGGCCGCGCACCAAGACAAGAAGCCAGCCCAGCCAACCGCCGATGAAGACAATTGGCAAGAACGCTATCAGCGCCTACAGGCAGAGGTAGACAGCTTGCGTAAACGGTGGGAGCAGCGCTATGAAGCGTCGGTGGTTGAGGCCCGCCACCAAATTCTACAAGACATGTTGCCGCTGGCCGATCATTTGGATCTGGCGCTACAACATGCGGGTCACGTTGAGAGCGAACAAATGCGCAGCTTTATCGAGAACATTGAGTCTACACGGCGCGCGTTTATGGACAATTTGCGCCGCTACGGCATTGAACGCATGGATGTCGAAGGTACGCTCTTTGATCCCAATTTGCACGAAGCGATTGGCTACGTAGAAAACACCGAGACCCCCGCACAGCATATCAGCCAAGTGGTGCAAGCTGGCTATCGCGAAGGGGAAAAATTGTTGCGTCCCGCCCGCGTCATTGTGAGCAAAGGGTAGACTATGGAATATAAAGATTATTATCAGATTCTGGGCATCGCCAGAACTGCCGATGAGAAAGAGATCAAGCGTGCCTTTCGCAAACTTGCGCAACAATATCATCCGGACAAAAATCCGGGCGATAAGGAAGCCGAGCGCAAGTTTAAGGAAGTCAATGAAGCAAATACGGTGCTCTCTGATCCTGACAAGCGCAGCAAATATGACCGCTTTGGCTCGCAGTGGGAGCAATATACGCGTGCGGGTGGGCGGCCCGAAGATTTTAACTGGGGTGGTGTGAATGGTGGCGATCAACGGCGCACGGTTAGCCCCGAAGAGTTTGAACAGTTCATGCGCGGCAACAACTTTTCGGACTTTTTTGGCACGCTCTTTGGCAGCGATCCCAGCGGACGCCGCACCGGACCACGCTATCGCACAACCGGTGGTGGCGCGGGCTTCGATCCCTTTGCCAATGCGGCCAATACTCAGCCACGCAACCAGGAAGTTGGTGTAAAGATCACGCTGGAAGAAGCATTTCAGGGGGCGACGCGCACCTTGGAAAGCAGTGACGGCACGCGCTTGCAAGCCAACATCCCACGTGGAGTGCAGACCGGCTCCAAAGTACGGATGCGCGGTGCGATTGGACAGAGTGACGTATTGCTGAAAGTGGAAGTGTTGCCCCACGGGAAGTTCACGCGCAATGGTGACGATCTACGCGTGCAGGTGCCGGTGGATATCTACACGGCGCTGTTGGGTGGCGAGGTTTCAATCCCCACCTTGGAACGGGACGTGCTGCTGACCATTCCCAGTGGTACACAGAATGGGCGTACCTTCCGCCTGCGCGGCCTGGGGATGCCACAACTCAAGCAGCCTGACAAACGTGGGGATCTGTTGGCAGAGGTAATGATTAAATTGCCCACCGATCTGAGCGTCGAGGAGAAGGAACTTTTCCAGAAGTTGCAGGCGCTGCGCGCGGGACAAAGCTAAATGACACAGAACTTACGCCCAGACCCTAAAGATCTCTGATGGTGCAATCAATTCGCATAAGGCCACTCCAAAAAATAAACGATATGCGCGCGGTAGGGGCATGAGGTGTGGCGGGAGAAATCTTCGGTTGTGCCGTGACTTTCATCCGCCACACCTCATGCCCCTACGGTTACTTATTTTTTTGGATTAGCCTTAGTTCTTCGCCTGAATCAGCTCTTGCAATCGCTGGCGCGCCGCATTGGGATCTGCTTTGCCTTTGGTGGCGCGCATTACCTGGCCCATGAAAAAGCCAAATAGTTTTTCTTCGCCGCCACGATAGCGGGCTAGCTCATCGGCGCTGGCGGCAAAAATTGCATGAATTGCCTCATCGATCACCGACGTGTCGCTGACCATTGCCAATCCTTGGCGCTCGATGATGGTTGCCGCATCTTCTCCACTGTTGTACATAATTTCCAACACGCGCTTGCCCGTGTTGAGATTGATCAGCTTACTATCCACCAGCATTAACAGAGCAGCCAATTGTGCCGGTTGAATCTTCACATCCGCAATTTGGCGCAGATCTTGCCCTTCGCCATCGGCATAGATCAGGCGGAATAGTTCGCCGGTCATCCAGGTGGCTACGCGCTTTGGCTTGCCATCTTCCGTGCCATAAGCTGCCACTGTTTTCTCGAAAAATTGTGCTACCAAACTTTCACTGCTCAGAAGTTCCGCTTCGATCCGGCGCAATCCCCAGGTTGCTTCATAGCGCTCGCGTTTGACAGTAGGCAATTCGGGCAACCCAGCCGCCAACGTAGCGACCCAAGCCCGACTCACTTCTACAGGCGGCAGATCGGGTTCGGGGAAATAGCGATAATCGTGCGCGCTCTCTTTGCTACGCTGTAGCACTGTACACTGGCGATCTTCATCCCACCCCATGTTCACCTGTTGAATGACACCACCACTTTCCAACACCCCAATCTGGCGCGTCATCTCATAGGCAATGGCGCTGCGAACCGCGCGCAGGCTGTTGAGATTTTTCACTTCGACCTTGGTGCCATATTCGCCGCGCGCTTTTTGCTCAAGTGTGCGCACACTGATATTGGGCTCACAACGCAGCGCGCCTTTTTCCATGTCACCGCTATTGACACCCAGGTAGCGCAGAATGGCGCGCAACTTGGTCAGGTAGGCATAGGCATCTTCGGCGCTATGAATGTCAGCTTCGGTGACAATCTCCATGAGCGGCGTTCCGGCGCGATTTAAGTCGATCAACGAGTAGTAGCCTTCATGCACCGAGCGCCCAGTATCTTCTTCCAAATGCACACGCCGAATGCGAATGCGCGTGGTCGAGCCATCTTCCCGCTCAATGTCCAGCCAGCCATTTTCGCACTGGGGAAATTCGTATTGGGTGATCTGATAGCCTTTGGGCAGATCAGGGTAATTATAGTTTTTGCGTGCAAAGATGGCCGTCTCGGCCACTGTACAATTCAGGGCGAGTCCGCTCTTGATCGTCGCTTCGATGGCGGCTTTGTTGATCACGGGCAACACGCCTGGCATGCCCAAGCAAACGGGGCAGACGCGTGTATTGGGCGGCGCGCCGGCATAGTCGGTGGCGCAGCGACAGAACATCTTGGAGCGTGTCAACACCTGGGCATGCACTTCCATGCCGACGACCAGTTCATAGTTGGCAGCATTGATTTGGCTAGGTTCGTGCACAGCGGATATTGTTTTTGTAGGGACCATAGCTTACTCGAATCAGTCATTAAATGGCGAGAAATCGTCTGTCCAAAATTATGTACGATATGAGCGCGATTGGCAAATGATCGCCGATAGGATCGGTCAGTTCTTGCGCAAATGGGAGCGTACTCGCAGAGGTTGGTGTATATCCAATATACACTACGGCCAGTTTGCATTAACATTTATTAATTGCTAATTGAATCAATCCTACTGACCAAGTATCAACTTTCTCAGGAGAAAAAGATGCCAATATTTACCTATCTGTCGGGCTGGCGTTTGCCAACAATCGGTCTGCTAAGCGCAACAACCTGCTTGTTGATGGCGTGTAGCGGCGGGGTTACTGTGCCCATGCGCGGCCCAGCCACGACTATGCCCAACACCGCAGTCATCACAGAGACCACCAGCACCACAGTACCCACAGCTACGGTCGCTTTTGCGCCCGACGAATTTACGATCACATTGGAACCGGTGGTAGAAGGCTTAGACGCGCCCTTATTTGCCACCCATGCCAACGATGCGCGATTCTTTATCGTAGAAAAAGCGGGTGTCATTCGCCTGCTGGTTGATGGCGCATTGCTTGACGCGCCCTTTCTGGATATTCGCGATCGCGTAAATAGTAATGGCAACGAACAGGGGTTATTAGGATTGGCATTTGCGCCCAATGCGAACGAAAGCGGCTTCTTTTTTGTCAACTATAGCGACAGCAATGGCGATACAGTGATCGCGCGTTATGCAGTGAACGCCGATGACCCCGATCAAGCAGCCCCGGCCAGCGAAGCGGTCGTGTTGCAGATCGAGCAGCCCGCGTCGAATCACAACGGTGGCATGGTAGCCTTTGGCCCCGACGGCTATCTCTACATTGGTATGGGTGATGGCGGTGGTGGCGGCGATCGCTACGGCAATGGCCAAAACCCAGAGACGCTTTTGGGCAAGATGTTGCGCCTGGATGTCACAAGCGATCCAGCCCAGCCCTACACCATCCCCGCCGACAATCCCTGGCTCACAGCAGACTGGAATGGCGCAGATGTGCGCGATGAGATTTGGGCAGTGGGGCTGCGCAATCCGTGGCGCTA
>DAOTTR010000830.1:0-6852 GCA_034437715.1 Caldilineaceae bacterium
CCCAACACCGCAACCAAAAGTCGCAAGTCCACCGACCACGGCAGTTGTGCGGATAAGCGCCGTGGCGGATTGACTTGCGGCGGGCTCGTGTCATGCTCTTGGGGCTGAAGGGACAAATCGACCATGGTAGGGTTACACTATTTTGCCATAAACTAAAGATAAACTTACAGACTATCATATACCGAAGACACGCCTTTGACAAAGAAGTACCTATCGCATACTGTATTATCCAGAAAGGTTATAGTACATTGTAGGCAGGTTGATAAGTGGATTACTCCCAAAGATACACAAATCTGCTGATTAATTTTATGGCGCTCTTGGCTCGCATGTGGTCACGGGCGAGGCGAAGCGTTTAGCCTGCATTGCACCGCCACCCAGTGGATAGCTGATCGCAATGAGCACCGCAGGAAATCCTGCTGAGCCATTTTATAATCCATTAAGGTAGAAGCCATCTTTTGGCCGAGGTAAGTTTAGTTTTTTCTTACAAAAAATCAAGTTATCTTAGACATTTGTCAAATGGCAGATCCGAAATTAAATGCTACGATCTCAGATCGTCCGTGATCGCACGGAGGGCCATGTGAAAAGGATACAAATGTTTCGCTTATCGAAGTCAATCTATCAATTACCCTTATCATTACTTTTTATCACGTTACTCAGCCTGGGCTATGGTAATAGCCCGCCCATTCATGCCCAGTCAAACCCAACTCTCCTCCAAACAGAGACAGCCACCAACGCCGACATTACCGATGACGACAAAGATGGTATTCCGAATGGCGTTGAATGTCTCGGCTTTATTGGTGAAGTGCCGGTGGCGGTTGTGGATGGTTCCTTTGAAGCGCCCGATGTGAATAAAACCTACAAGCTCGCCAGCAAAAACTTTGGTAAGCTTCAGCCTACCTCCGTTGCCTACAAATCATTTATGGTCGAGGGTTGGGAAACGACAGCCACCGATTCAGAAATCGAGATCTGGCAGAGCGGCTTTGAAGGCGTGCCAGCCTATAAAGGTCATCAATTTGCCGAAATCAATGCCAATCAGGTGGCAGCGTTGTATCAAGACATTACCACCACACCAGGCAGCACCATGTATTGGTCCTTTGCCCACCGTGGCCGCAGCGGTGTCGATACAGTTGAGTTATTGGTCGGCCTCCCCAAAGATAAGAACCTTACAACCCTGGGCACCTTTTCGACAGGCAACAAAGAATGGCAAGTCTATCAAGGCAAATATACAGTACCCGATGGGCAGACAACCACGCGTTTTTTCTACCAAGCCGTCAAAACCGCCAGTGGCAATGGTACCGTGGGCAACTTCCTGGATGAGATTCAATTCTTCACGCTGGATGCTTGCACCCTGGACACCGATGGCGACGGCATTGTCAACGCGCTCGATCTGGACAGCGACAACGATGGCATTTTGGATATTGTTGAGGCTGGCCTGAAAGACGAAAATGGCGATGGCATGGTTGACAGTGAAACGGATTTGGGCGCAGCCGGTTCGGTGCCCGACAGCGATGGCGATGAGCTTCCCGATTTTCTTGATCTGGACGCCGATGGCGATGGCATTCCCGATGTGGTCGAGGCGCAAACAACGGGTGACTACATCGCCCCCTCTGGCAAAATTGCCGAGAATGGGATCGATAGCGCGTTTGGAAGCGGCTTTCAGCCCCTTGACAGCGATGGTGACGGCATCCCCGATTATCTGGACAGCGACTCCGACAATGATAAATTATCCGACACAATCGAGGCCGAGATCAAGCTCAACGGCAACGACAAAGATAAAGATGGTTTGGATCAGAGTGTTGATAAGGATCATAAAGTATGGGGTTCTGTCAATGGTCAGGTAGAGCATCCGCTGAAAGCGTATCCGAACAACGGCCAGGAAGTCAGCTGGCGCGATAATGGTATCAAGCCCAATACCGGTGTGCAAACAGGCGGCAATGGCGGGTTAGAATCTGGCCCGCTACCTGGCGCACCCAGCACCTTTATCGGCGGCATCGGCAATACGCCCCAGGCAGATTCCGCGACAGCCGCCGCCGAAGTAGAAACCTTGAATTGGCACAAAGCACGCCTCTTGCGCCCCGCCACAATCGAGCTAGATGATCTCATGCCTGCGGTCGGACCCAACAACACGACCCCCACCGCAGCCGTGCCCGTCGATGTGTTGGCGGTGACCAATGCGCCCGATGCCAAGGCAGTTGACTTTGTCGATAGCAGCGGGCAAACCCAGGCCGCAGTGCTAGGGATTCTTTCGGTGGGTGGCCCCTACGTGCATGATTATGCCGTCTGCAATCGCTTTAAGGGCTATGAATTTGAGGAAATTTCGTCGCTAGCCATCAACGTGCCGCCGGCAAATCAAGCTTGGTTCTGGCACTCCTTTGCCAACAATGGCGACACCATTCGCGAAGATGCGTTGCTTTTCCATATCTTCGTCAATGAGACGGACAAACAATTCCACATCGACAGCCGCTGGATCCAAGATGACTATAATCCAGAATTTGACTTCCAATTCGATTATGTCTTTAACATACAGATTTGGAGCAACAGCCTGATCGATAGCCGTGAGCTTTTGCAAGGCATCTTGATGAATCTGAGCACCTTTGAGGAAGGCGCTTGGCAGGTCATCTATCACAATGAAGTTGAACCGGTCGAGCCAGAGATTTTTGTAGAGAAGGTCCGCTATGCAGGGGATGCAGTCTATCTCCAACTCGCCTCAGTCGCCGAGACCACAGAATCGGTGCGCATTTACGGCTCCTGGCGCAATCATCTGGATCGCCAAACGCTCCAGACTTTTGAATATCAACTGAATGTACCGGTTGGTGGTCTGGAATCGCCGATCAACTTTCCTGGCTTGTTAGACGCCACCATCTATATCGAAAGTAACGGCTTTACCGACAAAGTGTACAGCGGCGGCGGCCTCTGGTTCAAGGTAGAAAACAATGCCAATGCCCGCTCTGAACTAAGCCTGGGCGAGTGCCGCCCATTGAGTGGGATCGATGCGACGGATCTGCTGCTGGCCGGTTGTGCCAGCGTTGAAACCAGCGCCAGCACACGCGCCGATGAAGTTGGCTTGGGCCGCACCTTGAATCCGAATGGTCGCCCCGTAGATGTCAGTCCCTATGGCGCACTACGCTTCTGGGCCAAGGGCGATGGCGCACCCGTCCGTGTCATCTTAGAGACAACTGGCATCGCCGATGCCGACTACTATCAGACTACCTTTACGCCCGATAGTGAATGGCGACAATATATTATTCCGATCAGCCAGTTCCAGCAACGCGGCTTTGGGCAAGCCATGGGTTGGACGGGCACCGATCTTAAGGCTGTGGTGTGGGTCAATGCCCAAACAACCGGCCGCAGCCTCAGCCTGGCCCTCGATCAGGTAAGTTTTACCAACAATGGCCTACTGCAAGCCACAGCCCTGGCCCAAAGCAACGGCGACACCGGCCCGCGCACGGTGCAGATGACGGTGCCCGCCGGAGCCGATGTCGCAAGCATGACGCTCCACTACAGCTTGGACAGCGGACGATCTTACCAGTCAACCCCCATGAACGGCGTCCAAGCAGCCAGCGTGAGTAGCGTCTTCCAAGGGGAGCTACCCGCTCAACCACTGGGCAGCGACATCCGCTATTATGTCATGGCGAACCATGTCAATGGCTATGTCAGTCAGATCCCGGTGGATGCGCCGAATAGCTTTTATCGCTATCGCGTTGACGACCGGACCAGTTTGCTTGTCAATGATTTTGGCGGCGATCATCTTCAGAATCGCTTGGGTGGCAAGAGCGGCATCTTTAACAATCCGAGCAACGGTGGGCAATTGCTGGCCTATCTGTTTGAGGAACAGTTGCTCCTCGACTACAACGTGGCGCAGGATGCCCAGTATGCGGGTTACTATACCGAGTTACCCCAGAGCGATCTGACAGCCTACACTACCATCAATCTGCTGGTACGGGGGGCGCAAGGGGGCGAACAGTTACACATTGGGCTGCGCGATGCCCAGAATTATGAGCCGTATCTCAGCGTGGGCGATCTGCTGCCCGGTGGCATTACCACCGAATGGCAATGGGTGCAGATCCCGTTGTCTTCGTTCAATAGTGCATTGAACCGTAGCGCCATCCAGAGTCTCAGCCTCACCTTCTACAATGGCTATTTGCCGGGAAGCGGACAAGTCTATATCCGCGAAATGCGTCTCACCGGATTGGTGACACCGATTGTCATTGACAATTTCGATGACAATAACTTCCAGAAGAATGGTCAGGGGGGTAGCTATGCCACATCAGCGCCCAATAGCACAATTGTGCCGACCATCGAAGCAGGGGATGCCACCGAAGCGACCGGGGCAGCGCTCAAGCTGGCGTATACGGTTGGAAACGGCGGCTATGCACTCTGGCGCAGTGCGTTAAATCCTGCGTCCCTCCCCGCCGATGGCCTGCTCACAGCCTGGGTCAAAGGTGGCAATCAAACAGTCGCGCCACGCTTCTACCTATCAGATGGCAGTGCACGCGTGGGCGTGGCCCTGGTCGACTACGTAACCCTCAAGGATAGCTGGCAATTGGTCCAGATTCCCCTGAGTGCCTTTGCGAGCAAAGGGTTGAACCTGGCCAATCTTGTCGGCTTTGAAACCGTCTTCGAGTTTGGTACAGGTAGCGGGGTTTTGTGGCTGGACAACCTGCGCTTGGGGGGACAAGGTGCGCCCCAGGCCGATCTGCGCACATTGCATTTGCGCAATACAGATAGCCAACCCATCGCGCTACACCTGCCCAATGGTGGCAGTTGGAGCATTACGAGCACGGCACCCTGGCTCTTTGCCCAGCGCACGGGGGCGGGACCAGATACCCTGGCGATCCAAAGCATGAACTGGAATCTGCTCCCTGGTGTCTATACGGGCAACCTGAGTATTCAAAATAATAGTGGACAAGCCGAGCAGATGACCGTTGTATTAACAGTCAACGAAGCAGGTGCACCCGCCACGCAGATCTTCTTGCCGATGACCGCGCGCTAATTCATGTAGATGTTACACACGCAGGCGAGCAGTAGGGGTCTACAAGACCCCTACTGCTCGCCTGCGGATCGATTTAGTTCCTTCCCTCTAGACTTGGCAAGTCGCTAGGCACTGCCCATTTTTCAACCAGTTGTTCCCACAAAAAGTCATAGGCACGCCGGCCACTAATGCGGTGGCGGCCCTCGAATTCATCCAGTTCCAGCAATTGATCAGGGTTGCCGCCCAGCGTCGCACAGATTTCACGCGTGCGTAACATGCTTGCGCGCACGGTGGCAATCGGAAAGATCGGGTCGCGTGTGCCCGCTTCGACCAGCATGGGCCGCGGCATAATCAACCCGGCAATATCGACCATCTCACCAATCGTGAGCAGGCCGGGCACAAAGTTACAGGTGCAGTGGTTCATGGCCAAGATGCTGGCGCGGAAGCTGCTAAAGTAACCGCTGATCACACTGGCTTTGATGCGCTGATCAAGCGCCGCATGAAAGAAGGTCGCCATACCGCCACCAGAAATGCCCATGGCACCCAAGCGGCTGGTATCAGCATAGTCCAGCGTTTCCAGATAATCAACCAGGCGCATCCCATCGCGCACACGCATACCGACCAGCGATTTGCCCAGCATAAAGGCATAGGTCGCCGCATTGTGACAGGTGGTCGGCGGCGCCTGGCCCAGTTCCCGATTCAGATAGCTGTAATCGGTTTGGCGCTCGCCAAAACCAGCAATCTCGGGCGCAGCGACCAGAAAGCCGCGGCGACAAAGCGCAATGCCAAAGTCTTTGTGATAGCCATCCTCGCTCCAGCGTTCCTCACCATCTTCCCACAAACCCACAATGTCGTTGACGCCATAGCCGTGACCGGCATAGGCGACCACCACAGGCAGCGGCTCGGTCGCGCCTTTGGGGATGAGCAAATAGACCGGCATCCGCGCATGCGCCGCAGTCGAAATGACCACCTTACGCCGGATAAAATCACCGCGATCAGTTTCTTCCACCACGCGCGGTGCCGGATCGACCGCGGGCGTATCCAAAAAGCCTAGGGTTTCTTTCAGCGCGACACGGCAAGCATGTTGCCACGCTTCGGCGTCAGTTTGGTTGGTGGCCGTAAACCGATGGCGGGCCGCGTCCTGCACCAGCGCCTGCAATTCCAGCGTAGGTTGCAATTCGGGAATTTGTTGGGCGTTTAAACGAAGCGTGCTCATTGCGATTCTCCTTTCGCCCACTCTTGTACCAACTGCACACAAACGGCAGTGGCCTGCGCCATATCCTGCACGCTAATCCATTCGAGCGGGCTGTGAATGTTCTGCATCCCCGTAAACAAATTGGGCGTAGGCACCCCCATTTCGGTCAATTGCGATCCATCGGTACCACCGCGCGTGGGATCAAAGACCGCTTCGATGCCCACGGCGCGCATGGCATGGATCGCCAGCTCAATTGGGCGCATGTCATTTTCCAGCCAGTAACGCATATTGCGATATTGGGGCGTGATCGTGCATTCGATAGTGGCGCGTGGCTCAGTCGCGCCCACCGCGTGGCAGAGGGTACGCACCAACCCGCCATGACCGGCCAACCCGTCGCGCTCAAAGTCGCGCAGGATAAACTGGATCGTGGCGGCGCTGGCATCGCCATCCAGCTTGTACACATGGATAAAGCCATCGCGATCGGCGGTGGTGGCGGGGGTACGCTTGTCCTGTGGCAAGAGATCGATAATCTTGGCCGCCAGATGCAGCGCATTGACCAGCTTGCCCTTGGCGCTGCCGGGATGGGTCGAAACGCCGGTCACCTTGACCACGGCCTTGTCAGCAGAAAAGGTTTCATAGACCAATTTGCCCACTTCGCCGCCATCCAAGGTGTAGGCCACGTCGG
>DAOTTR010000831.1:0-4726 GCA_034437715.1 Caldilineaceae bacterium
AGATTGCGCGCGCCGAACTTATGCGCACGTTGCGCATTGATCGACCCTATGAGCGGATGGATATTCACAATTTGACCGGGATTTCCGAGACCCAACGCGCCGCCTTGATCGCGTTGGGCGCCATGGCGTGATTGGCACAGAGGCTGCCAGTCATCTGGGCTGAGCATCAAATCGTACCACCCGGTCGATAGGGCGTGCCTCGCCCTATTTATCAGGATTCCTGTTACCTAGGCCTCAGTCAGTCAGCGACCGCCAGGCGTGGGACAACGCCTGGCGGTCTGACTATGCAACCCTACTCAGACTTGGCCACGAGTGGCAGGAACAGGAGGAAATTGCTCGTCCCATCGATCGTCTCAGTGACCGTCCAACTGAACGTGGCCGGAGTAGTTTCGACTACACCCAGTTCGCTGCTCGCGCGCACGGCGAAGGTGTGGCTGCCCAGGAGCAATCCACTGTAAGTGATCGGGCTGGTGCAGGGCACAAAGGCCGCGCTGTCCAGGCCACACGCATACTGGCTGATGCCAGCGCCCGCGGTAAATTCGAAGAGCGCGGTGCGGCTGACCGTCGGGTCAGTCGGCTTGGCCGTGATAATCGTATCCGGCTCGGCACCAGTCGCGGCTTGGACGGTAATGTCAACCGTGGCCGGGGTGGCACTGGCTAGACCATCGTCGGCGCTGAACGTGAAGCTGTCTGTCCCGGTGTAGTCGCTGTCCGGCACATAGCTCAGGGTGGGGGCTAAATCGAGCAATACGCCGTGCGCTGGCGGCGTGATGACTCGATAAGTCAGCGCATCTTCGTCGCTGGCGTTCAGCGTGATCGGCAGTGGACGGTTGACGCTCGTTGTCACCTGTTGACTGGCGGCGACTGGTGCGCCGTTTTGCACCGTCCAGCCGAAGCGTGCGGCTGTACCAACGTGATTGTCATTGACGGCGCGCACCAGGAAGGTGTGCTTGCCATCCTTCAGCATACTGGATCTCTGCGGGCTGGTGCAGGGGCCAAATGCAGCGTTGTCCAAACTGCATTGGAAGCCCGCCCCATTGCCTGTAAAGTGGAACTCGGCGCTCCGGCTGGTGGTTGGGTCGTCCGGCGTTTGGGTGAGGGTGGCATCCAATGCACTGGCGGCCACGGTCCAGACTACTTCAGCCGGAGTGACGTCGGCAAAGCCACGTTCGTCGATGGCGCGCACGCGGAAGGTGTGTGCGCCCTTGCTCAGGTCGGCATAACTCGTCGTGCTGATGCAGGGTTGATAGGCGCCGTCGTCCAGTTGGCAGTCAAACGCAACGGCGTTGGCTGTCCCCGTGAAGCCGAAGGTGGCAACATTGTCTGGGTTGGGATGGGTGCCCCCTGGGCCCGGCCCACTGTCAATGGTGGTGTCGGGCGCATCGGCGGCAGAGAGATCTGTACCGATGGCCTGGGTGATTTCAGTGACCCGACCGGCATGGTCACTGGCGCGCACAGTGAGGGTGAGCGTGCGGCCTTCCGGGTCTTGGACGTGCAAGGCCGTCTGCCAGGCGCCGTTGGCAAAGGCGGCATCGACAAACGCACCGCCGTCGACGCGCACCTGCACCGCGGCTAGACTGAGCGTGTCGTTGGCTGTGCCGTTGAAACGTAAAACCCCGCTCTCTGGTTGCCAGGTATCAGCTACAGTCAAGGTGCTGGCGTCGATTGCCAGGCTGGGCGGCGCGGTGTCGAGAGTAAAGGTCACCGGGAAGAGCGTAGTTTGGGTTGCGCCCGTCCAATCGGTCGCCTGCGTCACCAAGGTGTGTAACCCTTCGTTTGCCACCGGGATGGTCACCGTGCGTTGGATGTTCGTGACTATCTCGTTCTGGGCAAAGGTCAGCGTCTGCACAACCGTGTTATCCAGGCTGATCGTCACCTCTTTGAGCGCTACGTCCGCCTCGGCAGCAATGGTTACGCTGATCGCGTTTGTCCCTGCCACAAAACTGTTGGCGGTGGGGGCAATGATCTGCGCTTGCAGTGCGCCGCCGGTGTTAGCTGACCCCGTGGGGACTGCGACCAGGCTGGCACAGCGACCCAGGCTGTCACACGCGCGCATCGTGGCTTCCGCGGTGGGGGTCAAGGTCCACAAGGTATAGGAGATTGCCAGCCCGTTGCGGATGGTCAGGTCGGGGAAGAGGCTTTGCAGCCCAGGAATGTCGGCAAAGGTGCGGGTTGGCTCAGCTTGGCCTTTACCGGGGCAAGCAAAAGTCGCCGCGTCCAAGTTGCGATCAACGGCCGCACAGAGGAAACGCACTTCATAGCGGCGCAGACCCGACTTCTCGACAAAACTAGCGCCTGTCACCTGGCCTGTCATCACCAGACGTGGGTCGGTCGTGTCGATTATGCCGCGCCAGTTGTTGGGGGTGATCCTGCGGTTGCCGAGCATGTCTGTACTACGGAAGTCGATCTGGTATTCACCTTCCAGCCCGGCTGGAATCTGATAGCTCCAACCGCTGGTCGCTATGCCCGCACCGCGCTGCGTCAGGGTGACCGCAACCCAAGTGCGGTTGAGCTGCGCCTCTGCCGCGTCGCCGATGAGACCCGCCGGCAGGGCAGCGATCTGTTCGGCTGCTGTGAAGGCGATTTCCACCTGGTCGATGCCGGCGCTGCTGCCAGCGATTGTACCCGTGTCCGTCACCAGACCGCTGATCGCCACTGTGCTGCTGATCACCGTATTGATGGCATCGGTTTGGCTCAGGCTGACAACGGGCGCGGCGCCGTCGAGCATAAGCCGGCCCCGCACATCTGCCGTGCGATTGCCCACGTTGTCGCGGCCGATCACCGTGACCGTGTAGATGCCCGTCGGGTCGGCGACATCGTTCAATACATAAGCTAGCGACCAGTTGTTACCGGTGATAGCGGCAGGCTGGCGACTGTTGGGCAGGCTGCCGACGACGCTCGATTCGACGAATACTTCCACCCCATTGGCGGCCAGGCCGCTGCCCGGTTGCCCGGCGCGGGCTGGATCGCTGACGGTACCCGCCAGGTTGACTGTCCACTGTCCGGCCCCATTGCGGGTGGGGCGAATGGGTGTTGTCCCCAAGTCATTCAGCGTGAGGTCGGGGGCGGTGGCGTCGGCAATGACCGTAATGGACGGGCTAGCGGCACCCATGTTGCCTGCTGCATCGGTGGCGCGCGCCTGGAGGGTGTAGAGCCCTTCGGTCACGGCGAGTGGATAGCTCCAGGCTTCCTTGCCGGTGGCAAGTTGCCAGCCGCTGTTGTTGACGTTGACTTCCACGTTGCCTACCCCAGCCATTAGGTCGCTGGCGCTGCCACCAATGATCGTTACCCGCGGGTTGCCACCCTGAATGTAGCTGTTGTTTAGCGGCGCATTAACGCGGGCGGTTGGCGCATCAGCGTCCACCGTGAGCGAGAGTCCGCCGCTGGCCGTGATCCGCCCGCCGCGCACATCTTGCTGGCGGATATTGAGCTTGGCCCACTGGAAGCCAGTTTGGGCCGCATTGGCATGGGCGGCCACGCAGTAGGATTGCAGGGTGCGGTTGTAGATCGCCTCGATGGCGTCACCGCCTAGCGCAACGGGGAAGATTTGCAGATGATCCAATGTGCCCTTGAAGGCGCGATGGCCGGTGCGGTCGCTGCCGATACGGCTGTTGTTCACCGCGTTGAGTGCGCTGGTGGCGAAGGTATTGCTGGCCACCGGCGTAGGATTGCCATCAACATAGAGCGCCACTGCACCGCTGTTCCGGTTACGCGTCGCGGCGATAAAGTGCCACTGGTTGTCATCGACGCGGCCTGAACTGACGATGCTCTCGGCCGTATTGATTAGCAGCCCTGGACGGCCTTGGCTGAACCAGACGGCAAAGCCGCCATCGACGTTGGCTCCCTGGTCAAGCAGGAGCATGTCTGGTGCAACTGCGGGTGGCGCTTTAAGCCAGAAGGCAACAGTGAAGCTGTCCGGCACGCTGCGGTTGACGGTGAGGAAATCATCCGCGCCATCAAACTGCACGGCATAGTCAGAGAGCGGAGCATTCGGTGCGCCGCCAAAGCCAGCCGCTGGGCAATTTGCCCCAGAACAAATGGCGTTGTTGGCCCTGCCCGAGGCATCGGCAAAGCTCGTTGCGCCTGGCAATTCCTCGAAGCGCAGATCGACCAGGGCGACGGATGGCGCGGCTGGGCAGGCCAGCGAACTGTCCACCGTGCTCGCGCCAGCCAAGCCTGTTTGACTGGCAGTCAGGTCGGTGAGGCCACTCTGCATGGGCTGGAAGCGCAACTGATTGCTGTCGTCCAGGCCGGCAACCAGCCAGCCCCCGCTCGGCGAATGATAGGCGATGCGGGCCTGTTTGAAGTTGCCGACGATGACTTGGTTAGCCGTCTCCGTCATGTTGCCGCCATTCGCATATTCGACGATGCGCATCGCTGTGCCAATCACCGAAGGTGAGCGAACATAGGTCACGGCCCAGCGTCCGTTGGTCGGGTTGTAGGCGATGCTGGGCGAGCTGGTCAGTGTGGTATTGCCAAAAAGCGCATCGACATCGCTCCAGGCACCCAGGCTGGCGCCGGTGGCCGCGAAGTCGCCTGCTACAATCCAGGATCGACCCCAAGGCTGCACCACGACCTTGTAGCGGTCGCCGACCCAGGCTACATCTAAGCCGATGCGGGTCGAAATGTTCTGTGTCGCATTTTGACTGGCGACGAAGCGTACGCTGCTGCCCAGCAGGGTGCCCGATCCATCAAAAGCCTGCACTGCCACGTAAATATCGTGTAC
>DAOTTR010000832.1:0-4530 GCA_034437715.1 Caldilineaceae bacterium
ATCTACCCGCTTTGGTTAGAATGTACGAAATGAGGCATAATGGCACTGTCTATGTCCTGGAAAGGGCAAACAAAGTAGAGAATCGGAGCAGTCTTTTGTCGGTCTGGTGTCCTAGGTAACGACGAATCGCTGCGTACATGAGATTACTCCTTTGTGTGATAGGTGTGCACCTCACGATAAGGCACACGATTGGCTGAACATAAACGGTTATTGGCTATAGTTGTTTGATGACTGAGAGCACGTGCTCATCGATCATACCCAACAGCGTTGCTTCTTGGGGCAGCATCCCAAGTGGCGGTGCCAATGCGAATATACATGGTTGCTCTCCTTTTTGACGTGGCCTTAACGGGCGAATGTCACTGGAGATACAGGCAACGCTGCTGTCTGTCTTTCACCCTGCAATTGCTGGCCCAGGGCGATCAACTGTTGCCCAACCCAGAGCAAGATCGGGTGCGGTTGGGTCGGGGCGAGTGACTGCGCCAACCGTCGTTGCGCGGCGGCGGTCTGGAAGAAACTTTGGCCTTCGTTGGCTTGGATAACGAGGTCGTCATAGTTCATCTCAGCATAGTGCCTCCTTGTGGTGGATGAACGGAATGCTTTGGTTGTGCATCTTGTAGATTTACGACGAGACGTAAGTTCTAGTCCCACTAGAACAGCGCCAGAAGAGCCCGGCGCTGAGGAGGGTGAAGCCGGCGCTGAGCAGAAAGATCGGCTGGTAGCCCACCAGGGTGATCAGATAGCCGCTGCCCAACCCGGTCAGGGCGAAGCCAAACCCCCTGGCCTGGTTGATGGCCGGCGTCCACCGTGGGGATAAAGAAACATTCGTCGGTATTGGTAACGCTTTCGACTTGGCAGGCTGCGCCAGCAAAATGGACTGTCCCATCCGGTGCCATCCGCCACACCCCACTCGGCGGCACTTGGGTGAAACGCTCCGCGCCGGCCGCGGTCCGCTCAAGGATCAATTGACTCCAACAGCTGGTCGCCGTGGCGCTAAGCCACGGTTGATTGTATTGCGCCAGATCCAACGTGTAGGCCACGCCCAGCGCTTCCAGCAGATGGAGCAGCAGAAGGGGCGGCGCGTTTTGATCTAACGCAGTTTGGCTGGTCAGTGGGGTGACACCGGTGATGCGCGGGTTGAGTTCCCCCAAATAGATGTCTCCGCTCACCTGATCTAGCAAGAAGTCAAGCCCGAAACAGCCCCAATAGCCCTGCTGCCGCAATTCTGTCCCCAGCGCGCTGGTAATCCCGTAGGCGACCTGGCGCAAGGCCGGAGAGAGCAGATTGGATGCGCCGGCGCCAAAGACCTCGTCGCCACACCAGCCGCCTTGAAACGGCGTCAATTCGGGAAAACCAATCATTTCGGTCATCAGCGGGCCGACCGCTGTCCCGTGGCGGGTGACACAGCCTTCGATGGTCAATTGGCGACAGTGAATGCGACGCATGATCTTGACCAGCGGCTGGGCGGCGATCAGCGCGGCATGGAGGCGATAATCGGCTTCCGTAGCGATAAAGAAGGTTGTCGCGCCCGAGTCGCCATAGGGTAATTGGACGACCAGATCCGGCCCCAAGTGGCGCGCGACCTGGCGTAAGGCGGCGTAGCTCTCGACATGGGCCAGCACATTGGGAACGGAGGGAATGCCCGCCTGATTGCCCAGGCGCGTTGTGGTGATCTTGTTATCCAGATCGGCGCGTAACTTGGCCGGTGGGAAGGCGACCCGCAGCCCCAATTGCCGGGCGCGTTGTTCGACCTGTTCATCAAACATCAAAAAGAGGGCGTAACCATCAGCGCCGCCACAGCGTACATAGTCCGCGACGGCCGGATCGTTGAGCAGGTCATTGTTGGCCGCTTCAATCCCTTGCCGGCCGTGGGCATGAGCGCCCGGCGGTACAAAGACGTGGGGATGGTGACCGGCAAAGCTGTTGATTGTATTGATAAAGCGCAGGTTGTTAATCCGGGCATCCATTCCCAGCAGATTAAAGGTCGAGGTGCTAATATAATAGAAAGGCGTTTGGTTGGCGCCAAAGAAGTTGAAAATGTCGGTGGGGGTTTGTAGCGTTTGCATGAATCATTTCCTTTGACTTTTGTTACAAACCAGGTTTCTACGAGAAACTTGGTTTGCGATTGCGGTCTACTGCTGCTGGTGTACTGACAAATGCTGGGTGGTGAGTGAATGGCCCATAAGCCACTGCACGGCGCGCTCCAAGGCACGCAGAAAGGCGCAGGCCAGGGCTGGGGTAAAATGGCTGCGCACGACCACGCGCAGTACTTCAATTTGTTCGGCGTGGGCGGGTAGGTGATAGACCGGCACAATCCAGCCCTGACTTTTGAGCACCTGGGCTAGGTCGGTCAACGTGAAGGGGCAGATGTCCACCCACTCGACTTTGATGCGCAAGGCCACAACCGGAAAATAATCGGTGCGGCTGATGATTTCAAAATAGGATTGCAAAGTAGCCGAGCTTTGGATGGCGGCGGCGAGCGCTTGGGCAGTGGCCAGGCAGCTTTGCACCATCTCTTGGTAGCCGCTCTTACCCAAGCGCAGAAAATTATAATATTGCAGCACCACACCACTGCTCGGGCGCGAGAAATTGAGACTGAAGTTGCGCAGGTGGCCACTGAGATAGGGTACATCGACCAGCAGTGCTTCCGGCACAATGGTCGGATTACGAAAAATAATCGTGCCCAACCCTGGGTAGACCAGGCCATATTTGTGGTTCGAGACATTGATTGACTGGACGTGAGGCAGGCGAAAGTCCCAAAGCAGCGCATTGCTGGCATTCTCAGCCGGGGTAAAAGGCAGAATAAAACCACCAGTCGCCGCATCGACATGAATTGGAATCGGCCAGTTGCCCTGCGTTAACAAAGCATCGATCCCCGCCACATCATCCAGATCACCCGTATAGGTGGTACCAACGACGCAGCCCACCGCCATCACCAACTCCCCTACCCGGCGCTCTCCTACCTCCGCTGCCGGATAGCCACAGGCTTCCATCACTTCTGGGTCATCACAAATGCGCGTCTCCAGAATGGCTTTGACCTGCTCGGCATGTACGGCATAACAGCCAGACGTTAGCGAAATCCACTTCACCGCGACATCAAAGTAACGGGCAAACTTGGCAAAACAGGCGTGGGTATGGGTGCCAATGATCAAATAGGGCTGGTCTTTAGCGGAGCGTCGCGGATTGTGCCGGTGGCGCGCTTTCCAGTTCCATTTGTGCGTTAACAGCGCCAGCATCACCGCTTCGGACGAGCCAATGGTGGTGGTGCCCAGCAAACCGGCATGATCCGCGCTGGGCTGGGCTGTCAGATCGGCGTGAAAGAGTTGGGCGATCATGCGGATCACTTGTCTGAATATGGTTCATATGATGCGAAGCTGGTTCAGGATTCGGCAAGGCGAGTACGATCTGGCGCCGGCAGATCTTGCACATATGCAACGACGCGATTGGTATTGGTACAAGATTTTTTATCCAATCATCCAGATGGAACTAGCTCTGAACAGCGGGCAGTGCGAACAAGCCGTAAGCTTAGCTGAACAAACGATAGCCGCTGTCACCGCAAAGGGTGATCTGTGGGGTGAGGGCAGTGCGCAGCGGGTGTGGGCGCAGGCACTTGCGACCCTAGAGCCGTCAGCCTGGACTGCGGTGGATTTGCACTTTGCCGAAAGCCTGCGCGCGTTCGATGAGGGCGGCGCGCGCCTGGATGCGGCTCATACCCACGTTGCCTGGGGCAAGACACTGGCGCAACGGGGCGAAAAGCAACCGGCCGACGAGCATTTCGCAATAGCGGCGGCGCAATTTGCCACATCGGGCTTGACACGCGAGTTGGCTGAAGTGCAAAAGCTGATCGGCGGCGTCACTTCATCCGGACGGCAGGCGCCGCTTAATTCTCGGCGTCTGCCGTCCGGATGAAGTGACGCCGCCTCAATCGCTACCTAACACATAACTGACCCTGCTGGCCATCGATATTTCGGGTAAAGAGAAGCGCAGTGGCATATTTGATGCTGTCTCACCTTGCAAACGGTGTAATCCTCATTTGCGGCAGCGTGACCGGCAGCACCCCTTGCGCCTCGATCTCACCGAGCCAAACCTTCACGGCCGCGCTTTGCGATACGTCGGCGCCGCCATAGGTTGCGATCAGGTTCGGAATATGGGGCAGTTCGTAAAGCAGATAGGGACTGCCAAAACTGGTGTAGAAGACATGGGGATGCTCGGTAAAAAGGGCGCGCCAGCCCCAGGTGGCAAAACTATCCAGGGTGACCCGTGCCGTACCCATTGTCGTCATTGGCGTCACGTAGACGTTGATAAAGACGGCATCACAGCTTTGCGCCACGGCCTGAAGTTCTGCCGTTTTGGGGTTGAGCAAGTGTTCCACTTGGAAACCACGACTACGCAGTTCTTGATCAAAGCCTGCTAGATCTTTCTGACCAAAGAGGGGGTTCAACTTGGCAATGGTCACGGTGAGAACTTTGGCGCCGGGGGCCAACTGCACGGGTTGCTGCTCGGCTCCGCGCAGAATGATCATGCTTTTATCCG
>DAOTTR010000833.1:0-4212 GCA_034437715.1 Caldilineaceae bacterium
AGCGGCCCAGGCAACCCAACTGAATCGATTTGGGAACAACGCTATTATCGCTTGACCGATTCAGCTTTTTTTGCTAGGCTAGTACAGTAAACAATTAAAACTTACGTAACGCTCTACTAGGGTACCAACAATCACCGATACCAATGCGGAACAAACATCATGCAGCAGTATGCAACCGTCCAAGAGTATGGACGTCTTTTTACCGATGTTACTGTCTGGCGGGGCGCGGTTGAACAGGTTGCGCAACGTCATCAACTGGTGGCAACAACTGTTCAGGCCGGGCTGGCAGGCACCCATCCCGTCTTTCGCTTTGGCGATGATCGGCAGCAACATTTTCTCAAATTTTATGAAACGCGTTTATTCACCGGCGCGCGCAGCTATCGCATTGAGCGCGCGCTCTATCAGCACCTCCTATCTGGGTTGCCAATGGCGGTGCCGCAGTTGGTGGCGAGTGGCACACTGGAAGAAGATGGGGGTTGGCCCTATATCATTACCACCGTCATTCCCGGACAAAGTTTTGGCGAGGTGCGCGATCGAGTTAGTCAGCCCGATAGCCTGGTGATTGCGACCCTGCTCGGTCAGACGCTGCGTCAGCTACACAGCATCCCTGTCGGGCAGACACCGATTTTAGTCGAGTTGCGGCAGGCGTTTACGCACTATATCGACGGGCGCTATGCACAGTGTGTGGCCAATCATCGCCAATGGAACAGCTTGCCGCCTCATTTACTGGAGCAAATCCCCACCTATTTGGCCGATCATCCACGCCTCAATGTGGGGACAGATGCCGTCCTGATCCACGCCGATCTCACCCATGACCATTTGCTGGGCGAATTTCGCGCTGGGCATTGGCAACCCATCGGCCTCATCGACTTTGGCGACGCGTGGGTCGGTGATCCGATCTACGAATTGGTTGCGCTGCATCTGTCGCTCTTTCAACTCGACAAAACCTTGCTCAAACCATTCCTGCAAGCCTATGGCTTTGACGCAGCCTTGCCCAGACGTTTCGTCGAACGGGCAATGGTGGCGACGCTGCTCTTTGCGTTCAATCCCTTTGGCCCCATTGCCGAGCACCGACCCGACCTATTGACGGCGACTACATTAGAAGAAATGGCGTTTCAGTTGTGGGATGTCACAGCGGTTTGAGCAACACAACCGCCAAAGAAAGGATCATCGTCTTGGACAACGTGTTACTGGTGACTGGCAGCAGCCGCTGGATTGGGGCTGCCACCGCGCGACTTGGAGCAGTGCGCGGCTATCGCGTCTGTGTCAATTACCTTACCAATCAAGCGGCGGCAGAGCGTGTTGTACAGGAAATCCAACAAAAGGGCGGCCAAGCGATAGCCGTCGCTGCCGATGTGTCAATCGAGGAAGATGTGTTGCGCTTGTTCGCCACCATCGATCAAGCTTTGGGGCCCGTTACGGCGCTGGTCAACAATGCGGGCATTTTGGCAACGCAGATGCGCGTCGAAGCGATGACAGCCGAACGCTTGAATCGTATTTTCGTCACCAACATTACCAGCTATTTTCTCTGTGCACGCGAGGCGATCCAGCGCATGTCCACCAAGCATGGCGGGCAGGGCGGCGCAATTGTCAACGTCTCGTCTGGTGCGGCGCGTCTGGGTTCGCCCGGGGAATATGTCGATTATGCCGCCGCCAAAGGGGCCATCGATACGCTAACGATTGGCCTTTCCCAAGAGGTAGCGGCAGAAGGCATTCGTGTCAACGCTGTGCGCCCAGCCTTTATCTACACCGAGATTCATGCCAGCGGTGGCGAACCGGGCCGCGTCGATCGGGTCAAGCAATTCGTCCCCATGCAACGCGGTGGCCACGCCGAAGAAGTCGCCAACGCTATCTTGTGGCTACTCTCCGACGAAGCCTCCTATTCTACAGGCGCATTCATCGATGTGACCGGTGGCAAATAGCTTTACCCTGGGTTATCCATCGCGCCAACCGCCGCGCACAACGCGCCCTGGCGTTGCGCCGGTATGCGTGCCATCGGCGAGCACGCGCACGCCGTTGATCCAGACATGCTGGATGCCAACCGAAAGCTGATGTGAATCGGCAAAGGTCGCGCGGTCGCCTACGGTGGCGGGGTCAAAGAGCACCACATCGGCATAATAACCAACGCGCAATAGGCCCCGGTCACGAATGCCCAGGCGGTCGGCCACGGCAGAGGTCATTTTGCGGATGGCATCTTCCAGCGGAATCACCCCTTCGTCGCGCACATATTTGCCCAGCACACGGGGATAGGTGCCATAGGTACGCGGGTGGGTCGGCCCCTGTGGCTTGCCCCATGTCGGATCGTAGCCGCCAGCATCAGTCGAGATTTTGATCCAGGGCTGGCGTAGTTGCAGCTTCACATTTTCTTCGCTCATCTTGAAGTAGATGGTGCTGATGCGCTGTTCCTCGCTTAATAACAGATCCATGGCCGCGTCGATCCAATGCTGGTTGCGCGCCGCGGCAATCACATCCAAGCGCTGGCCGACATAGCCTTGATTTTCCGGCTTTTCAAAGCCAATCGGCATTACGGCATCGGGCGGGCTGGCCATCAAGCCATCGGCAGGGTTAATCATTTCGGCGCGGATCTGGTCCCGTGTGACGGGATCGCGCAGGTTGTCAAAAAACTTGCCATCAGCAGAAACCCAGGTGGGAAACATAGCCATCAGTCCGGTGCCCGAAGCGGTGTAGGGATACATATCGGCGGTCACATCAATGCCATCGGCGCGCGCCTGCTCGATCATGGCAATGATCTCGGGGATCTTCCACCAGTTTTCTTGCCCAGACGCCTTGAGGTGATAGATCTCCACGGGGCAACTGGCCTGCCGACCAATCTCAATTGCCTCGGCAATGCCTTGATGCAAGCGCCCCGCTTCCGACCGCACATGCGAGATGTAGACGCCACCGTAGCGTGCCACCACTTTGCATACCTCGACGATTTCTGCCGTCTCCACATAGGTATCCGGCGGATAGATCAGGGCATAGGCCACGCCCATCGCACCATCCTCCATGGCTGCGGCCATGATTCGCTGCATCAACGCCAATTCTTCCCCAGTGGCCGCGCCCATGGCCATGCCCTTGGCATAAGCGCGCAACGTGCCGCCCCCCAGGAATGAGCCAATATTGGGCGTAACCCCATGCGCGATCATAGCAGCGAACCAGTCGCCAAAACGCGTCCACCCTTTCATGCGTTCGCGCCATTCACCCACATCAAAAGTGACCAGGCTAGAGGCGTAGGGATCGGTAAAGTGTCCACCCGCGGGAGCCGGGGTCCAGCCTTCGCCCATGATCTCGGTGGTGACGCCTTGGGTGATCTTGGAGAGGCAGCGCCCATCGCGCATAAGCGGCAGGATCGAGTGACTCTGAATGTCGATGAAACCAGGACAGACGACCAACCCGCTGGCGTCAACCATCACATCGGCTTGTTCATCGGCAAGCGTATCCGGTGGCGCAATGGCAGCAATGCGATCACCAGCCAGCGCCACATCGCCATAGCACCAGGGGTTGCCGGTGCCATCGACAATGCGGGCGTTGCGGATCAGGGTATCAAAGGTAGACATAGGGTTCCTCTCGTGTAGCGCAAGAATCAATTTCGCCAGTATACTCGATCTACGTCCGATTGAAAAGGCAATTTCCCGGCTATTTGGGGCAGGCTGCACAGAATCACAGACTATGCTACAATGGTTGTCATGCCTGCGCCATAGGTGGCTATGGCGCGCGTTTATAGGCCCTGCTGTTCCACGATGACCAAACCACGCATCTGCATGAGGAATGATTGATGAAACTCTTCACCGCCCTGTTGGGCACCGAGACCAATACCTTCTCGCCTTTTCTGACGGGTATGCAAAATTTTGAACAAACCTACTTGATCCGCAATGGCAACCATGGTGACGCCCCGGCCTCGATTGCTGTACCGCTGGTACGTTGGCGCGCGATGGCCCAGGCGCGCGGTTGGGACGTGGTAGAAAGTTTGGCAGCCTTTGCCGTACCCGCCGGGATCACCCTGCGCCCGGTCTACGAAGCCTTGCGCGATGAAATTCTGGCCGATCTGCGCGCCGCGCTGCCGGTAGACGCGGTGCTGCTCAACATGCATGGAGCCATGGTGGCCGAGGGCTACGATGACTGCGAAGCCGATCTGACCCAGCGCGTGCGCGACTTGGTGGGGCCACAAACGGTGATTGGTGTCGAACTAGACTTGCACTGTCACATCATCCA
>DAOTTR010000834.1:0-2106 GCA_034437715.1 Caldilineaceae bacterium
GAAAATGTCTCGTTTATCATGTGGCAGAATGACGAAGTGGATATCGCCCACTGGTTGAGCAATATCCGCGAACCGCTGCGCGAAACGGAACCAGACACCTTTGTCTTGATTCCCTATGCCACCAATTTCTTTTTCCCCTTCTGGACCAATCTAGAGCCAATGGATGACATCAACGTGCGTCGCGCGCTGGTACACGCCGTGGACTGGGATACGGCGATCGGCGCGGCCTGGGAAAATGCGCGCAATGACCGGGTGATGAAAACCCATCTGACGCCAGAGTTGGCCTGTTTCAAGGCGGATAACTGGCCTGATTATGGCTTTGATCCCGAACTCGCCAAACAGGAATTAGCGGCATCGAAGTACGGTTCTGCCGCCAATCTGCCCAAAATTCGCATTACGACCAATGGCCAGTCGCCCAACTACATCCGCACTGCCGAGATCATGGTTGAGCAGTGGAAAAATGTGTTGGGGATCACCGAAGTGGAAATTCGTCCCGGCCCGCTAGATGCCTGGGGACAGGAAGTCGATCAAGTGCAAGTCCGGCGATCTAGTGCCGGTGCGACTATCCCGGATCCGGCCAGTATGCTTTCCAGCATCTACAAAAATGCCAGCAATCCCGAAGGCATCGGCATTGTCGATCCCGAATTGCAGGCCATGATCGAAGAGATCTCAACGCTGTCCGCCGATGCGCCCGATTTCTGCGCCAAGGTGCAGGCAGCCGAGGCCAAGTTGCTGGGTAATTATTACTTCCTACCCATGATCTGGGACCTCTATGAGTATAACGTCAAGCCCTGGGTGATGAACTTTGACACCAATGTGGATAACAACTGGACTGGCTTGTTGGATATGTATATTGTCGAACATTAAGTTTAGGCGCTTTCAAAGCAATAAGTATCCAGCGCTTGCCCAACAAAATCATGCGTAGGGGCGGCTGCGCGGCCGCCCCGCGTTTGGCTCGCTACGAACGGGCGGCTACAAGCCGCCCCTACTGGATACTTTATTCTTTCTACTGTCCTTAATCGGTAGTAAAGACTTCAGTCTTTGTCTTCTTTGAAAAAAGCGTAACTACTACGCCAATGTTAAATTTCATCATCTGCTGCGCTGCATGAATGCAGAGCCTGGGATAGGAAACGTGTTTAAACACCTTTGCCGTCGCAGGTGTTGAATTCATTCAACACGAATTTAACGTTGGCGTACTACGAACCCCTCCCACACCCAGAGGGTACCCGCTCCCCTGCGAAGGGAGGGAACCGTTGTCACCGTGACTGTTCCTCCCCCAAGCTGGGGGAGGTTAGGTGGCAGTAGTCGTTACTGAAAAAGCAAAGACTAAAGTCTTGACTACGTTTACGTTTCTATCGAATCAACTATGCTCAAATATACACTTGGCCGTCTGGCAATTGCGATACCGACTTTTATGGCGGTACTCTTTATCACCTTTTTGCTCACCACCCTGAGTCCCTTTGATCCCGTGACCATCATGATGCAGCAATATGAAGGCACGCTCGATGGCATGCAGCAAAAGGAGTTAGTGCAGCGCATTCGTAACCAATACGGGTTGGATGATTCGTTCGCCGTCCAGTTTACCAAATATTTGCAACGGTTGGCACAGGGCGATCTGGGCATCTCGGTGACGGGGCAGCGCGATGTCTTGCGCATGATTGTAAAGACCTTCCCGGTCTCCTTTCAGATGGGTTTGGCTGGTGCGCTGTTGACAGCGTTGATCGGCATTCCGTTGGGCGCGATTGCGGCGCTGAAACAGAATACCTGGATCGACTACACCATTGTCGGCACCTCGCTGACCTTTCGTTCGCTGCCGGTCTTTGTCTTGGCACCGCTGCTGCTCGTCCTCTTTGTGCTGATTTTGGGCGTTATGAAAGTGCCGCGCGGCTGGGACGGCCTCTTCCAGACCAAAACGATCTTGCCGATAGCGATTCTCATGTTGGGCCCGCTGCCGGTGGTGATCCGCCAAACGCGCCAAGCGGTGCTCGAGATCTTTTCCCAGGATTATGTGCGCACGGCCAAAATGAAGGGGCTGAAAATGTGGCGCATTGTGGTGCGGCATATTCTGCGCAACGCGCTGATCCCGGTGGTGACAACGCTGGGCTT
>DAOTTR010000835.1:0-3802 GCA_034437715.1 Caldilineaceae bacterium
AAAACGTAAGTTTTATCCGCCACCCCCCTCATGCCCCTACCTTGCGTAACATGAGTCGCGTATGGTACGTGACCTACGAATGCAACCTCATCCTGCATAATTTCGGTAACAGTGTAATAGGTACAACTGACAATAAAAAAGGCCGACCCTGGAGGAGCCGGCCACACTTGGTTGATTTCTTCGCTCCTGTGCTACGCTAGCCATCAAAGCGATAGCCTACCCCGCGCACAGTGACCAAACGCGTTGGGTTGGCGGGATCATTCTCGATCTTTTCGCGCAGCCAACGCACATGCACATCCACCGTGCGGCTGCCCCCATCATAATCCCAACCCCAGACGCGTTCCAACACCAAGTCGCGACTAATGACAATGCCGCGATTGCGCGCCAGGAAGACAAGCAACTCAAATTCTTTGGGCTTGAGATGAAACGTTTCCCCATGGAAGAAAACTTCGCGACGACTCAAGTCAATGATCAAATCACCAAAAACCAGCCGTTCCAAGGGAAAGTCAGCTTGTGCGGCATCTTGATGTGTGGCCTCTACCTCTTCGCGCACCAGACGCACACGCCGCAGCAACGCCTTGACACGCGCCACCAATTCGCGCATACTAAAGGGCTTGGTCATATAGTCATCGGCCCCCACTTCCAGGCCCACGATTTTGTCGATCTCGTCGGCTTTCGCCGTCAGAAAAAGAATGGGCACGCTCATTTCTTGGCGCAAAATACGGCAAACTTCGAAGCCATCCATCCCAGGCAACATAATGTCCAATACCATCAAGTCTGGCGTGACTTGGCGCGCCATCTCCAGCGCTTTCAGGCCATCTTTCGCCGTGCTCACATTGTATCCTTGTTTAGAGAGATTATATTCCAAGGTATCCAGCAAAGCCGGCTCATCTTCTACCACAAGCACTTTGGAATTTACCATAGCAGCCATGCATTCTCAAATCCTGACCAGATTGGTCAATCTATTGGGCAATCCACAGACGTACATTCAGAACTTCTTACCCACTGCGATATTTTGTTGCCGCAACGGCATTATAGTTTGGTGGTGGGAGCGCCGCCAAATCACCGACAACCTAGGCGTCAAATCAAATTTCCGCCGATCTGCCAACCCGTCGCGCCACAATATTTGTTCGCGTCTTTGCCAAGATGGTAAGATGAGGAAAAGCGATCCATTCATTACACAGGAGTAGCTCATGACCATTCGTATTCTGCAACACGCCGACTGTCTCTTGACCATGGACGGGACGCGCCGCGAAATCCGCGACGGGGCGCTGATCATGGAGGACAATCAGATCACCTGGGTGGGGGCGACAGTTGATCTGCCACCCGACAGCCATGCGCGCGCCGACCAGGTGATCAACGCGCGTGGCAAGCTGGTCATGCCCGGCATGGTCAACACCCACCACCATTTTTATCAAACGCTGACGCGCGCCATTCCCACGGCCCAAGATGCTGTGCTCTTTGATTGGCTCAAAACCCTCTACCCGATCTGGGCAGAATTGACGCCCACCGATGTGCGCGTGAGCACGCAACTCGCCCTGACCGAACTGCTTCTGAGCGGCTGCACCACCAGCAGCGATCATCACTATCTGTGGCCCAACGGCGCAACGCTGGATGACCAGTTTGCGGCAGCCGACATGGTAGGGGTGCGCTTTCACGGTGCGCGCGGCAGCATGAGTTTGGGCGAAAGCCAAGGCGGACTGCCCCCCGATCGTGTCACCGAGAGCGAAGTCGCGATCCTGCAGGATTGTCGGCGCGTGGTCGAAACTTATCACGATGCGAGCCGCTTTGCCATGCGCCGCGTCGTGATTGCGCCTTGCAGCCCCTTCAGCGTTAGCGCTGATTTGATGCGCGAGAGTGCCGCCCTGGCGCGCAGCTTTGGCCGCGCCATGAATGTGCATCTGCATACCCACCTGGCCGAAACCAAAGATGAAGAGGCCTTTTGTCTGGAACGCTTCGGCCAGCGCCCCGGCGATTATGCCGAAATGCTCGATTGGACGGGGGATGATGTGTGGCATGCCCACTGTGTCCATCTCAATCCGGCTGAGATCAACCGCTTTGCGCACACCCATACGGGTGTTGCCCATTGTCCCACCAGCAACATGCGCCTGGCCAGCGGCATTGCCTCTGTGCGCGCCATGCTTGATGCTGGTGTTCCCGTGGGGCTGGGGGTCGATGGCAGCGCCAGCAATGACAGCAGCCACATGCTCGCCGAAGCGCGGCAGGCCTTGCTCTTACAGCGCGTCCTGGGCAATCCATTGGCGATGAAAGCCCGCGAAGCACTGGAAATTGCCACGCTGGGCGGTGCGGCGGTCTTGGGGCGCGCTGATATTGGCGCGTTGGCCCCCGGCATGGCCGCGGATCTCATTGCCTTTGACTTGACAACCATCGATTATGCCGGGGCCGCCGTGCATGATCCCGTGGCGGCGCTAATCTTCTGCACGCCGCAAAAAGTAAATTTGGCGATTGTGAACGGTCGAGTGTTGGTAGAGGAAGGGCAGATGCTGGGTGTGGAATTGCCGCAATTGGCCGCGCGCCATAATGCGGCAGCACGGAGCTTGTTGGTGCGCGCCGGGGTTGCGTAATCGCCAAAGGAATAGAGACTTTAGGCGCTTTCAAAGCAATAAGTATCCAGCGCTTGCCAAACAAAATCATGCGTAGGGGCGGCCGCGCAGCCGCCCCGCCTTTGGCTCGCTGCGAACGGGCGGCTGCAAGCCGCCCCTACTGGATACTTATTTCTTTGCAATGGCCTTAGTCTTTCTGCCAATCAAACAAAGACTAAAGTCTTTACTACAAATTACGATAAAACAGTTTACGGAATCAACAATTCCTGGCCGACATAGATAAAGTTGATGTTGGCAATGTTGTTAATGTTGGCAAAGGTATTAACATCAATGCCATACAAATCGCAGATATAGCTCACCGTTTCGCCGGGTTGCACAATATGCGTCCGGTGAGCCTGTGGTGCCGGAGCCGGCGCGGGGGCCGGTTCTACCGGTATTGCTACGGGCGGCGGTGCCGGTGGTGCCGGGTGGACGGGAATCGCCACCGGCGTCGCCGCGCAGCCCGGAATCTTCAGCACTTGCCCCACATAGATCAAGTTCGGATTGCTGATGTTGTTAGCACCCATCAGATCGTGCACGCTGACGCCATACTGTTGGGCAACCCAGCCAAGAATGTCACCCGGCTTCACGGTGTAGACACAAGCATCGCCCACAGGCGGTTTGCCGGGATGTTGCGGACCGGGTGCACCAGCCGCACAACCGCGCAGACTAATCGCATCCAGGTTCAAGTCCATTTCTACGTCGGTAATGCCCCACTTTTTCCAGCCGCGGATAAAGAGCACAATCTCAGAGGACTGGGGGGTAAAGCTTGCCGTATAGGTGCGCACGCCTGTGGGACTGGTGCGCACTTGAATCTCACCAAAATCGACGGTTGTCCAGTTGCTGACCTTGCCCCAATCGGTGTCATGGCCAGCATTGTATCCCCATTGCGCCTCGAAACGATAGGGATCATCTTCGTTGCCCGCGCCACGCAGAATACCGCTGATCTTCAATTCATAGGTTTTGCCGGGCTGTAGCCAGCCGATGCGTTGATAAATACCGGCGTAGCGATCCTTGTCGGCGGGATAGATACCCTTGCTGTTGATTTCGATCAACTGGGCATGACCACCCTCAGCCAGGATCGGCTGCCATTGGTCGTCGTAGAAGCCGTAGTTGGCCGCGCCGCCATTGGTAAAGTAACCCCAGCTTTTGCCCACATGCCCACCCGCAATGGCATTGAAGCCTTGCTCAAAGCCGCC
>DAOTTR010000836.1:0-10091 GCA_034437715.1 Caldilineaceae bacterium
AGCTGGGCTGCATGGGGATGTTGAAGCCGCGCTGCATGACGGCTTCGCCGTTGGGACAGTCAACATGCCGGTAGTCCAGTGCTTTCTCGCGGCCATAGTCAAACGGAAAGCGACTATGCCCATACATCTGCGGCTCGGCGAGAAAGGGATTGCGATAGAGTGGACCTTCTTTGCCCGATCCAATATAGGGGCCACCGCTGGGAATGCCTTCTTGGTTAAGCGCTTTGGCAAATTCCCAGGCATCACAGCTGAAAGCGCCGGCTTCCAAGGTAAAGCCCAATACCCAATAGGTGTGGCGGTCGCCAGGGCGCACATGTTGAGGGGTGATCGTTTCAATATCGGCGATCTGGGCGATGATCTGCTCGGCAGCATGGATCTTCCGTTCGATATAGCCATCCACCTTGTGAATTTGCGTGAGCAAGATCGCTGCGATCAGATCATTGATGCGGTAATTGGGTGCCAAGAAATAGTTGGCATAGGGCCGCCCGGCATAGGGACCGTTAGCGCGCGGCAAGGCCGTGTCACCAAAGAGGATGGCGCGTTCCCAGAGCACCGGATCGTCGGTCAGCACCGCGCCGCCCATCCCCGCCGAGAGATGTTTGCCACCAAAACTATAGCCGTTGATATCGCCCATGGTGCCCACCGTCTGCCCCTGATAGGCAGCAAAATGGGCCTGACAACAATCCTCGATCAGAAACAGTTGATGGCGTTGAGCGATGTCGCGCAGGGCGGCCATATTGCAGGGGTTGCCAAAAAGGTGCACAGCGATAATCGCCCGCGTGCGCGGGGTGATCTTGGCTTCGACATCTTTGGGATCGAGCGTATAAGTCTCATCAATGTCGGCAAAAATGGGGACACAATTTTGCTGCAGCAGGCCGATAATACTGCCAGCCGAGGTCCAGGGGGTGACAATAATCTCGTCGCCGGGATCGGGGTTGATGGCACCCACGCACAGATGCATGGCCGCCGTGCCAGAGCTAATGGCGATAGCATGTTTTACGCCATGTTTAGCGGCAAATTCACTTTCAAATTGGGCAACGCGGGTCCCTTTGCCCACTCTGCCCGAACGAATCACGTCGGTCAGCGCGGCGATGTCATCGTCGCCAAAATCATGGGTTGGGCCAAAGGGTTGGGTGCGCACAGGGGGGCCACCGTGGAGGGCTAAGCGATCATTCATAGTCGATTGCTCCTATTGCGCTCGCTGTATGGATTTGTGGCTCAACTGGATCTCAAGGGCTGCTCGTTGCGCTCGGGTACCCTATGGGTGGCGGCGCAATGCCACTTGGGCGCTCAGCGTCCCCGCTACCCCTTGAAATCCAAATAAACCGGATTTGTTTTATAGTCGGTAAGCTACCAGACCATACATCCATTATACATAGGGTCGTGCAAATCGAAAAACGCCTAAATTTTTCCCACCTCGCGGTATTCAGCGGGCGACATGTGTTTTCATTCGTTCAAAGATTTTTGGAAAAATTTGACACCCCTTTCAAATCATGCTATTATCGCGCAATCACTGGACTTCTGGTAGGACCAGTCTACCAATTTCTCCTCATTGCACTTTTTAGAAGCTAGATTATGGCAACCTGTTCTCACCTAGCTTTTGCAGGGTACCCTTGTACTATGCTGTGCTTTGTCGCTTCGCGCTTTTTCTCTTATCAATTTTTTGCTTATCCCTGTTACCTTCGTCTCTCGTTATCTATCGGGGGCCGACTCCTGTTGGCGTGCCCGATGACCGCTATGCTGTTGTCTATGTTGGCGTACTATTGCTTGGGGTTTTGATTGGAGCAGACTTGATATGTATGTGATCGATGTCAATACCGCCTTTGGCCGTCGCACTGAATTTGATTTTGACCTCTCATTGAACACCTTGCTCGCCACGCTAGATCAACACCAGGTGGCCGGCGCAGTTAGCTTTTCGCTCAAGGGTGCGCATTATGATCCCCAAACCGGCAACCGCGAGAGCATGGGTGCGGCTTGCTGCCACCCCCATCTGCTGCCCGTGGCAACCTTGGATCTGCGCGAATATCTGGGCTGGGAAGCCGAGTTGGATTCTTGTCTGCAAGCGGGGGTACGCGTCTTTCGTTTCTTTCCCCAACTGCAAGGCTGGTCGGTCGCGTCGCGGCTCTTTCAACGGGTGCTGGGCAAGTTGCATGGCACTGATGTCTGTCTGGTTTTCTCATTGGCCGAGGCGAGTTTCACGGGCAGTAATGCCATCGAAGAGATCGCCACGGTCACCGCCGAACGCGGCTTGCCCGTCATTTTGACGGACATCAACTATTTCAATATGGCCGAAACGATCACCGTCATGCAGTGCTACCCACACCTCTATGCCGAAACCAACTGGCTGGCAACGGTCGGCGCGGTCGAGATCATGGCCCAGGAAGTAGGGGCGCAGCGCTTGCTCTTTGGCTCGGCAGCACCGCTGCGCCCGCTGCAAAAGGCGCTCAATGAAGTGCTGGAAACCAAGCTTTCGGCAGCAGACAAAAGCGCCATTCTGGGTGGCAATGCCATACGTCTCTTGCAGATTGATCCAGCCAAGTTGGCCGGTCGCCCCCAACTGACCGATTTAAGCCCGCAAAAATTTAGCGAACCGGTCATCGATGTCCACGCGCATTTGGGCCACTGGCGCTGGCCCATCCACCCTGAGCGCTATGACCCAACCCCCATGCTGGGCCGAATGGCGCAATTTGGCATTGCGTACAGCGTGCTTTCCGCCTATGAAGGCATGCGTTATGATATGGTGGAAGGCAATCGCAATGTGGCGGCAGCGATTGCGGGGCATCCCCAATTGTTGGGCTATGTGGAAGTCAATCCACACCAGGTGGCGGCTTCGTGCGCGGAAATGGATCACTATTTCCAGTTGCCCAACTTTGTGGGGGTCGAACTGGAATTGACGCACACCGCCCACCCAACGGGCAGCCCGGAAGTGCAAAGATTGATGGCCGAGATTGCCAAACGGGGCAAACCGCTATTGCTCATGCCCGCCAGCCGCGAGGATGCCGCAGCGGTGCGTGATCTGGCGCGCGCCAACCCGACGCTGCCCATCATTTTGGCGCATGGGATTGATGTCAACTGGGCGCGTCTGATTGCGGATACGCCCAATCTCTATGTCGAGTTTTGCAGCAGTTGGCCTAATAACTATGACATCCGCGCTTGTTTGGCGCTGCTGGGGCCGGAACGCCTGCTCTTTGGCAGCGGTCAGACCTTACTCAGCGTGGGCGCCGCGATTGGGTTGTATTGGGACGCCGGACTGTGCGCCCACGAGCGCCACTTGATCTTGCATGGCAACGCGCGGCGGCTCTTTGGTTTAGCCGCTGCTTGAAAAATGATGTTACTTTAGAACTTACAACGTTGAATCGCGCCGCAGGAGGCACAATGGCGGAACACATCAAACTCACCGAGCAGTTGATTATGGGCGGCTACAACTATGCTTATGGCATCACCGCCGTTGACATGACCGGCAACGGCGTGCTCGATCTGGTATCGTCGAATACGATCGTCGGTCTCTACTGGTATGAAAACGATGGTCAGGGCAATTTCACCCAGCACATTATTCATGAACGCAGCGACGAATGGTTGGAGCGCCAAGCCGTTGCCGACATCAATGGCGATGGCCGGCCAGAAATTGTGACGGTGGACAATCTCAATGGCGGCCTGCTCTATTTTGCCTTTGAAGGCGATCCGCGCCAGCGTGAGAACTGGCACTATCACTACATCATCGAAGGCCAATATCCCGGTGCCTATGATGTAGCGGTGGCCGACTTTGACGGTGATGGCGATCTGGATGTCGCCGCCTCGAGCTGGCGCAAGGGCAATCGCTTCGACTGGTTTGAAAATCGCAATGGCGAGTGGATTCAGCACCCGATCGAGGAAAATATCGGGGAGACGCGCACCGTTTGCGCGGTCGATATGAATGGCGACGGTAGAATCGATCTGCTGGGCACGGCCCGTGTGGGCAATCAAGTAGTCTGGTATGAAAATCCTGGCGATCCCGTCAATCTGCCCTGGAAAAAACATATCATCGACACCGCACCCCAGCCCACCCACGGTCATCCGGTGGACATGGATGGCGACGGCGATGTGGACGTGGTGATGGCCCTGGGCATGTCGCCGCCCCAAGATCCCTGTGATCTGCAATATCAGCAGATTGTCTGGTATGAAAATGCTGGCGCACCAGGGCAAGGGCCGTGGATCAAGCACATCATCGCCGAATGTTTCCCCAATGCCTTTGAAGCGATTGCCGCCGATCTGGACAATGACGGCCAATGCGAGGTGGTCGCCAGCGCCTGGGATCAGACGGGGCGCATCGCCATCTTCAAACATCGCGGCGACCCGCGCGGGCCGTGGGATATGCAATTGCTCAAGGATGGCTGGATCAACGCCAACCAGGTAATCGCCGCCGATCTCAATGGCGATGGCCGGCTGGATCTGGTGGCTTCGGCAGAACGCGGCAGCAATGAAGTGCGTTGGTGGCGCAATGATGGCATCGGCGCGTGAACACTGTAGGTCACGTTTGGTACGTGACAAGCCGCACGCGGCCAGATCACGCTTCGACGCAACGCGTTTATCAACGACGTAGGTGCGGTTACAAACCGCACCTACGAATGCACAAAATTAAATCGGAATAAGGTCTTTGACACTGTAGTTAGCATATCCCCTGAGACAAAAATACGATACGAAACAGATCCGCACCGACTCAGGAGGAATTCATGATGAGCGCAGAAGCCCATCCGATTGAAACCCTTTATCGCACCGAAACGCCCCTCTCGCGTGAACAGTTCGGACGCGACCGCCAGTACATGCCCGGCGGTGCCAAGGGCGCTTACTTTTACAAGCCCTATCCACTCACCATGCAGCGCGGCGAGGGATGCTATCTCTATGACCTGGACGAACGCCAATTTGTCGATTTTGCCAACCACCATACGACGCAGATCCTGGGGCACAATCACCCCGCCGTGATGGCCGCCATTCAAGAGCAATTACTGCGCGGCATTGCTCTGGGCGCGCCCACCGGCATCGAGGCGCGCATTGCCGAAGAAATGTGCAAGCGCGTGGCATCGCTCGACCGTATTCGCTTCTGCAATTCGGGTACCGAAGCCACGCTGCACGCGATCCGCATGGCGCGCGGCTTCACGCGTCGGCCCAAGATCGCCAAGTTTGAAGGGGGCTATCACGGCAGCCACGACGGCGTCGAGATCAGCGTTGCGCCACCGCTAGACAGGGCCGGCCCCGCCGACGCGCCCATCGCCGTACCCACCGCCGGCGGTATGGCGCCTCACGCCACCGAAGATGTGCTGATTCTACCCTACCACGATGAGGCTGCCGTTGAACGCTTGATCCGTGAACATCGCGAGGAATTGGCCGCTGTCATCTTCGATCCCAAGGCGGGTATTTTGCCGCTGCGCCCCGACTTTGTGCGCTTTGTGCGCCAAGTCACGCGCGCCAACGATGTGCTGCTCATTTTGGATGAAGTGGTCGGGTTCCGTGTGGGGCGCGGCGGTATGCAGGAATATTATGGCATCACACCGGATCTGACCACCTTTGGCAAGCTGGTGGGGGGTGGTTTTCCGGTTGGCGCGTTTGGCGGTCGGGCGGATATCATGGATCTGCTGGACACGACCAACGGGCCGACGGGCCTCTTCCAAAGCGGTACCTTTAGCGCCCATCCGGTGATCATGGCGGCTGGCTTGGCAACCCTGCAACAGTTGACACCCGCCGCTTTCGACCATTTGAACAGTTTGGGAGAACGCTTGCGCAGTGGCCTCAACGCGCTATTTGCCCAGAAGAAGATTGCTGCCCAGGCAGTCGGCGTCGGCTCACTCTTTAGCATCTACTATACCGCGGCTCCGCTCATCAACTATCACAGCCTGACCAGTAATGATGGGGCCATGACCCAACGCGTCTTTCTGGCCTTGCTCAACCAGGGTTATTTCCTGAGCCAGGGCCTGGGGATGAATGCGCTTTCGCTGCCCATGACCACCGCGCAGATCGATGGCTTGATCGCCGCCGTAGATCAGGCAATTGATCAAGCGCGGCTATAAAGGGGAGATAGGGAGCCACGAGACAGGGAGACACGCGACATCAAGACATCGCGACATCAAGACATCGCGACATCAAGACATCAAGACATCAAGACATCAAGACAGGGAAATCGTATGACTTCATTGAATTTCAAACCACGTGTGCCGGTTTTTGACGCCAATGTACGCGTGGGCCATCGCCATGATGAACTGTCGGCTTGTGCGGATCGCGCCACGCTGCTGGCCGAGATGGATCGCTGTGGCGTTGCGCGTGCTGTGATCTACCATGCCCAGACCGATGAGATTAGCCCTATCGACGGCAATCACGCGCTGGAAACGTGGCTGGCAGCCGATGGGCGCTTGGTGCCGCAGTGGTCGATCATGCCGACACCGGCTTCATTGGCCCAGGTGCAGGCGCTCCACCAACAGGGGCGCGTGACTTCGGTGCGGCTGCATAATACGTGGCTGGCCGGTCTGCCTTTTCGCCCTTGGGCCTATGCCGAACTGTTAACTTGGTTGAGCGAACAGCAGATCCCACTCTGGATCCCCTTGCCCGATCTGGACGCCGATGCGCTTGTAAGCACCTTGCAGGCGTTCCCCAATCTGGTGACGGTCTGTGTGGGTGCCCATTATACGCATCATCTCTTGCTCCGCCCTTTGCTGCGCGGCGTGCCCAATGCCTATTTGGAATTGAGCCGCTACGAGCCGATTGGCGAGATCGAAGCGCTGCGCGACGAATTTGGTGCGCGGCGCTTGGTCTATGGTTCCTGGTATGCGCGCTATGCGATGGGGCCCATGCTCTTTTATCTGCATCACACGAATTTGAGCGAAACCGAGTTAGCGTTGGTCTGTGCGGGTAATTTGGAACGCATTTTGGGAGGGGTGACCCAATGATTGAGGGCACAGAAGTCATCGATTTTCACGGCCATGTGGGGCGCTGGGATCGCTATGGCATGAACGACGATCCGGCGTTATTGTTGCACGCCATGGACGCCGCTGGCATTGATCTGTCATGCGTCTTTCACATCTTTCACCCCGACGGGACAACGGGCAACGACTTGACCGCGCGCTTTGTGGCGCAACATCCCGATCGCTTTATCGGCTTTGTCTACGTGTCGCCACTCATGCCAGCGCGGATGCTACCCGAATTGGCGAGGGCGATTGACGAATTGGGCTTTCCTGCGATCAAGCTCTATCCACCCTATACACCCTGGCCGCTGAGTGAGCCCCAGTGGTTTCCCATCTATGAATTCGCCAATGCGCGCGGATTGACCGTGCTCTTTCACACGGGACCCGAGCCGCAATCGTATCCCAAGTTGGTGGGCGAGATCGCGCCGCGCTATCCACACGCCAACTTTGTGATCGGCCACGCTGGCAATACACCCGTCGAGCGCGCCCAGGCGATTGCCGCAGCCCAGGCCAATCCGAATGTCTATCTAGAAACCTGCTCCACCTTTCGCACACCGGGTGTGATCGAACAACTGGTCAACGAAGCCGGGGCCGACCGCGTGATCTTTGGCTCGGATCTGCCATTGATGGATCCGCGCCCACAACTGGGAAAAATCATCACTGCCGATATTTCGGAGGATGCCAAGCGTCTGATTATCGGGGACAATGCACGCCGTCTATTGAAGTTGTAACCTGTTTACACCTGAGAAAGTGTTACTTTCTGGCGCTCGTCGTATAACTACTACAGATGCTTGGCGAGAAAGGCCAAGCCCTCGTCCACCAGAATCTCGTGGCCGCCGGCATGATCGGCGTAGTCGATGCGGTCGGTGATAGCCAACGCGCTGTAATGAGCGTGTGCCTTGGCAAAGGTGGCGAGTTGCAGAGGCCACCAGCCAATACTATCGGCCCGACCCTGTTGGATCTGCACTGCACGCGGGCAGATCAGCGCGAGCAACTCGGAATCGTCGAAGCCACCGCCCAGCCAGCCAGGAATCCAGATGTGTTCCTCATCGACATCCAGAAAGCAGCTATAGAGTGGGCTGGAAACTGCCATCTTGTTCAGCCGGTCGTTAAAGAAGGCGGTGATGATCGCCGCTTTGATCCGTTTTTCCAGGGGTGCAGTGAACATGGTATACATGCCACCCAAGGAAATGCCCCACATGCCCACGCGCTGGGCGTCGATCTCTGGTAGGGTGGTGGCAAAATCGAGCAGGCGACGGATCTTGCCGACTTCCAGCCCGGCTAGGGTTTTGCCCAAGAGCAGACAGAGCCGTTGCAGCCGCGCCCGCGGGCCGGCGGTTGTGATATTGCTGGGCGCTAACACGGCATACCCCGCAGCGGCCAGGGCGTGGCCAAAGGCATGATAATAACCCTTGGTATCGTTAAAACCAAAGGCGCGTTCGGGGGAACTGCTGATGCCATGTTGGGCAATCACCAGGGGATACTTGCCTTGGCGACCCTTGGGCAAGACCAGCGCCGCCCGCGCCATGAGTCCATTGTCCAAGTCGATGGAAAGCCACTGTCCCACGGCGACATCATCTTCAAAGAAGGGTTCACAGCGCGCATTGAAGGGGGCATCAAAGATAAATTCACCCACGGTCTGGCTCCAGCGCTGGCGATGATCTTCGCAACTAGCCGCGTAGTGGGACTGAGAGCGATAATCTAGCTGCCAGGTGGATTGTGCGGCCAGGATTTGCCCACAGCGTTCAACCAGGTAGGCTTCCAATTCGCGACGCAGGAGTGACTGGCGATCTTCTTCGTGGCGCAGCATCTCATTGGCCGGCACAGCGAGCGCATTTTGATAACTTGGCATCATTCTTTCCTTGCAGGTTGGTCGATTTGTGATACGACTTTGTTTGGTTCGCTCTATATTTTATCCTAAACCCTGCCCCGGTACGAATGCCAAAATTTCGCCACAGCAGCGCATCCACCGCTATTGAAAAGGAACACGCTTTATGAATCAACCGCCCAATACCTACATTACTGTGCCCCATCAGGCATTGCACACGTTTGTGTCTCAGGCATCGCAGACGGTGGGGTTGCCCGCCGCCAAAGCCGAACTGTTGGCCGAATTGCTCGTCGCCAACGATCTGCGGGGGGTCTTTAGTCACGGCACCACCCAGATTGCCACCTATGCGCGCCTGATGCGCGATGGCATCCTCAATGCGCAACCGAATGTCCAGGTTGCACGCGAAACGCCGGTCAGCTTATTGGTGGATGGTGATGGCGGTTTGGGCTATTTTGCCTCGCACCTGGCCACGCTGGGGTTGATCGAAAAGGCCAAGGCCCAGGGCATGGCAACAGTACTGACGCGTAACCATGGCCATTTTGGCGCGGCGGGCATCTATTCACGCATGACCTTGGCGCATGACTTGCTCTGTTTTGTGACCTCGGGTCATCAGCTAGAAGTGCAAGCCGGACAACCATTGTTGGCGGCGGCAGGTGGCTCGCCCATGTCGTTCAGCGCGCCTGCTCTCGAAGAAGAGTCGTTACTGTTGGACTTTGGCGCGATTCATGATCTAGGTGGCCCCTATGGCCAGGCAATTGCCAAACTGGCCCCTGGCACCGCCTTTCGTTCCATCGGCATGGGCATGATCTGTCAATCGTGGGGTGGCTTTTTGGCGGGGGTGCCGCTCGATACGGCGCGATCTGGGCGCGTCTATAGCGGTGCCAACCAAGGTTCGCTGGTGATGGCTTTCCGCATTGATCTCTTTATGCAGTCTACGCAATTTAAGCAGGAGATGGACGCCTATGTGCGCCGGGTGCGCGAGTTGCAGCCCTTGGTGGGCTTTGACGAAAGTTTTCTGCCGGGTGGCTTGGAAGCGAAACGCGCCAAACTCTATTCGTTACAAGGCGTGCCGGTGGGACCCACACACCAACAGCGCCTGGAAGAATTGGCACAGGAATTAGGCATTGCGGCTCCCTGGTAATGGGCTAGTAGATCCCGGCGTAAATAAGGCTTGCTTTTTTGCACACATTCCTAACATCACATAGTATGTTGGGAAGGGTGCATTCCCAAAGTGTGTTAAGCGGTAACCGCCAAACCAAGCCGAGAAGGTTGAAAGGCGGCAACGCAACTGGTATGGTCATGAATGCGCCGTAAAAAGCGGGCGGCTTGGCGCA
>DAOTTR010000837.1:0-45580 GCA_034437715.1 Caldilineaceae bacterium
CCAACTCGTGGCGCAGCAAATCCTCAACCTCACCCCCGTGAGACTCAAGATTATCCGCCTGCTTGGACCGCACGTCCTAAACTGTTATTTGGTCGAATTTTAGCTGCGGAATGTGGGCAAACGTGACCTACAAGTCAATAGTATTGTGATCAGCGCTCTGTAAAAGTTATCCTGCTACAACAAAACGCCCTGAAGTCAAATGACTTCAGGGCGTTTTGTTCACACTATCTACGCCAGCTACCGCTTATAAAAAATCGCGTGCCTTTGGCGCGGTCAGTCGCGACTGACCGAAGTCGATTGCGTCGTCATCGCGTGTCGGTGACGTGCTGGGAGAGCGCGGCTTTCGGCATGAGCACATTGGAGTTGTGCAAGTATGGTGTCTCGGCCACCGCATCTATCCGACATTGCCCGATCACCGGCGGCGTGGGCAGTGTCGCGAAATTCAGCCAATTGCTGGCGGCCAGCACAAAGGTCGCGTCGCGGCGCATGGACGCTGGTTCACTTGTCGGTACCTCTGTGGCGCGCACAGGTGGTTGATGTAGACTATGCACGAAGAAGGCCATCAAGCCCACGGTGGCCGCGGTGGCCACATAACTCGGCACTGATTGTAAGGATTTTAACCATTGGCTGCCGGCGCCTGTGCGGCTCCAACGCGTAATCCAGCCTTGTTGGTTCATGGTATAGAAGGCGTATATCTTCATCACCGCCGACCAATAGCTGAAGAAGATATACCAGGGCAAAATCCGAATATTCTTCCAATCGCGCCGTAGATGGGGCATAATTTTGATGCTGCGTGAAATAAACCACCAACCCACCAAAAAAAGCACAGCGGCCCATTGACCCTGGAAGAGCGCATAGATCAAATAGAGCGGCGCGACCAGGGTTGTCAGCGGTTGCAGCAAACGGTCGATCAGGTGAAACGCCAGCAGTGGCTTGCCCCATGTCCAGCGACTGCCCAACGCCTTCAAATCGGCGCGCCAACTATTGCGCGCCCAGCGCAGCCGCTGTTTGAGAAAGACCTTCATCACCGTCGCGCCAGGCGTATAGACACAAGCATTCTCTTGATAGCGGACCTTCCACCCTCTGGATTGGACAGCCAGTGTCAGGGCCTTGTCATCACCACTGATCACTTTGCGCCCCCAAAAAGTCTCATCCATGAGATCAGGCAGGGCAGACAAAGCGACCGACCGGCGATAAACTGCTGTGCGTCCAGAAAGACAGGTCACGGCATCACCATAGGCGGTCAGAAAACGAATTTCATCAATATAGCGAATGTCTAAATAGACATCAAAGATGCGTTGCGCCGTCGAATGGGGGCCGAACACGCGCTGGCGCAAGGTGACGCCACCGACTTCTGGCTCGATAAAGGGGGCGAGCGCTTTCGTCAACACACCAGGGTCCCAAATCGTATCGCTGTCCACCAGGAAGACAATGTCATTGGTGGCGGCGAGGACGCCATCGGCCAAGGCCGGCCGCTTGCCGGGCGTATGGGTGATCAACATGCGCAAAATTAGCGGCGTGCCGGCACACTCTTCCTCAAATTCTTTAAATTGCACCATACAGCGCGTATCGGTGTGATCGACGACAGCGATGATTTCGTCGGGGCCATTGGCCGCCCAAGAACGCAAGGCGGCGCGGAATAATTCTGGATCTTCATTATAGACGGGCGTAATGATCGAAGTGGTAGCGGTATAGCCGTTGGGCGCAGTCGGGCGATACCGGGAACCAATCACCCGACGCAGCAGCCATACGCTCCATCGCCAAGCACCAATCATGCCAATAGGCAAGGGAATGCCTAAATAGAGAATAGACTGCCAGAGTTGCGCAAAGAATTGCAGGAGAGATGTATAAATTGAAACGAGGTCCAAAGGTAGCATAGGCATAGGCATAATCCAACCAAAGTAACAGTAGGCGTAATGTAATAAACGAAGAGTATAATGACGGTTGGTAAAATTTCACCAACAACAGTGCGAGGCGACAATAACTGAAATTATACCAGTTATAAGCATCACAGGTTATGGTTAATAGAATTAGAACAAAAGATTAACAGATTGTCAACATATTGGCTTTACCATGAGTTATTTGTACTACAAGATTTGTAAATATTACCAATCAATTAGATTACAATCGCGCAATACCTTCAAGCCCACCGATCAATTGGCGTAGTCGTAGGGTCGGATTGCGTCCGCCCCTACGATAAGAGATTGGGACGATTTAACTTTCTCTCGGCAAATTGTCAGTAGCCTCTCTTAACTTGCTTATACTTTGTGGTACTTTCGTACTATTGACTTTTTGGCAAAAGGTGTAGTAAGATTCAGCGATTGAATTCAAGTGTTGAATACTTACTAGTCGTGACTTATGTCGGAACAAACGACAAACAACGTTGAACATGAGCTCCATCTATTAGAAGCACTGGCCAACGAGCCGGAGACCACACAAGCCGATTTGGCGGCGCGGGTGGGTGTGGCTGTTGGCACGGTCAACTGGTATCTAAACCGTTGGTCTAAAAAAGGATATATCAAAATCCGTCGCATCAACCGTTGGCAATGGAGCTATCTGCTCACGCCCGAAGGGGTGGCGCGCAAAACGCGGTTGGCCAGCGAATATGTCGAAGCGTCGTTGTCGCTCTACCGGCGCACACGCGCCGAAGCGCGCCGCCTTCTAACCGAAGTGCGCGCCGCTGGCTACAATCAGGTCGCCATCGAAGGCGAAGGCGAGATCGCCGAGATCTGCCGGCTCACCTGTATGGAAATGGGGATGCAGCGTCAGGAGATCAACGATGGTACGCTGCCCGAAGTGCATGTGGAAGAGATCAAATTGCGGCTACTATGGCCACCAGAAACGCAAGCAAAGCCATGAATTATATTGCGCGTGGAGAGCGATTCTACAGCACAATAAAGTTGAATTTGGATAGGCCATGCACGCATCATTAGCAGCACAAATCAACACGACGAACAATGGAGTGAAAAAATGATTGGAGAACAGCGTTGGCCAGAGCCACAGACCTTTTGGCAGGATAAACGGGTGATCGTTACCGGCGGCGCTGGTTTTCTGGGGTTGGTGGTGGTACGCAAGTTGCAAGAACGGGGTGCCCAAGAGATTATTGTGCCACGCAAGGCACAGTATGATCTGACGCAGATCGCGGCTGTGCGTCAATTACTGGCGGACACAGCCCGGCCCGAACCAGTAGACATGGTGATCCATCTGGCGGCGCGCGTGGGCGGCATCGGGGCTAATCGCGCGCACCCGGCTGAATTTTTTTACGACAACTTGATGATGGGCGCTTCCTTATTCCATGAGAGCTGGCGCGCCGGCATTGAAAAATTTGTCGCCCTAGGCACGATCTGCGCCTATCCCAAATTCACGCCACTGCCTTTCAAGGAAGAGAATTTGTGGGATGGCTACCCCGAAGAGACCAACGCGCCGTATGGCTTGGCCAAGAAGATGTTGTTGGTGCAAAGCCAGAGCTACCGCGAGCAATATGGCTACAATTCGCTTTTTCTATTGCCGGTCAATTTATATGGCCCTGGTGATAATTTTGACCTGGAAAGCGCCCATGTTATTCCAGATCTGATTCGTAAAATTCTAACCGCGGCAGCCCAGGGTGAGCAACAAGTGGTGGCCTGGGGCGATGGCACGCCCACGCGCGAATTTCTCTATGTCGATGATGCAGCCGAAGGCATTTTGTTGGCTTCCGAACGCTACAACCAGAGCGATCCGGTGAATCTTGGCTCCAGCTATGAAATTAGTATTAAAGATTTGTGGGGCATGATCGCTCGGTTGACTGGCTTTAGGGGCGAAGTGTTGTGGGACACGAGCAAGCCGAATGGTCAACCGCGGCGCAAGTTGGATGTAACGCGGGCGCGCGCATTGTTTGGGTTTGAATCCAAAGTTTCCTTCGAGGAAGGCTTAAAACGTACCATCGCATGGTATCGTGCCGAGCAAGCCGCTGGCAAGCCTGTTGTAGCAAGCGAGATCAGATAGACATGGCAACAGAAACACAAGTGGCACCGACAGGGCTCCCCAACATCACACCGGGTGCGCCGGCCAAACGGCCTGTGACAGTCCTGAAACCTTCACACGGGTGGCTCTCCCTGAACTTGGCTGAATTGTGGCGCTACCGGGAATTGTTATATATTCTATCCTGGCGCGATGTCAAGGTGCGCTACAAACAGACGATGATCGGCGCGGCCTGGGCGATTATCCAGCCGTTCTTTTCGATGGTGGTCTTCAGTCTATTTTTTGGCCGGCTGTCCAATATTCCGTCTGATCAAATTCCCTATCCGCTCTTTAGTTATGCGGCTCTGGTGCCCTGGACATTTTTTGCGAATGGCTTGGCCGAATCGGCCAATAGCTTGGTGGGCAATGCCAATTTGTTGAAGAAAATCTATTTCCCGCGCCTGATCATTCCCATTTCAGCGGTCATTTCGGGCGTAATCGATTTTGCACTTGCCTTTCTCGTGTTGCTGGCGATGATGCTTTATTATCAAATTTTGCCCACAGTGAATATTGTCTGGCTGCCCTTATTGCTCTTGTTGGCCTTTATCACGGCACTGGGCGTTGGGTTGTGGTTATCGGGCCTCAATGTACAATTTCGCGATGTGCGCTATGTTGTGCCCTTTCTTGTGCAATTTTGGCTCTTTGCCACGCCCATTGTCTATCCCAGCAGCCTGATCCCAGAGCAATGGCGCTTACTCTATGCGATCAATCCGATGGTCGGTGTGGTCGAGGGCTTCCGCTGGTCGCTCTTGGGCACGGACACGGCCCCTGGCCTGATGATCGGGGTCTCGGCGCTAGCGGCGTTGGCCCTGTTGGTGAGCGGCGCATTTTATTTTCGTCGTCTGGAAAAGACGTTTGCGGATATTGTGTAGATTATAAACGTATAAATTACGAATATGTAGATTAAATGTGTAGATTATGAGTGATATTGCAATTCAGGTTGAAAACTTAGGCAAACAATTTCGGATTGGTGCCAAACAAGAACGGTACAGCACCTTGCGCGATACGCTGGTAGATGGCTTCACCGCCCCCTTGCGCCGCATCGGTCAATTGGTGCGCGGTCGTCCAGTGACAACCAAGGCCAGCCGGGAGATTTGGGCACTAAAGGATGTCAACTTTTCGGTTAATCAGGGCGATGTGCTGGGCATTATCGGGCGCAATGGTGCGGGCAAGAGCACATTGCTGAAAATTCTTTCGCAGATCACCGAACCGAGCGCCGGACAAGTGGAATTGCATGGGCGCGTCGGGGCCCTATTGGAAGTGGGCACCGGCTTTCATCCCGAATTGAGCGGGCGCGAAAATGTCTTTCTGAATGGGGCAATTCTGGGCATGTCGCGCGGCGAGATCGAACGCAAGTTTGATGAAATTGTCGCTTTTGCCGAGGTGGAACAATTCCTCGATACGCCGGTCAAGCATTATTCCAGTGGAATGTATACCCGGTTGGCTTTTGCCGTAGCCGCCCACCTGGAGCCAGAAATTCTGATTGTCGATGAAGTGCTGGCGGTGGGCGATATTGAGTTTCAAAAAAAATGCTTGGGCAAGATGGGCGACGTGGCCAAGAGTGGCCGCACCGTTTTATTTGTCAGCCATAATATGGCGGCCGTCGAAAACTTGTGTACGCGCGGCATGGTCTTGCGCCAGGGTCGGGTCACCTTCGAAGGCAGCGCGCCACAGGCGATCTCGGCTTATCTAGAGCAAAATAAGACGCGCATGGTGGCCAATTTGGAAGAACGCACAGATCGCCAAGGTAACGGCCGCGTGCGCGCCACGGCCTTGCGCATCTATAATAGTGCCGGTGAGCAGACCGATATCATCAAGATGTTGGATAGCTTTACCGTCGAAGTGGATATCGTCGGCACGCTCAAAAATGCTGTGATTGGCGTACTCTTTGGCAACTACTTTCGTCCACAGATGATCCGCGGCTACAGTTGGGAACAGGTAGCCGAATCGATTCACCTCAACGGCCAAAATCTAATCCGCTGTCATTTTGAAAGTTTCCCCATGATGCACGGTGAGTATGATATTCACATCTGGATCGGGCAACTGGGTGAGCTGGCCGATTCTGTGGAAAATGCCGCCACCTTGACCGTGGAGGCACAAGATGTTTTTGGTACGGGACGTGTACCAGATCCGCTCGGCGGGGTTGCTGTGTGCAAAGTAAAATGGGAGATCAATCGTGCTTGACAAAGACCAAAATTCTGCGTTCTCCACAGATCAACCATATACTGGCGAACGCATACTTCAAAATATTGGGTCTTATTAGCATTACGACAAACGCAGATTTAATTGTGCTTGAGGGCTGCGCTGTGCAAAAAAGTATCAAAACACTCTTACGCAACACAAAAAAATTTCTATTAAACCCAAAGTTCAATTCTAGCAACTATTGGGAAAAACGTTATGCCCAAGGTGGAAACTCTGGCGATGGTTCTTATGGTCAATTAGCTCAATTTAAAGCCGATGTCATTAATCAATTTGTGCGTACACACCAAGTACAATCGGTGATTGAATATGGCTGTGGCGACGGCAATCAATTGCAACTATTTACTTTCCACAGCTATCTTGGTTTTGATGTTAGCCCCACCGTCATTCAGCTTTGTCAAAAGAAATACGCGAGTGATTCAAGCAAAGCCTTTAAACTTATCCATAATTATCAGGGCGAAACAGCCCAGTTGACACTTTCGTTAGATGTACTTTATCACTTGGTGGAAGAGCCGGTCTATACGGCATATTTGAATAGACTTTTTGCCTCGGCCCAGGCATACGTGATTATCTATTCGACCAATTTCGACGAAAATTTACCAACGCGTACCGCGCACGGGAAACATCGTTGTTTTACCAACTGGGTAACCCAGAATTGCGCCGATTGGCAATTTGTAGAGCGTATTGCTAATCAATATCCAGAAGCATCATCTGCCGACTTTTATATTTATGCAAAAAGCTGAACGTTGAGCATTCGTCATCAAGAAGCAATTATAAATGCTTCGTTGCGTTACATGCTAGCCGGACAAAATCTTTAAGCAATTTGGGAAGAAGAAAGCTATGTTATCCAGGTTTCTAACTCAGCCCAAAAGAGTCCCGTCGAAGGTCTTTAACTATGTAGACAACACAATGGCGCGCTTTACCCTTCAACGGTCTGCCCAGGCCCACTATGCACCTACGATCGAACAGTCATTGCGCGAAGTAGAAGCAAAATCGCAAGCAAAGTTTGGTGGTTGGTCATTATCCAAAAGTGCGATCTACACCTTATGTCGGCATCTACTGGCGAAAACAACGACGCCCGTTCTGATCGAATTGGGGGGGCGGGCAATCCACCTTATTCTGGGATGCCTTTGCCAAAAATGCCAACTTACCGTTGCGCGTGATCACCTTTGAACACAATCCACGCTGGGCCGAGCATGTCAAAAAGCTCTTGGCACCCCAGACCCAGGTCGAAATGATCATATTGCCTTTATGCCAAGTGGATGAGCAGGACAAGGAACGTATGTTTGCCGATCGAACGCACGCTTTTGAAATCTGGCAAGCCAGGCAGCGTAACGTGCCCGTGACCGAGTATGATAATACCCGAATTCCGAATGCCTTTTACGCCGTACCGCCGGACCGCGTACCGCCTGCGCACTCGGTGGATGCGATTGTTGTCGATGGGCCGAATGGTAGCGGGCGCTCGTTGGCCTATCCGTTGCTCTTTAGCGCGTTGAAAGCGCAAGCCTTGGTGCTGATTGACGACTTTGATCACTATCCTTTTGTGCCCGATTTAGCCCGTCTCTATCCGTTCAAACCGTTGATAGAACGAACGCATACGCCAAAGCATTGGGTCTTATTAGCATTACAACCAACTCAGATCAAAGAATTTTAAGCTAGTAGATCCCGGCGTAAATAAGGTACCCTATTTTTACCATGATGTACACGAGTAACGTGCCTGATTAACTGCCGTGGTATCTACGCCCAACTGTACTAGGCGTTTTGCTTGCCTCAGCCAGCAAACGAAAAATTTACCGATCAAGAATTTTGGAGCGATCAACAATGGGTACGCTCAAACTTAAGAACTTTTTCAAAAACGTTTGGCCGTTGGTATGGGGATATCGTCAGTTGCAGACTGCCAGCCGGATGGTAGCCTATCGGCAAGACTATCGTAGGTTCCAGAGCTTGACCCAGCGGGTTGAACCGCGCTTTGCCCTGCGTTGGCATGATCGTCATCCCTGCCTGACTGACAGGACGTCGATGACGAGCTTCGACCGTCATTATGTCTTTCACCCAGCCTGGGCGGCCAGAATTCTGGCCAGAACAAAACCCGACAAACATGTGGATGTTGGTTCCAACCTACAGTTTTGTGGGATAGCCTCTGCTTTTATTCCCATGGAATTCTACGACATTCGCCCCGCCGATCTTGGGTTAAGCAATCTAGATTCTAAGAGCGGCGATCTGTTGAATTTACCATTTATAGACAACAGCGTTAAGTCATTGTCGTGTATGCATGTGGTTGAGCACGTTGGCCTGGGTCGTTATGGCGATCCGTTAGATCCAGATGGGGATTTAAAAGCAATCCATGAATTGAAGCGAGTGGTGGCCCCCAATGGAATCTTGCTCTTTGTTGTGCCCGTTGGTCAGCCCCGGATTCAGTTTAACGCCCACCGGATTTATGCCTACGATCAAATTTTGACTCACTTTGCTGGTTTCCAATTACAGGAATTTGCCCTGATCCCGGATTCTCCCGCAGACGGCGGGCTGGTCATCAACCCAGATCAAGCGCTGACTGACCGCCAAATGTATGGCTGTGGGTGCTTTTGGTTTGTGAAGCGACCTTAAATTATCTTATCAATTTATCGGATTATCTATGAATTTAGTCAAGCTGATCTTCTCCTATGACCGCCCGCTCCAACTTTGGGGGCTTGTCCAATCGCTCTTGGATAACAGTGATCTCGCGCCGGCTCAGATCCACTGTATTTGTAAGTCGTCGACCTTGGCTTTTCGGCAAGCCTATGCTGTAGTGGGCCGGGAGTTAGGTTGCTGCATTGTCCATGAGAATCGCCTGCTTCCAGGGGTCGATATCCGCCACTTGCTCAAGGTGGCTTCGCATCCTGGCTTGCGCCGGCGCTTGAATACTTTTTTGAATTCACTCAATCGTCACGCGCTGCTCGAACTAATCCGAATCCATGCGGCTCCGGCCGATTATGTCTCGCTTGCCGTCGATGATATGGTCTATTTTCAGCGCGCTAACTTTGCGCGTGCCTCCCAAATTTTAGGCGATCATCCAGAGATCTGCCTGTGGAGTTGGCGGATCGGTCAGGATCTACAGAGTGGACCGATCCAGATTACAACCGAAGATTATTGGACAATCGCCCATGCCGATGCGCCGATGCCCTATAGTTATATCTTTCATACAGATGGCAGTGTCTTCCGCAAAACAGACTTGCTTTACTGGCTCGATTTGCTGCCCGTGGCAACGCAAAATTCACTGACGCTGAATGTCATTGAAGCGAAACTCGCCCAATATGGCGAATTACATCGTGCGGATCTTGCGATTGGCCCTTTGCATGCAGGCCCGATGCAGCAGGCCTGTATAACCTGGCAGTTGAATAAGGTTACGCTCTCAAGTTCAACAGCCTACACAAAAACAGAGTTGACCGATCCGTATCATTTGTTAGCCCTTTTCCGATCCGGCACACGCTTGAATTATCGACCACTCTACAACCATACAGACTGGATCAGCGCATTGAACAAAGCTAGCTCAGTCAATCCGACCCATGTGGCACCTGATCCACTGGCTGTAACTGTCTGGTCTCAGGCATTGATATCAGGATCACAGAATGGATATTTTATACATCAACGTGATTGAGCAACATGCCGGTTGGGGTGCCGAATATTTTGTCAACCGTGGCTTTAATCACCTTGGCCATACAACCTTTTGCATTGATTATCGCCAGCATCGTTATCAATTGGCCAAACGCTTTTTGAATGCGCCACCGGTGGATGTTTTCTTGCTACAACGGGGCGACTGGTTTCCCTTGCCGCTGATTAAGGCCGTCCGCACGCCGCGCTTTTTCTGGGCCAGCGAACTTGTAAGCCGTGCCCACGATCAAGAGCGTTTGTTGCGCTCTGGCCTGTTTAATCATGTTTTCTTTCGCACGCCAGCCTGTATTGAAACGGTGGTAGAAAAAAAGTGGCTGGCCACTGAGCAATGTTCAATTTTGCTCAGTGGCTTTGATGAGACAGTGTACAAGCGGCAACCGAACATGCCCAAAGAGCTTGATATCTTGTTTGTCGGCACCTTGACGCCACGTCGCCAAGCAATCTTAAAGACTTTAGAAAGTTCCTATAAGATCACGATTGCGGCAGCCTTTGGCACAGCCGCGGTCGATCTGATGAACCGGGCCAAAATTGTACTGAACATCCATGCCGAGGACTTTCTAGATACAGAGACAAGGGTCTTTGAGGCGCTTGGCTGCGGTGCATTCTTACTAACCGAGCAACTATCATCCGAAAATCCATTTAGCGGACAAGATTTGGTTGAATATACAACAACTGATGATTTAGCTGCCAAACTTGGTTATTATCTGGCGCATGCGGATGAGCGTGCGGCGATTGCGCAACATGGCCATCAAACCGCACTCGGTGGTCATACCTACACCCACCGAGCCCAGGAAATTGTCGCGGTAATGGCGCGCTCTTGGCCACAGGCAACGCTGCCGGCCAAACAGGCCTGCTATGATCAGCAACAGCTTCGCCGTTATGGTTTCTATGAATCAATTGCCAGAGGCGGTTACAAAGCGGCTAACGTGGCGCTCAACGTTGGCCGAAGGGTGAAAAGGACCTTGCGATCACGTTTGGCGTAAGACGAACTGATCCCAATCGGGAAACGACAACCTATGAAATTTGGCATTGTGACAACTTGGTTTGAGCGGGGCGCGGCCTATGTTTCGCGTCAATATTTGCAAGCCTTGCAAGCAAACCATTCGGTGGCGATCTATGCGCGCGGGGGCGAAACCTATGCACGCCACGACCCTGCCTGGAATCAGCCTGGAATTACCTGGGATCCACGGCGGCGCGTGGGGCCAGCGACGGCACTCAATCTCACCCATTTTAAGCGCTGGCTGGCACGCGAAAAGATCGAATGTGTCTTGTTCAACGAGCAACATTGGTGGCCGCCGGTCTGGCTCTGTCACGATTTGGGCATCAAAACCGCGGCGTATGTGGATTATTATACCGAAAATACGGTGCCACTCTTTGGTTGCTATGATGTTCTGCTGTGTAACACGCGACGCCATTATTCCGTCTTCGACTGGCACCCCCAATCGATCTATTTGCCGTGGGGCGCGCCATTGGATCTGTTTACCCCGCAATCATTTGCCCCAGTGACACCAGACAAGGTGACCTTTTTTCACTCTGCCGGGATGAACCCACAGCGCAAGGGTACGCAATTTGTGATCCAATCGTTTGCCGAGCTTGCCGATCGCGCGAGCCGGCTGGTGATCCATGCGCAAAGTGATCTGAAATCAGCCTTTCCAGCATTGGGTGCCACGATCGACCAATTATGCCAGCAAGGCGTGCTTGATCTCTATGAAGAGACCATCACCGCACCCGGTTTGTACCATTTGGGTGATATTTATCTCTATCCCTCGACCCTTGATGGGTTGGGCTTGACCCTGATCGAGGCGCTGGCTTGTGGTCTACCCGTAATCACGACCGATCATCCGCCAATGAATGAATTTGTGGCGGTCAACCGCAATGGACGACTGGTGGATGTGGCGCGGTTGGTGGCGCGCTTTGATGGCTATTACTGGCCGCAATCCTATATCAAGCCAGATAGCTTGACAGAACAAATGCGTTACTATTTGGATAATCGCGCTTGCTTATCCGAATTCAAAAGCCAGGCACGCCAATATGCCGAGGAAAAGTTAGATTGGAACAAAAATGCCGCCCATCTGGCCGATGATTTGATCCAGGCCAAGCGCGCGCCGGATCCCGCCCTATACACCAATGCGCGTCAGCAAGCCGAAGCCTTTGAACGCCAACGGCGCACGCTGGTGCAAAAGTATCCTCGGCTGGCTGGGCTATTGTTACCGATCTATCAACGACTGGTGAAAAGGTAAGATGAAAAAAATATTATCAGTGGTGGGCACACGGCCCGAAGCTGTGAAGATGGCACCCGTTATCAAAGCGCTCGAACAGTTTCCTGATCAGATCATTTCGCGTGTTTGTGTGACGGCGCAGCATCGGGAAATGTTGGATCAAACGCTGCGCCTTTTTCACATTCAACCCGATTATGACCTCAACCTCATGCAGCCCAACCAGACGTTGGAGCAATTGACGGCGCGCATTCTTGTCGAGTTGACGCCGATCATTCAACGCGAAAAACCAGACTGGGTGTTGGTGCAAGGCGATACGACCACGGTCATGGCCGGGGCGCTGACCGCCTTTTATGCCGGCGTGCGCGTGGGCCATGTGGAGGCCGGTTTGCGTACCTTTAGCAAGATCGATCCTTTTCCCGAAGAGATCAACCGGCGGCTCACCAGTGTGCTGGCCGATTTACATTTTGCACCCACGCCAACCGCAAAAGCCAATTTGTTGAAAGAAAATGTACCTGCTGCTCAAATTCTGGTCACTGGCAATCCTGTGATTGATGCGCTACAATGGGTTGCTGCGCTGCCCTACGAAAGCGCGGGTGGGCCGCTTGCCACCCTGCCCACCGATCGCCGATTGATTCTGGTGACTGCACATCGGCGCGAAAATTGGGGACAGCGGCTGGAACAGATTTGTGTAGCGCTGCAAAGACTAGCCGCCGCGTACAAGGACGATGTACATATTGTCTATCCAGTGCATCTCAATCCGCATGTGCAAGAACCGGTCTATCGCCTATTGGGCAACGTGCCGAACATTACCTTGTTGCCGCCGCTCGACTATCTGCCGCTGGTGCATTTGATGAAACGCGTGTATCTGATTTTGACCGATTCGGGCGGCATTCAGGAAGAAGCACCGAGCCTGGGCAAACCCGTCCTTGTGCTGCGCGATGTCACCGAACGCGGTGAAGCGGTTGAAGCTGGCACCGTACGCCTAGTGGGGGCAGATCCAGAACAAATTTTGGAGTGGACACGTCGCCTGCTCGATCAGCCGGAAGAATATCAAGCGATGGCACAGGCGATCAACCCGTATGGTGATGGCCAGGCCGCGCAACGGATTGTGCAAGCTTTATTAACCACCCAATAGATTTCAAACGATTTCAAACGATTTCAAACGATTCTAATGCGCTTATTAAGATTGACCACTGTCTACCCAAATTATGCCAAAGCTTTCTATGCAAGGCAGCCAGGGCTTGCCGCCGAGTCTTATGCTGTGCAACAGGCGACGCTGGCCCACGATGCGTCGGGGTGGGCAGATTTCTGGTCGCATGCGTTGTGTTCGCTGGGATATGTAGCCACCGAGATCACGATCAATGTAGCGCCGATGCAGCAAGCTTGGGTCCGTGAAAACCGGTCAATGGCGGCTGACAAACTCACTCCTCAGGGAATTGCGCTGGCGCAAGTTCAGGCCTTCCAACCAGATGTGCTCTGGTATGATCATGCTGATGAGACACTGTTGGCACAGATTCGCGCCTTGCCCCACCCACCGCGGCTGGTTTTGGGGTGGGTCGGTAGCGCAATTCCGCGCCAGCGCACTTGGCAGCACATTGATTTAATGTTGTCCTGCGCGCCCGAATCGGTTGAATATTTTCGTAACGCGGGTTTGCCGGCAGTGCATCTGAATCATGGCTTCGACCCGCGCATCAACGCGGCACTACAGCCGCGCCCGGTGACGATTGATCTATCCTTTATCGGCTCGATTATCCGGTCGCAGGATTTTCATTTGCAGCGCGAACAGATTCTGGTCAACTTGGTGGCGGCCATGCATGTTGCGATCTATTCGGCCAGCGCCGACTATGGTTGGCGGGATCAGGCCAAGGCCCTAGCGCGGGTTGCTTTGCAAAAGGCGGGAGAAATTAGCCCGTTGTTGGCGCGCGCGCCCCAGATCAAGCGTATTATGCAAGGCACGCGCGTCCCATTGCGGCTGGTCAATCCGCGCTTAAAATCTGCATTGCGCCCACCCGTTTTTGGGTTAGACATGTACCAAACCGTGCGCGATTCAAAAATCAATTTGAACATTCATGCCGATTCATCACCCTTGTACGCCTCGAATATGCGTCTGTTCGAGGCGACGGGCGTGGGTGTTTGTCTCTTAACCGATTGGCGCCCCAATCTGGGCGAACTCTTTGATGTGGATCACGAAGTAGTCGTCTACCGTTCGCCTGCAGAGTGTGTGGAAAAGGCGCGCTGGCTGTTGGCTCATCCAGCAGAACGGGCCAAGATTGCACAGGCGGGTCAACAGCGCGTCCTGCGCGATCATACCTATCAAGTGCGCGCGGCGCAACTTGACCAAATTATTCAGACTGCCTTGTATTAAGGGTCTTTTATGGCCGGATTATTCAAACCATTTGCGTACGAACCTGCGAAACATCTCTATAAATTAATGGCTAGGCCCGAGTATCGTAATCTCGCGTTGTTAGAAGCCCGTTTGCGGCGCGTGCCGCGCTATACAGAATGCCAGGCCACGGTGCATGGTTGGCGTTTAAAAATTCCCGATGCCGCCTCGTTTCTCTTTTCCTATGACGAAATTTTTGTCAAGCGCATTTATGATTTTCCTGCGTCTACTGCCAGCCCCAAAATCTTAGATTTGGGGGCGAATGTTGGGGTAAGTGTCCTATTTTTCAAATGGCTCTATCCCCAAGCGCAGATTGTGGCGTTTGAAGCCGATCCCCAAATCTATGCTTATCTGACCCGTAACATTCATGGCAATGGGTACCAAGATGTTCAGTTGATCAATCGTGCCGCGTGGGATGAAAATACCGAGCTTACCTTTGCAACAGAAGGGGCGGACGGCGGCCACTTAGCGCACACAGCAGGGGCACCGGCCGCGGTTATCCAAGTCCCGGCAGTGGATATGGCCGAGCATCTACGCACGCACAGCTATGATTTTATCAAAATGGACATTGAAGGTGCCGAAGAACGTGTTTTGCCTGCCTGCTTGCCCTATCTGGACCAAACAACGTTTCTCTTTGTCGAATACCATTCGCACGCGCATCGCAAACAGTGGTTGTCGGAATTGATGGTACTCTTATCAGAAGCTGGCTTTCGCATTCATTTGCACAGCGTGGTATGCAGCCCGTCGCCTTTTACCAAACGCGTGATTCATGCTGGTTTTGATCTACAACTCAACGTCTTTGCCTGGAGAGAAAGATGATTCGCCCATTACTGCAACGATTATTACGCGCCAAAACACCGATCCTTTTTACGGACCCCCAACGCACCGAGCCAGTCAGCCGTCAATTTGGCCTGGAGCGTGGCACCTCCATCGATCGCTACTATATCGACCGATTTCTGCAACAAAACAAAGCGTTGATCCGCGGCCATGTGCTGGAGGTTGCAGCCAGTGACTACAGTAAACGCTATGGCAGCCAGGTGGAGGCGTATGAAGTGTTACATGCGACCGCCGACAATGCCAATGCGACCATTATCGGCGATCTAACCGATCCGGCCACGTTGCCCGCCAATCGCATTGACTGTTTTATTTGTACACAGACCTTTAATTTCATCTTTGATGTACAAAAGGCCGTGCATGGTGCCTATCATCTGCTAAAACCAGGCGGCGTACTGTTGGCAACGGTGGCCGGGATCAGCCAGATCAGTCGTTATGATATGGATCGGTGGGGGGATTTTTGGCGCTTTACAACGGCCTCTGTGGATAAATTATTTGCGCCGATCTTTACGGGCGGGGTCGAGATTCGCAGTGTGGGCAATGTGTTGGCAGCCACGGCTTTTCTCCAGGGCTTGTGTGTGGAAGATTTGCCAGATGCGACACTGTTACAGCACCAGGATCCAGACTATCAGCTCTTACTCACCGTTGTCGCTAGGAAGGCAGGCTAGGATGATGCGCGCGGCATTGCGTTCGGCACGGCGTCATGGGCAAACAATTGTCCGCCCCATTTGGCATCGTCTACAAAATTATGTCGATCAACCGATTGTGATTTTGCTCTATCACCGGGTGACGACACTGTTGACCGATCCACAACAGTTGGCCGTTTCACCGGCCAACTTTCGCGCGCAAATGCTCTTTCTCAAGCAACATTTCCCCATCCTACGCTTTGCGGATGATTGGTCACAGGCCCAACGACCGGCAGTGGTGATTACATTTGATGATGGCTATGCTGATAATCTATACGAGGCACTGCCCATTTTGGAAGAAGTGCAAATACCGGCTACCTTTTTTATTTGCACGGGGCATCTGGGTACGCAACAAGAATTTTGGTGGGACGAGCTGGAGCGCATTTTGCTACGCGATCAGCCCTATCCCGCACACTTTACGCTGGCAGATGCACAACATGGACAACGTTGGGCAACGCAAACCAGGGCAGAACGGCAACAGCTCTATGATCAACTGCACCGCTTGATCAATCAAATTGATGCCCCGCAAAGAGCGCAGTGGCTCGATCAGTTGCGCGCCTGGGCCCATCTGGATGCCCAGGGTCGGCCTTCGCATCGCGCCTTATCTGTGGCAGAATTGCGTCAATTGGCAAGCAGCCCTTGGGTAACGATTGGCGCACACACGGTGACGCACACACGGTTAGCGGCCCAAAGCGCGGCCCAACAAGCAATAGAACTGCAAGAATCAAAGCAGATGTTAGAAACAACCTTGGCGCGCCCGCTTACGACCTTTTCCTATCCGTTTGGTGGCCGCTATGATTATACCCAGCAGACAATTGCGCTGTGCAAAGCAACCGGTTTTACCAAAGTAGCCGCCAATTTTGCTGGGCAGGTACATCGCTGGAGCGATGCCTATCAGTTGCCGCGCCAACTTGTACGCGATTGGGCACCGGAGCGCTTCGCCCAGGGGTTCACACGGCTGGGGGTGATGTAGACCTATGAAGGTTTTACAGCTTAGCACCCATGATATTCGCGGCGGGGCCGCGCGCGCCGCCTATCGTTTGCAACAAGGTCTACAAGCCATAGGCGTGGATTCTACCATGCTGGTACAGCGGCGGCACGGCACTGATCCGACAGTGCTGCTCGATAAGCGTGCGATCGGGCAGGTGGCCTCACTCCTTGCGCCGCACGTAGAGAAATTGCCCTTTTGGCTTTACCGTAAACGGCAACCCACGCCTTGGGGATTGAATTGGACGCCCAGCCCCACGGCCAGCTATGTCAATCGGCACCAACCCGATCTCGTTCATTTGCACTGGATCGCAGATGGCTTTGTGTCGTTGCGCTCACTCCACCAGATCAAAGCACCTCTTGTTTGGACACTGCACGATTCGTGGGCTTTTACAGGCGGTTGCCATTTGCCCTATGCGTGTGTGCGCTACCAACAAAGTTGTGGGGCCTGCCCACAACTACATAGCACCCACCAACAGGATCTGAGTCGCTGGCATTGGCACGCCAAAGCGCGCGCCTTGCGCAACTTGCCGATTACGATTGTCACCCCTAGCCGCTGGTTGGCAACCTGCGCCCAAAGCAGCAGTTTGTTGCGTGAATGTCGGATTGAAGTAATTCCCAATGGCCTCGATTTAACCCGTTTTAAACCAGCGGACAAATTTTTTGCGCGCGCCGTCTTGGGCTTACCCCAGGACAAAAAGCTGATTTTGTTTGGCGCGTTGAATAGTACCAGCGACCGCAACAAGGGCTTTCATCTGCTGGCACCCGCCCTTCAAAAAATTGCGGCCTCACCCTTGGCGAATTCAACCGAACTCGTCATCCTGGGTGCGCGGCGACCGCCGCAACCGCCGGATCTAGGATTGTTGACCCATTACCCGGGCAGCTTGCAAGATGAGATCAGTGTCGCCCTTCTCTATGCCGCGGCGGATGTTTTTGTGGCACCCTCGATCCAGGAAAATTTATCGAATATGGTATTGGAAGCAATGGCCTGTGGCATACCCTGTGTCGCTTTTCAGATTGGTGGTATGCCCGATATGATTGACCACGAACAGAATGGGTATCTGGCCCGCCCATTTGAAGATGACGATCTGGCGGCGGGCATCAGTTGGGTCATCGCCGATGCCAATCGGCATCAACAGCTTGCGCTTGCGGCGCGGCACAAAGTGGAAGAAAATTTTGAATTGCAGCAGGTGGCGCGGCGCTATGCCGACTTGTATGAAGAAGTAAGGCATAAGCCATAAGCGTCTTCCTGCCTACTTGCTGCCTATGTTTACATTTTTCGTCATTTTCGTCATTGAAGAGCGGAACTCATGTCTGAACAGTTGGTGATCAACCTGGATTTGCAGGCGGCGTACAACGAACAATATAGCGATCAAATGTCACCCTGGCGCGAGTTAGGTGGCAAGCACAAAGTCCAGAACATTTTGGATGTTTGTCAGGGCCATCAATTTCACAAAGTGCTGGAATGTGGCGCGGGTGAGGGCAGCATTCTCATGCACCTGGACCACGCACACTTTGCCGATGAACTCTACGCCGTAGAAATTTCCGAGAGCGGGATTCGGGCAATTCAGGCGCGCAAGTTGCCATCCGTCAAAGCGGTGGAAAAATTTAACGGCTACGAAATCCCTTTCCCCGATCACTATTTTGATCTGGTAATTCTTTCGCATGTACTGGAACATGTCGAACATCCGCGTTTGCTCTTGCGCGAGTTGCGCCGCGTGAGTCAATTTCAATTGATTGAAGTGCCGCTCGATTATTCACCCAATGTCGATCAAAAAGTTCAACATTATCTAGCGTATGGGCATATCAATATTTTTACACCCGCACTCTTACGTTTTTTGCTCAAATCGGAAAATTTTACGGTCGTGGCCGATAAGCACAGCCTGAACCACCCAGAAGTGATCCAGCACAGCATGTATGTCAACGCGGGGCAGAAAAAAACTGTGCTGTCGGAATTCAAGCGGCGATATCGGGTTTGGCGCAGCGCGATCCGTCGCCAGTTTAGCTCGGCGCGCAGCCGACAAGAGTTTCGCTACAATGCCTATACCATTTTATGTACTCATCAAGGTGGAACTTTACAAATTTTCCAGCCTTGATCTGCGTCACATTTTGTTGAAGTGAAAGAAGCATTATGATAGACAATCTACCGCTCGTTTCAATTATTACGCCCTCTTACAATCAAGGGGAATTTCTGGAAGCGACGATTCTGTCGGTTCTGAACCAGGATTACCCGAACATCGAATATATCATCATGGATGGCGGGTCAACCGATAACAGTGTTGCGATCATCAAGCAATATGCCGAGCGCCTGGCCCATTGGGAATCGGGCCGCGATGGTGGGCAAGCCAATGCCGTGAACAAAGGGATGCAGCGCGCCACAGGTTCACTTCTGGGCTGGATCAATTCCGATGATATCTACTTGCCCGGTGCGATCAGCCGAATTGTGCAGACTTTCCAGGCTGCGCCAGAAGTTGACGTCGTCTATGGTCAGGTCAACCGGGTGGACTATACGGGCAAGCTCGTGCCGACGCCCGTTTTGCCCAAAGATACGATTGACATTTCCAAAGCCACGGTGCTCAACGAAAATTTGGTCAATCAACCCGGTTCATTTTGGCGGCGCGCGATGATGGAAAAAGTGGGGCTATTGAACGAGTCGTTTCAGTATACAATGGATCATGATTATTGGGTGCGGCTCACCTTGGCGGGCGCGCGTTTTCAGCGCATCCCGGGTGCGCCGCTCGTTAATTTTCGCCTGAGTGCCCATTCTAAGACAGTCTCGCAGCAGCACAAGATGGCATTGGAGCATCTCCTGATTCTCGATAGACTGGCGCAAGATCCAGATTTGCCACAAAAATTGGGCTTGCTGGCGACGGAAGTGCAAAGCCAATTGCGGCATGCACAAGCCTTGTACCATCTGTATGCTTTTTATGGGAATATGAAGGCTGGTCGCCGTTTACAGGCATTGCGTTGGCTAGGACAAGCCTTAGCGCTGCGGCCTACCATTCTATTCGATCCGCGTTGGCGGCAATTGTTTCAAGCCCGTTTGCAACGAACAGCCTAGTAGATCCCGGCGTAAATAAGGTACCCTATTTTTACCATGCTGTACACGAGTAAAGTGCCTGATTAACTGCCGTGGTATCTACGCCCAACTGTACTAGTACACGACGGCGGCAATAAAGCCAGAGCGATTTGCCCCAATTCACGCGCTAGCGGTTGTAGGTCACGTATGGTACGTGACAGAGTCGTTCCCTGCAAACCAGCCGGTTTTTAACCGGACAAGCGTCGTGGCGCAAGGCTCGGCGCGGACCGTGTTGCGGTCTTGGGCAGATTGTCACGTTGCGAACGTGACCTACGAAACCTGCTTTGTAACGATTGGTAACGATTCAGCTGGGAACGCGCCCAGGGGGCTCCCGATCCTGGCGACCTCCGTCACTGGCCACCAGGGATGGCGCGGGAACCCTCTGGGTGCCCGGTGGTGAAAGCCTGGGCCTGAATCGTACGCCAACGTTAAATTGTATCACCTGCTGCGCTGAATGAATTCAGAGCCTGGGCTAGAAAACGTGTTTAAACACGTTTCCCGTCGCAGGTGTTGAATTCATTCAACACGAATTTAACGTTGTCGTAATCGTTACAACGATTGGTTCATTTGAGCCGCTCTGTACTAGGAAAGCCGACAAGGAACTTATGCCACCCTCGCTTTTATTCGACGCCCGCCTTGTCCTGAACAAACCGACGGGCATTGGGCAATATATTGTCTCGTTGCTGCCCCACCTCTTGCGCCAGGCACCGGATTGGCATTTTCATCTGGTGCGCCGCGCTGATCCTTGGTCTGGCTATGGGATAGCCGAGTGGCAGGCACCCAATCTGACGCAGCATGTCAGCAATGTGCCCCATATGTCATTACAACAGCATGTCTATCTGCCACGTCTAGCGCGCCAGCTTGGCGTCAACTTCATCCATTATCCGCATTTCGACGCGCCGGTTTGGGGGCGGGTACCGGTCGTAGCCACGATTCACGATGCGAAATATCTGGTACATCCCGAATTTTTTACCAACCTAAACCGGCTCAAACGGGGGTATATGCGCTTTTGCTACGCTCAAAGTTTGCAGCGGGCGACAGTTATGGTAGATTCGCACAGCACGGCGCGTGATCTATGCCGCCTGTTTGACGTTGCTTTATCACAGTTGGCGGTTATCCACCTGGCTGCAGATGAGCGTTTTCAACCGGCATCGACGAGCGCCGTACAAAATTTGCGGACAAAATATGGGCTGGTAGGTCCCTTGATCCTAAATGTGGGGGAATTGCGCCCACACAAGAATCATCTTGGTTTAATTCAGGCCTATTCGCGCAGCCAAAGCCAGCAGACACATGATCTGGTCATTATTGGGCAAGTGTACCAAGATTATACAGAGCCACAGCAGCTAGTGCAGCGATTGGGCCTAGCCGGTCGGGTACATTTCCTGCGCGATGTTCCTTTTGCCGACTTGATCACGTTTTATAGCGCGGCCGAATTATTTGTGCTCGTCTCGTTTTATGAAGGCTTTGGTCTGCCTATTTTGGAAGCGATGGCCTGTGGTGTGCCTGTGATCTGTTCCGCGACTACGGCGGCGGGCGAAATTGCCGGCGAAGGTGGGCTGACAGTCGATCCCAGTGATGCGCTGGCGATTGCCCAGCAGATCGATATGCTGCTACAAAACCCAGCGTTGCGCCAGCAGTGGGCGGCCAAAGGCGCACAGTGGCGTCAACGCTACACCTGGCAACAAACGGCCCAACAAACGCTCGTATGCTATCAAACCGTCATAGACAACACAAAAAGTCATCAGTGACCGATGTCGAGGAGCCAAGCAACATGTCGTTCAATCAGGCCAATGAGCAATTTAATGATGCCTTCGAGACCTATTTCCCCAACCTGAACCCGATCACAAAATGGCCCTACCATGCCACCACATTGGCCCTATCCCAGGGCAATAAGTTGCGGGCGCGACTGTTTGGGGGCCAGTTACAGGTGAACGAACGCATTGTTGAATATCCACAAATTCTGCGCTGGATCAAGCCCCAAGGTCGCGTGTTGGATATTGGTTGTGTCTCTTCGCGACTGCCCATTCAACTGGCAAGCCTGGGTTATACAGTGCATGGCTTGGATGTACGGCCCTATGCGTTCACCCATCCTAATTTCACTTTTTCGCAGAGCGATCTCTTTCAGTGGACGCCGCCCGATCTTTTTGACATTATCTTGCTTGTTTCCGTCATCGAACATTTCGGCATCGGTGGCTACGGCGATCGCAAAGTAGAAGAGGCAGATCAACAAGCACTGACAAAAATTCTCTCATGGTTGGCACCACAAGGGCAGCTCCTCGTTTCGGTGCCCTATGGCAAGCCTGACATTACCGCCAAACATCGTATTTATGATCGAGCCAGGCTCGAATTGCTCTTTGACCGATCGCAGGGGGGCCAATTTGAATGGGTTGACGAAGCCTATTTTCAACGCATCAACGGCGCTTGGCAACCCAGCAGTGCCGAGGCGTTGCGCCATGTGGCCTCACCCGACCTACCAACCAATGGCGTAGCCATTTTACATGTACGCTTGCGCGGGTAACCCTATGCCAACACGCGTTCTACACCCGATCACCCGTCTGATCATTGGTGGGGCCCAAGAGAATACCATGCTCACCGCCCATCTGCTCGACCAAGCCCAATGGGATGTGGCAATTGTCTCCGGGCCACAAACGGGCAGCGAAGGCAGCTTGATCGAAACTGTACAGGAGCGGGGCATCCCCCTGATCCTGGAGCCGACCCTGGTGCGCGAGCTGAATCCGATCAAAGATTTTCTGGCGCTGATCCGCTTAACCCAGATCATGCGGCGGGGCAACTACACGATTGTCCATACGCACAGCTCCAAAGCGGGCATCTTGGGACGCTGGGCTGCTAAATTGGCGGGCGTGCCGATCATCGTCCATACGGTGCATGGGTGGGCACATCATGAACGCCAACATCCGCTGTTGCGCGCCTATTATATTTTGCTGGAAAAGCTCACGTTGCCAATTACCGATCAGTTGATTGCCGTGACGGGCAAAGACATTGACAAAGGGTTGCGCGATGGCATTGGCAAATCGGCCAATTATCTGATCATCCGCAGCGGGATCGAATTGGATCGCTTTGGTCACCCACAAGTGTCGCGGGCGGCAACGCGCGCGGCCTGGGGCATTCCACCGGATGCCACAGTGGTGGGCAGCGTGACCCGCCTGTCACCGCAGAAAGCGCCGCTCGATTTTGTGCAGGCCGCGTCGCTGGTGGCGCGTGACTATCCGGATACCTATTTCGTGATGGTGGGCGATGGCCCGTTGCGCCAGGCGGTGGAGGGGCTTGCCGCCGAATTGGGCATCGCCGACCGATTGGTGCTCACGGGCCTGCGCCGCGATGTCCCCGAATTGTTGGCCGCTTTTGATCTCTTTGCCCTCTCGTCCCTGTGGGAAGGCTTGCCACGCGTATTGCCGCAAGCTATGGCAACCGGCTTGCCCATTGTCGCGACGGCCTGTGATGGCAGCGCCGAGGCAATCGAAGAGGGGGTGACTGGCTTCTTGGTGCCGCCTGGCGAACCAACCCTATTGGCGCAACGGCTCTGTCAGCTCATCGAACAGCCGCAGTTGGCCAAGCAGATGGGGGCCGCTGGCTATGCGCGTGTCCAAGAATTCAGTGACCGCGGCATGGTGGACGCGATTGCCAATCTGTATACGAAGTTACTAGCCGCCAAACGAATTGTCGCCTTCTGCTAACTCACTTTTTGATCTTGCAATAACAGTAGGTTAGGATCTAGTCACGCGAATGTGTTCAATCGGTATCTGAACATACCTGTTACCCTATAATCAGCGGGCCATAAATACATAAGTATAGAAGTATAGATCATGATGAAAACAAAACTTGACCATTGGTGTGAAGGTGCGATTGAAGCAGGCTGGTTGGCCGCGCTCGTGGTTGCGCCCATGTTCTTTAATGTCTTTTCCAGCCGTGTCTTTGAGCCGGACAAGATCAGCTTGGTGCGTACGATTGCGCTCATGATGTTGCTGGCCTTTGTGATCAAGATCGCCAATGGCGGCTACTTGTGGTTACCGGCCCATACGGCAGAGAGCAACGGCACCAATGACTCGCTGACGACGCAATTGCGCGGCGCCTGGCGCAATCCTTTTGTCATTCCCGTTGTCCTGCTGATCCTGGCGTACCTGCTCAGCACAGGATTCAGTATTGCGCGCTTTGTCAGTTGGTTTGGCTCCTATCAACGGCTCCAAGGCACCTATTCGTTTCTCAGCTATGTGATCATTGCGATTCTGACTGCCGCCCATTTGCGGCGACCAGAACAGTTGCGCCGTCTGCAACATGCCATCATCATCACGAGCCTGCCCATTGCCATCTATGGTGTGTTGCAACATTATGCCCACGATCCGCTGCCCTGGGGCGGTGATGTCACCACACGCGTGGCCGCCAATGCGGGCAATGCGATCTTCTTGGGGGCCTATCTGATTATGGCCTTTTTCTTTACGCTGGAGCGGGTTTATAACAGCTTCGCCCTTTTGCTGGGAGCTTATCCGCGCGAAACACATGAAAACCAAGAGTTGCCGGTTGCCTTCTCTGGCGGGGCCTATCTCTTTATTTTGATGGTCCAAGGGTTAGCCATTCTGTGGACTCAGAGCCGCGGTCCTTGGTTGGGTCTCTTCCTGGGTTCCTATTTGTTTGTTTTGCTCGTGCTGACAGCCGTGCGGCCACGCTATTATCGCCAACTCACCCTAAGCTGGGTGGGGATTGGGGTGCTTGGCGCGGTGGTGCTCTTGCTGATGAACACCACCGGATTATTTGATTTTCTGCGTCCTATCCCCTATATTGGACGCTTTGCCGATCTGCTCAATCAAGAGAGCCGAACTGGTCAGGTGCGTATTTTGATCTGGGAGGGGGCCTCCAACATGGTGCGCCCCCATGCACCGCTGAATTACCCGGACGGTGGTACAGATAGCATTAATCTGCTGCGTCCACTGGTCGGCTATGGCCCCGAAGCTATGTGGGTGGCGTACAATCCCTTTTATCCACCCGATTTGGCCCATGTGGAAGCGCGCAATGCCAGCCCGGATCGGTCGCATAACGAAACCTGGGATAGCTTGGTTATCACCGGTCTGCTCGGGTTTGTTGCCTATATGTCGCTCTTTATCTCCATTTTCTATTGGGCGTTGCGCTGGCTTGGGTTGCTAACGACCCGCCGCGACAATCTGCTCTTCGCCCTTTTCTTGGGTGGCTTCAGCGTGCTTGTCGTTACCTATTTTCTGATTACCGATGGCTCCTGGCGGCTCTTTGGCGCAGCCTTGCCCGCCGGGGTGATCGCCGGGCTTTTCTTTTATGTCACGACAGCCGCCTTCCTGCACCCTGATATCAAACTGGAGCTAAAGGACATCCCGCGCCAATTGTTGATCATTACCATTATGGCGACCCTGGCGGCCCATTTTGTCGAGATCCACTTTGGCATTGCCATTGCGTCTACGCGCACCTACTTCTGGGTACAAACAGCAACGTTGTTGGTGCTGGGCATGCGCTGGGCACAACCGGTCGCTTTTTCTGCCGCCCAAGCGCTAGCCGCAGAGTTGGCAGAGCAGGCCGAAGAGGCGGAAAAAGCCAGTGAAAAAGCGACAGAAATCAAAGAGCAGCCTGGCCAACGCAAAGGGCGCAAAGTCTCCCCCAAAAGCAATCCCGTGCGCCGCGAACGGGTGGCAATGACCACCGCTTCTGCCTTGCCGGCCACTGTCATGACCGATGCGCTCGCCTTCTTGACCTTTGTGTTTATCTATACAACCAATAGCACCCAACAGCGCAGTGCGTTTGCCGTCTTGATCAGCAGCATCACCCAACGCCCCGTCAGCGGAGAACTGGTTGGCAGTCCCTATATTTTCTTTTTGATGCTCTTTGCCTGGTTGCTAAGTGCGACCGTTGGGCTGACAGTTGAGTCTTTAGCACAACGCAAAGCACCACCATTGGCGTGGTGGCTGCGCGGCTATGGTCTCCACGCGGCGGTCGTTTGGGGTGGCTGGTTCTTCTATGGCTTGATCGAAGCAGGACGCCTGGTGCCCGGTGCGGGTGGCACGACATTGGATGAACAACTGAGCCACGTGGCTGGTCACTTTGCTGTCTATACCGCTGTGCTGATCTGCTGGCTGCTGATTACCGGCACGGTCTATGCCTGGCCGCGCCTGGGCGAGCGGATCGCAACCGTAACGCGCCCGGCACTCACCCTAGTCGTCGGTGCCGTCATGGCCGTCTTTGTCTTTTTTGTGATCAGCAGCGTCAATGTGGCGTTGGTGCGGGCTGATATTATCTATAAACAAGGCCAGCAATTCGACAATCAGGGCAATTGGGTCAGCAGTATCGAACTGTACCGGCGCGCCCTGGCCGCCCGTAAAACCGAAGATCACTATATGCTTTTCCTCGGTCGCGCCTTATTGGAACAAGCCAAAGATGTAACAGCCGTAGGCACCTATCAACTCGAGGCCACAGCCGATTTTGATGACATCTTGGCACTAACGCCCGACCGGGTCTCACAAATGGGGCGCGACGACCTGCTCCACTCTGCGGAAATCATTCTGCGCGAAGCCCAGCGCATCAACCCGCTCAATACTGATCATACGGCCAACCTAGCGCGCCTCTACCGCACCTGGTCCGATTTGACCGATGATGGCACCCAACGGCAAGCCAAGCTCGATGCCAGCATTGCCGAATACAATATGGCAGTGACGTTGAGTCCCAACGCTGCCCATTTGTGGAATGAAAAGGGTAACGCCCATCTCGCGCGCGGCGAAGATGCCGAGACCGAAGCGGCCTATCGCCACAGTCTGTCCATCGACCCCTACTTTGAACAGTCCTACCTGTTGTTGGCAGACTTTTATGACCGCAGACAACAGTCGCAGCAGGGGGTCGATTTGCTCGAAGCGGGCATTGCCAAAATGATCGAGCACGCCAGCTTTAATCCAACGCCGCAGATGTATAGTTTTCTGGGCGTGGCCTATGCCAAGCTGGGCAATACGCAGCGCGCCATCGACGCCAATCTCAAAGTTGTCGAGATCCAGCCCAATAATGTCGGGGCCATGCGCAATCTAGCGCTGCTCTACCGCGAACAAGGCAACACGCCAGAAGCCCTCGGGTGGGTGGAAAAGGCGACAGCATTGCTGGGGGCCGAACAAGCTTCGGACATCAAACAGTTGCGCTCGCTTGCGGCCCAGATCTATCAAGAACAGGGCCAGACCGAGCAGGTGATCGCCCAGGTGATCGCCCAGTATGAAGCCATTCGCCAGGTTGTGCCGCAGGATCTTGATACGCTGAAAATGCTGAATACGCTCTATACAGCGCAGCAAAATGATCGCATGGTGGTAGAGATTGCCCAAGCGTTGATGGCTTTGGAGCCAACGAACTTTCAATACCCGCTGAGCATTGCCCAGGCATTGCAGCGAGCGGGCCAGCCAGACAATGCGCGCACCTTTGCCGAGCAGGCATTGTCACTGGCCCCCGACGACCAAAAACCGGCGATTCAACAATTGATTGCCGATCTCAGTGCCAGTTAGTACAGTGTAAAGCCTAAACAGTCTACAAATCATTGCCAATTGAATGATTCGTGATTGGGCCTTCAGAATTACAGTCCATCACGTGGTAAACTTGTCCAAACATGATGCCCTATGCAATTTTTTGCTGAACCAAAGGATGATTCAATGACGCCCTATCTACTCATGGCAGCCAGTGCCCTTATGTTAGCAATTGGCGGGACACCCGTTATGCGGATGGTAGCATTGCGCTTTGGAGTCGTCGATAAGCCAGCCGCGCGCAAAATTCACACACATCCTGTGCCGCTGCTGGGTGGTGCGGCAATCTATATTGCCTTTATCATCGTTCTGGTGGTGCTGGGTGACCGGCGCTATGTTTCCGAGATTGTGGGCATTTTTATCGGGGCCACGCTTGTCAGCTTGATGGGTGTCGTTGATGATCGGTGGGGCTTGGGCAGCTATGTTAAATTGGGTGGACAGCTATTAGCTGCCTGTATTCTCATTTACAGCGGTGTTCAAGTGCAGGTTTGGGGTGGGTGGTTCGATATTCTGATCACGATTGGCTGGGTGGTCGGGATCACCAATGCCATGAACTTGTTGGACAATATGGATGGCCTTTCCGGCGGCATTGCCATGATTGCTGCCGCGTTCTTTACGCTGCTGGCTGCACTCAGCCATCAATATCTGGTTGGTGCATTGGCCGCGGCATTAGCTGGGGCCTGCGCCGGTTTTTTGGTCTACAACTGGAATCCGGCACGTATTTTTATGGGGGACACGGGCAGCCTCTTTTTGGGTTTTCTGCTGGCCGCGGTGGGGATCAAATTGCGTTTTCCCAGCAATAGCGATACCGTCACCTGGATGATCCCCGTATTAGTACTGGGCCTGCCGATCTTTGATACAACGCTTGTCTTTATCAGTCGCCTACGGCGCGGCAAGAATCCGCTGACGACACCGGGCAAGGATCACATTAGCCATCGCCTCGCCCATCTAACGGGCAGTCGGCGCGAAGCGGTCTTGCTCTGTTTTCTGCTTTCTGGCACCGTGGGCTTGACCTCGATCTTCATGACCCAAGCCACGTTGCCAGAAGCCGCGATTGTCGGTGTTGCACTGCTGCTCGTTGCACTCTATGGCATCTGGTGGCTGGAATTTCGCAAGGGTGGCATTAGGCCGAGCTGAATCAGTTATGCTACAGTAAGAAAATTGTTAACACATTCGATCTATGTACCAAAGGAGTATGGTTTGAACATTTTGCAACAATTTGCGCGGCGTGGCGCGCGTGCGCGCAACCGTCAGTACAAACAGGCCGCGGTTACGCTGCTGCTGTTGATGGGCTTGGGCCTTGTTGCCTGTAGCTCGGAAGCGGAGACCCCGGCGACGACCGAACCAGCAGTAACCACGGCGGCTGCAACCCCGGTGCCAGCCGACACAGAGGTGCTCACCAACACAGGGGCACTAACCGACACGGGGGCAGTAACCGACGCTGTCGTCGCGCCAGCCGCACAATTGCCGCGCCCAGAAACGGTCGCCGAGGGGGCCGCAAGCGCAATGGAGCCCCAAGCCCGCACCGACATGTATACCGCGCCGCCAACCATGACCATTGATAGCGGCAAGTTTTACTACGCGACCTTCAAAACAGGCCGTGGTGATATCAAAGCGCAACTCTTTGCCGATAGCGCGCCGATTACGGTCAATAATTTTGTCTTTCTGGCGCGCGAGGGTTACTACAATGACACCAGCTTTCATCGCGTGCTAGACGGTTTTATGGCCCAAGCTGGCGACCCAACGGGCACAGGCATGGGTGGACCAGGTTACCAATTTGCCGATGAGATTGTTTCTTCAGTCACCTTTGATCGCCCCGGCTTATTGGCCATGGCCAATGCTGGCCCTGGCACCAATGGTAGCCAATTTTTCATCACCTTTGCGCCCACAGATTGGCTAAATGGCCTGCACACAATCTTTGGCGAAGTGATCGAAGGGCAGGAAGTGCTCAATCAGCTCACCCGTGTTGATCCTAGCCAACCCACCGGTGTGCAGGCCGACACGCTTTATACCGTACTCATCGAGGAAACGGACGAAAGCATCTTGCCGCCGCCCGCCCCCACACCCACGCCTACCGTCACGCCAACCCCTTTTGCCGCGACAAGCTTGGATGCCGCGACCCGTCCCCTAGCCACAGTCGTACCGGCGGAACGCGCCAACTATTTCAACACCGCGCCCGAAATGGTGATTGATACCAGCAAGCAATATACAGCGACCATGAAGACCAGTAAAGGGGATGTGATCATCGCGCTGGCGGATGATGAAGCCCCAATTTCCGTCAACAATTTTGTGGTCCTGGCCAATCTGGGTTTCTATGACGGCGCGCCGATCAACCAAGTCAATCCCAGTGAGCTGATCGTGGTGGGCTCGCTCAATAATGACCCAACCAGCGATGCTGGCTATAAGATCAGCGCCGAAGTCGGTCTTACCAATACATTGGAAGCAGGGGCGATTGCCTATGTACCTTTCCGCACCGCTCCCCCCAACCATAGCAGCAGCCAATTGCTGATTGCGCTAATGGCACCGCCTGCCGAAGCCAATGCCGATTTCAGCTTCTTTGGACGCGTCATCACGGGCACGGCGTCCCTGGCGCAACTTACAGACCAAGACACGATCGTATCGGTGACCATCGAAGAGCAGTAGTCCGCAACTAGGTTGTCGATCTAGCGTACATAGAAGAGCCAAAGCCGTTTGATCGTTGCCATGATCAAGCCGCTTTGGCTCTTAGAAATTTATGTGGCCTCACTTATTGAGTACATATAAACGATCCTTGACCAAGTGGGCGCGGGCTAGCCAGGAACAATGAACATGACACCAGAAGAGCCGACGATAATCGAAGACAGTCCAGCGCTTGTGCGCGCCGACACACAGTCCGCCGTTCGTGAAAGCCCAAAATGGTGGGCCGGCGTGCTTGTTGTGCTGATCATCTGTGTGGCAAGTTTCTGGCTGGCGCTCAACCCTGCCCTGGTCACGCGCTTGGGCCATTGGGGCTATGTGGGGGCGTTTATTGTCAGCTTGATCGCTAGCGCAACGATTGTCTTGCCCGCGCCGGGCCTTGCCATCATTATCGCCATGAGCCCATCACTCAATCCCTTTGTGCTGGGCATTGTAGCCGGGGTGGGCAGCGCCATCGGCGAGCTGACAGGTTATGCCGCCGGGGCTGGCGGTAGCGCGCTGATTCCACCCGCACGGCAAGCCCAATTTGAACGCGTGCGCCAATTGACGCAACGGTATGGTGTTTTGATTTTGGCGGTCTTGGCGGCGTTGCCTTTTCCGCTCTTTGACTTTGCTGGCATTGTCGCCGGTGCCATGCGCATGCGTGTCACTCGTTTCTTAGTCGCGGTTGCGATTGGCAAAAGCATCAAATATATTATCCTGATCCTGGTCGGTGCTGGTTCCCTACAGTGGTTGCAACAAGCATTCCGATTTTAACCATACGGCATTGGGAATAGTCACCTTTTCTTACTATTTTCTTACCTGCGGGAACAATCCAATGCGCTTACCCGTCTCCTATGTGCTATGATAGAAGTCTCATCTTGGTAAACATGAGTTTTCAATCACTTCTCATTGGCAACCCATTAAATTCAACTTTTGGTACCTATGCGTGAGCAAACATTGCCCTATACCCAAGCAAGCGGTGTACGCCTAGCAGTGTGTTATATGCCTAATCATCTGAGGAGCCTGGTCTATGAAACGTTATTTTGGCAACTTGCGCCATAGTTTAATCCATAGTCGTCGCACCCGTAGCATTATGACCTTATTCATTATTATGGGACTATTGGTTCCTGGATGGCGAGGGAATTCTATGCAGACAGCAACCGCGCGCAGCGCGCTTACCGGCGCACCTGCCCAAATCATTGTGGATGATACACAGCCAGCAACTGGGGCAAACAACACTGGGTTACAGATCACCTTGAGCGAAGGTAGTGAACAACCGGTCGCGGTTGAACCCGTTACTGTCGCACCAGCGGAGCCACTGGCGGCCGCGGAAGTTCAGCCCATTCTCGATCGATTGCCTGCGCTGGAAGCAGAAACGGACGACCAACAGGAGTTCCGTTTACCCGAAGAGATTTTACCACCGCCGCGCCCAGGGGCCACCATTACCGAAACTTTTCCCGCCACTGCGACGAGCATTATCACCAATGTAACAGTGATCGATGGGCCACTGGAAGTGTCGCGCTTCGCACCCGAGGGCGATATTCCGATTGCGCCCTTCCTGAGTGTTACGTTTAATCAGCCAATGGTGCCGCTGACGACACTGGCCGAGTTGAGTGCCGCCGACGTGCCCGTGAAGATTACGCCAGAGTTGCCCGGTGTCTGGAAGTGGCTCGGCACCAAGACGCTCACCTTTGAATACAAATCTGCCGAAATTGATCGCTTTCCCAAAGCGACCGAATATACGGTGGAAATTCCGGCGGGTACCACCTCGGCCACGGGCAACGCGTTAGCCGAAGCAGTTACCTGGAGCTTCCGCACGCCGCCGCCCAAATTGGCATACACCTATCCCAGCTATAGCCCGCAACCGCTGGCACCCTTGCTCTTTGTGAGCTTTGATCAGCGCATCGATCCGGCGGCTGTGCTAGAGACGATCAACGTCACAGCCAGTGGCGAAGAATACACGCTCCAACCGGCCAGCGCCGAAGCGATTGCGGCTGATGTCAACGTTAGCAACATGATTAAGCAAACGCTGGAAGGACGCTGGGTGGCGTTCCGTGCCGAGCGCGCTTTTCCGGCGGGCACCACCGTCACCGTCAATATTGGTCCCAACACCCCTTCCGCCGAAGGGCCACTGACTACCAGTGAAGTGCAATCGTTTAGCTTCACCACCTATGATCCGCTGCGCATTGACGAGCATGGCTGTGGCTGGGGCAATCAAGAATGTCCGCCCTTTAGCCCCTTCTATATCCGTTTTAATAATACGTTGGATGCCACGACCTTTGATCCAGCCCTGTTGACTATCGAACCGGCAATTCCCGGCGTAATCGTCGAGGCCATCGGCAACTCGATTGAAATTCGTGGAGCGACCCAAGGCCGCACCACCTATCAGGTTACAGTCCCCGGCACGCTTGCCGACATCTTTGGTCAGACCTTGGGCCAGGCACAAACGCTTACCTTCCAAACTGGCCCGGCGACCGCCTTTCTGACTGGCCCGACCGACGGCTTTGTAACCTTGGATCCCTCCGCCAGCCAACCCAGCTTTACGATCTATTCGGTCAACTATGAAGCCGTGCGCGTGCGTGCCTTTGCGGTGACGCCCACCGATTGGCCAGCCTATCAAATCTATTTGCGCGATTATGCCTACCAGGAGAATCCGCCCGATCCGCCCGGTCGCAAAGTGTTAGAAAGGGAGCACCCCATCGAAGCGGTAGCCGATGAATTGGTGGAAACCAATATCGATCTGCGGGAAGCGCTGGGGGGCTCGTTTGGCCATCTGATTGTGATCGTCGACGTGCCCAACAGCCTGCTCTCTAGCTTGCTATCCCGTTTGCCATTTGGTCAGCGCAATCAGGTGCCGACCCTGCGTGCCTGGGTGCAGGTGACGCAGATCGGGTTGGACGCGTTTGCCGATCACAGCGAAATGGTGGCGTGGACAACGGGTTTGACCGACGGCGCACCCTTGAGCAACGTGGCAGTCAGCCTGCTCAACAGTGATAGCGCCGCCACGACCGATGACGCCGGTATCGCACGCTTTGCCCTGCCCGATCAGCCCGCGCCGGTCCTCGTCGGCCAGTTGGGCGATGATGTGGCCATGCTGCCCCAGAGCAACTACTACTGGAACGATGGCGGCTGGATACGCAACCAGGTGAGTGACGAACTGCGCTGGTATGTGTTTGATGATCGCCAGATGTATCGTCCCAGCGAGGAAGTACACATTAAAGGCTGGCTGCGCCGCATTGGTGCCAAACAGACGGGCGACGTGAGCCTGCTCGGCGACAGCGGCGTTTCAGTCCAATATACCGTCAGCGATCCCCAAGGCAATCAGCTAGCCGATGGTGTGATTGACGTGAACGATCTCGGTGGTTTTGACTTTGCCTTTACACTGCCCGAAAATGCCAACCTGGGCTATGCGAATATCTATCTCGCGGCCCGCAATGTCGCGGGTATCTATGGCACAGACTATTATCACAACTTCCAGATCCAGGAATTCCGCCGCCCAGAATTTGAAGTGATCGCCAGCAATGAAGAAGAGGGTCCTTTCTTTGTCGGCGATGACGCGGTGGTGGCGATTTCGGCGCAATACTATGCCGGCGGCCCATTGCCCGGTGCCGAAACCACCTGGAATGTCAGCAGTTCAGCCAGCAGCTATGCACCGCCCAACTGGCCAGACTTTGTCTTTGGCACCTGGACCCCCTGGTGGGGCTTCTATGATTATGGCGCACGCTACGGCAATACAAACGGTGCTGGCAACTACCAAACGTATACCAGCAAAACCGATGCCGCCGGTGTTCACTACCTGCGCATGAATTTCGATAGCGTGGCCCCCGCAAGTGGCGCAACCAATGAAGCGCCCAAGCCCCGACCCTATAGTGTCATGGCTGAGGGCGTGGTCATGGATGTGAACCGCCAAGCATGGGCGGCGACGACCAGTCTACTGGTCCACCCCGCCGACCGCTATGTGGGCATCCGCAGCGACCGTACCTTTGTCGAGCAGGGTGAGCCGCTGGTGATCGAAGCGATTGTCACCGATCTGGATGGCAACGCCTTTGCCAGCCATCAGATCACGATGGAAGCGGCACGCATGGAATGGAAATATAACCAGGGCCAGTGGCAGGAGGAAGCAGCGGAAACCCAGGAGTGTACAATTGAATCAGCGCTGGAACCGGTCAGTTGTGAATTTACCACCGAGATTGGCGGCTCCTATCGCATCGCCGCCACCGTGCGCGATGATCAAGAGCGGCTCAACCAGAGCGAATTCACGCGTTGGGTCAGCGGGGGCAAACGCCCCGCCGCACGCGATGTAGAACAAGAACAAGTTACGCTTATTCCCGACAAAGAGAGCTATCAGCCCGGTGACGTGGCTGAAATTTTGGTACAGTCGCCCTTCTCGCCCGCCGAAGGGCTGTTAACCGTGAGCCGCAGCGGCCTGATTTCGACCGAGCGCTTTACAATTGAAGATGGCACCTATACGCTCAAAATCCCGATTGAAGAGGCGCACATTCCCAACCTGAACCTTCAGGTCGATCTCAATGGCGCAGCGCCCCGCCTGGATGACAAAGGTGAGGCAATTGCCAACGTGCCGCCGCGCCCGGCCTATGCCACCGGCAGCCTAACCTTGGCGATCCCACCGGTCAGCCGCACGCTGGCATTGATTGTCGCGCCGGCAGCAACCGAGTTGGCTCCCGGTGTTGCAACCTCGCTGGCCGTCAGCCTGACCAATGCCGCAGGCGAACCCGTGCCCGATGCCGAGTTGGCGATTGTGGTGGTCGATGAAGCAGTCTTGGCGCTCACCAATTATCAACTGGCCGACCCGATTGCCACCTTCTATAGCCAGCGCGCCAGCGACATGACCAGCTACTATGCGCGCGCTAGTATCATACTGGCGAATCCGCTAGAACTCGCCAACCAAGCCGCCACCGTGGCCCAAGAGGGCGTGACATCGGCCCGTTCTGCCGCGACGAGTGGTATGGGTGGTGGCGATAGTGACATGGCCATGGCGGCAGCCCCTATGGCGACGGCTTCAGCAGACATGGAGTACGCCGAATCAGCAGCCAATAGTGCTGATCCGAATGCCCAGGCCCAGATTGCCCTGCGTACCAACTTCGATGCGCTGGCGGTCTTTGCACCAGCCGTGCGCACCGATGCCCAGGGCCAGGCAACGCTCGACTTCACCTTGCCCGACAATCTGACCCGCTATCGTGTGATGGTGGTGGCCGTGGCCGAAGGCAAATACTTTGGCATGGGCGAAGCGAATATGACGGCGCGGCTACCGTTGATGGTGCGCCCGGCGGCCCCGCGCTTCCTCAACTTTGGCGACAGCTTCCAACTGCCCGTCGTCATCCAGAACCAGACCGACGAAGCGCTGGAAGTCGATGTCGCATTGCGCACCAGCAACTTGGCCTTGCCCGAAGGCAATGGCAAACGCTTGACGATTCCGGCCAATGATCGGGTGGAGGTACGCTTCCCGGCGGTCACGGAAAGTGCGGGCACGGCGCGCATTCAAATTGCCGCCACCGCAGGCGACTATGCCGACGCTGCCACCGTCGAATTGCCGGTCTATACGCCCGCCACCACCGAAGCCTTTGCCGTCTATGGCGTGGTGGATGAAGGCGCGATTGCCCAGCCCGTCGCCTCGCCGCAGGATGTCTTTCCGCAATTTGGCGGGCTGGAAATCAACACATCTTCGACGGCGCTGCAAGCGTTGACCGATGCGGTGCTCTACCTGACCAGTTATCCCTTTGAATGTACCGAGCAGTTGGCGTCGCGCATCTTGGGTGTAGCTGCCCTGCGCGATGTGTTGACCGCCTTTGAAGCCGACGGCCTACCCGCACCCGAAGCGATGGAGGCTGCCGTCGAACGCGATATTGTGCGCCTCCAAGCCCTGCAAAATGACGATGGCGGCTGGCCCATCTGGACGCGCGGCGATGAGTCGGTACCCTACTACTCGATTCATGTGGCTCATGCCTTGCAAATGGCGCGGATGAAAGATTTCGCCGTACCCGAAGCGATGATGACACGGGCGTTGGACCATCTGCGCAACATCGAAAATTACTATCCGGCGTGGTATAGCGAGCCGGTACGTCACACGCTCAGCGCCTATGCGCTCTATGTGCGTCAGTTGATGGGCGATGTGGACACCGCAAAAGCGCGTGCGCTGCTCAATGCCAAACCGCTGGACGATCAGGCGCTAGACGCGATTGCCTGGATCTGGCAAGTGTTGAGCGATGACGCGGCTTCGGCCCAGGAAGTTGAGGCGATTCGCCGCCAGATCAACAACCGTGTGGTAGAGACTGCCGGCGCGGCCAACTTTACCACCTCCTATGGCGAGGATGCCTATCTGCTGCTCCATTCCAGCCGCCGTGCCGACGCCGTGATTCTGGATGCGTTGATTCGGGATCAGCCGGATAGCGATCTGATCCCGAAAGTCGTTAATGGCTTGCTGGCGCATCGCACGGCGGGCCGCTGGGGCAATACCCAGGAAAACGCCTTTGTACTGCTGGCACTGGATCGCTACTTCAACACCTTTGAAGCTCAGACGCCCGACTTTGTCGCACGCATCTGGCTGGGCGACACCTATGCCGGGGAACACGTCTATGCAGGGCGCACCACCGATCGTCACGAGACGCAGATCCCCATGAGCTATCTGGTAGAGAATAGCGCAACCCAAGATCTGATTCTCAGTAAGGAGGGCGAAGGCCGGCTCTACTATCGCTTGGGTCTACGCTATGCACCGACTGATTTGGATATGCCACCGGCAGATATGGGCTTTGTGGTCCAACGCACCTATGAAGCCGTGGATGACGCCGATGATGTCCAACGCGACGCGAATGGCGTCTGGCATATCAAAGCGGGGGCACGCGTCCGCGTGCGCCTGAGCATGGTGGCCGACAACCGGCGCTATCACGTCGCCCTGGTCGATCCGCTACCGGCCGGGCTGGAAGCGATCAACCCGGCGCTGGCGGTCAGCGAGAATGTACCGACAGACCCCAGCACCCGTACCTATGGCTGGTGGTGGTGGAGCAGTTGGTATGATCACCAGAACCTGCGCGATGAGCGGGCCGAAGTGTTCGCTACGCTGCTATGGGATGGTGTCTATGATTATTCCTACGTGGCGCGTGCCACCACGCCCGGTGAGTTTATCGTACCGCCGGCCAAGGCCGAGGAGATGTATTCGCCCGAAGTCTTTGGCCGTAGCGCCAGCGATCGGGTGATTGTGGAGTAGAAGGTAGCTTCAGACAAACAAACGGTCGCTTATGCAAGCGACCGTTTGTTTGTCTGCTGATTTCAACTGTTCTCAAAATCGGCTGACCGCCTTGCGGCTACCTTTCCTAGGGTGCATTTCAAGTTGAGGGTAAATTTTAGAACGAGCGCGCAACGTGTGCCAGGGACGCGCGACAGCCACACCGGTTTGACAAACTGCACCCCGGGCGCGTCCCCGGCACACTTCCCAAAAAGTGAAATGCACCCCCCTTTCTAAGCACGCCACGCTGTGCCGCCAGGGGGAGGAAAGCACCGTGATACCCTGTACCTAACTAGATCAACCGAAGAAAAAAAACCGAGTTGATGCTAGGATCGTAAATCTCAAGAGCCGGATTTGCTTAGCTTGACTCGTAAGCGAAGTTGGCACAAATTTTCTGTACCAGAACAAGTAGCACACTTCCCCTTTCCCCAAATGTCCTCTAAATGTCAGACAATTTGCCCACGATGCGCTATAATAAGCAAAGAATCATGCGTACACTGGCGGACAGAGAGCAGGCGATCACGCGAGGAGAACTGATGGTCCTCAAAAATTTATTGCGGCGCGCCACGCGCAGTCTATTGACGATTGCTGGCATTGCCGTGGGTGTGGCGGCGGTGGTGGCGTTGGGTGCAATGGCACAAGGCATTGCCAAAAATTATACGAGCGCGGTTGGTCTGAGCAACGATCTATTGGTGACCCAGGCCAATGCCTATGATATTGTCTTTAGCAGCCTGGATCAGACCTTCGGCGAGCGCATGCAAGCCGTGCCTGGCGTCGAAAATGTCGAGGCCGGGGTCTTTGGCTGGATCAACATCGATAATATTCCCTACTTCCTTGTCTATGGCTATGAACCGGGCAGCGTCGCCATGACGCACTATCGCATTGTCGAGGGCAAGCCGGTGACTGGATCCAAGCAGATCGCCCTGGGGCGGCGCGGGGCAGATGCGCTTAAATTGGGCGTGGATGACACCTTGCGCGTCTACGGCGTGCCCTATCGCATTGTCGGCATCTACGAAACCGGCCAAGGCATGGAAGAATCGGGCGGTGTGGTCACCTTGGAAGACGCCCAATCGATCACCCAGAAGCAGCGCCAGGTCAGTCTCTTTCAAATTGGGCTGCAACGCAATACAAACATCGATCAGGTGGTAGAGCGCATCCAGAATATCGACAAGGAGTTGACCGCCACCAAGTCCAGCGAATATAGCGGCAATGAACAGATGATGGCCAGCCTCCAAGGCTTTGCCTGGGGCATTGCCGCCATTGCCATTCTGATCGGCGGGCTAGGCATGATGAGCGCTATGGTCATGAGCGTCATGGAGCGCACGCGCGAGATCGGCACGTTGCGCGCTGTGGGCTGGAGCCGTTGGATGGTCGTGCAGATGATCCTGGGCGAAGCCATCGGCTTGAGCGCGATTGGTGGGCTGATTGGCATTGTGTTGGGCACCGGGCTGGCCTGGTTGGCGGGGCAAGCACCCGGTGTGGGCGCATTCTTGGAAGGCTCATTTACCCCAGCCATTTTTATCCAGGGCATGGTAACGGCGCTGCTGTTGGGCGTAATTGGCGGCCTCTATCCGGCGTGGACGGCGGCCAATTTGCAGCCGGTAGAGGCGCTGCGTTACGAAGGGGGCGGGGCTACACAGACTGGGGGGTGGATCGCGCGGATTGGCAACCAAAGTTTTCGCAATCTCTGGCGCCGCCGCACACGCACGCTGCTCTCGGCTGGCGGCATTGGCATTGGCGTGGCGACGCTGGTCATGTTGGGTGGCCTGGTGGATGGCTTGATGGCACAATTAAATGGCCTGGCCGGTAGCGGTGGCGTCGGCAACATTACAGTCATGCAGCGCGATGTCGCTGACATGAGCCTGAGCAGCCTGGATGAACGGGCTGTCAACCAGTTGCGCGCTATGCCCGAAATCAAAGAGGCCAGCCCCTATGTGTTGGGCTTTATCAGCAACAGTGAACTGCCCCTTTTTATTTTGGGTGGCCTTGATCCGAACAGTGCCGCCATGTCTCACTATAAATTACTGGCGGGACGCTACGTGCAACGACCCAACGAAATGTTGGTGGGCAAGGTGGCGTCGGAAACCTACAAAGTGGGCATTGGCGACACGATGACGCTCTATGACAATCGCTACCGCATTGTCGGTATCTTTGAAACAGGTGTGGCCTATGAAGATGGCGGCGGTCTGTTGGCCCTGCGCGAAGCCCAACGACTTCTGAATCGTGGGCGCACGGTGAGCTTTATCTTTGTCGATGTGCAAAATCCGGCGCAAGCAGAAATCGTGAGCGCGGCCATTGATCGCCGCTTTGCTGAAGCACGCGCCAGTTTGAGCAGCCAATTTGCCCAAAATACCGACGACATGCAGTCAACCATGGCCATGATGGGCGCGATTCAGATGCTGGCCATGTTGGTGGGGGGCATTGTGGTCGCCAACACCATGATTATGTCCATCTTTGAGCGCACACGCGAGATCGGCACCTTGCGCGCTGTGGGGTGGGAAGCGCGGCGGATTCTCAGCCAGATTTTGCAGGAGAGTCTCTATTTGTGTCTCTTTGCCGCGATTGCGGGGGCGATCTTTGGCGTTGCGCTGTTGACAGCCGTGGCGCAAATTCCTGGCGCAAATCAATTTGTCGCGCCCAGTTGGAGTCCACAAACGTTTATTACAGCCTTTGTCGTCGCCATCGTCCTGGGCATTGTCGGCGGTCTCTATCCCGCCTGGCGCGCCAGCCAGTTGCGGCCAGTAGAAGCGTTGCGGTATGAGTAATGAGTGGTCGATTGGTCGAGTGGTCAGGTGGTCAGGTAGCTGATTGGTCAGGTGGTCGAGTGGTCGTTAATGATTGTAATTAAATGATTATGGAGTTGTCCCATGCGACGGATTCTTTCCATATTGGTGGTGATTGTCGTCCTGGCGGCGGCAGGGTGGGGTTATCTGCGCTATCAACAAACACAGGAAGCGGCCGCGCAAGCCGCGGCCGCGCAACAGGCCGAAAGTGTTGACGACCTGGCCAATGTGATCTGGGCGTCGGGCAAGCTGACGCCTGTGACCTGGGCGGGCCTCAGCCCGGCGGCAACGGGGATTGTCAGCCAGTTGCCTGTCAACGAAGGTGATTGGGTCGCGGCCGGCCAACTGTTGTTGGCGTTGGACAATGGTGTGGCGCAGAGCCAGGTGACCATTGCCGAAGCCGCGCTGGCCGAAGCGGAAGCCGCACTGGTCAAGTTACAGGCTGGTGCCACCGCCGCCGAGATCGCCGCAGCCCAAGCCCAAGTGGTGGCGGGCGAAGCCAATGTGGCCCTCGCCGCCAGTGGCATGTTGGAGTTACAGGCAGCGATTGATGCAGCCAACGTTGGCGTTGCACAAGCACAGCGCCAATATGCCGAATTGGCTAGCCACCCCAACGCGGCCGAAAACACGGCGGCACTCGCGCAGGTCGCCGTGGCCCAGGCCGGGGTGCGTCAGGCCCAGGCGGCCTATAATGTGGTGCGCGGCGATCCACAGATTGGGGCGCGGCCCGAATCCTTGACCCTGGCCCAGATGACAGCATCGTTGGAAGCCGCCCAAGCCCTGGCCGCCTTCACAACCCAAGGCGCGACGCAACCTCAACTGGCCGTGGCCGCCGCGGCGATTGATGCGGCCAGCGCGCAGGTCATCATGGCAGAAAGCCGCGCCCCCGGTGTGGAAGCGGGCGTCAAAGCCGCGATTGCCGCCCGCGCCAGTGCCCAGGCCGCGTTGGATCGCCTCTTGGCTGGCGCAACCGTCGAAGATCTGGCCATGGCCGCCGCGCGCGTCCAATCGGCTCAGGCCGCGTTGGTCAGCGCCCAGGCCCAACTGGCGCAAAGTCAGGTGGTCGCACCCTTTGCCGGGCAGGTCGGCACGATCAATGTACGGTTGGGGGAACAGGCCACAGCCGGCGTGTTTAGCATCTTGCTGGGCGATACCCAGACCATGCATGTCGAAACCACGGATCTGCGCGAGACCGATGTCGTGCGGCTTACGGTCGATATGCCAGTCGAGGTGACCTTTGACGCCCTGCCCGATCAAGTTTTCCAGGGCACCATTGCTCGCATTGCGCCGGTCAGTTCATCGACCCAAGGCAGCACCAACTATACTGTCCAAGTTGACCTAGCCGAGCTCAATGAACAATTGCGCTGGGGAATGACAGCGTTTGTCAATATTCAGGTGGAACGATAATATGAAATTGCCGCTTGATGTAGTAATTGCGTCTTCTAAATTGCGTAACTATTTGTTAGGTTCTGTTGACATTTCGTTTTTGCAGGGTTAAAACCCGCGACTGAGAACGAAAAGTCGCCTCAGCGACTGAAAATTTAGTGCCTGCGGGCACTTTTCACTATCAGAAGCCGGATTTATCCGTTGCGACGAGCAAATGTCAACAGAACCTAGTATGGCAAACACAAAATGATAGAAATTAACCCGCCGCAAACTGCCTGTATTCAACGGGTTGGTTAGGCGGGTTTCCCGATTAGTAGAGACGCAAGATTTTGCGTCTCTACGTGTGCATAGCCCGCGTATTCTTATATAATTTCTGGTGTACTACAAGGGCCAAATGGGAAATTACTTTCTGTACGTACAATTTGGATGACTGAACGCGAAACAGGACAAACTAAGTTTGTTACAATGTATCCCGATAAGGAGGTAGTACGATGAAATATAAATTATTTCAGCAGGTTGCGCTTGCCCAAGATGTTCTGACACAGAGATTACGGCGCGGCGATGTGGCAACTATTGTCGAACATCATCCTGTTTTGCAAGGTGAGGATGGCTATTCGTTAGAAATTTTCAATGCGCTCGGTGAAACAATTGCCGTTATTACCTTGCCGGAATCCGCACTTGAGCCCTTGGCGGAAAATGAAATTTTTACTGTTCGCACCCTTGCGCTAGCGTAGAAGCATGACAACCGAACTTATTCGTACCCTGAAGCTAACCAAAACCTATGGCAGTGGCGAGACGATTGTGCGCGCTCTGGACGATGTGACAGTGACGATTTGCGCTGGCGAATTTGTTGCCATTATGGGGCCGAGCGGCTGCGGCAAGAGTACCTTGCTCAATATGTTGGGTGCGCTGGATCAACCGACGACGGGCGAGGTGTGGGTGGCTGGAGAGGATCTGGCACACCTAAAAAAGGTCGATAAATTTCGTGCCCAGAGCATCGGCTTTATCTTTCAATTGCACAACTTGTTGCCAACGCTGACGGCCATGGAAAATGTAGAAGTGCCCATGATCGGCCAGATCAGTAGCCACAAAGCGCGGGTCGAGCGGGCGCAACATCTGTTAACCCTGGTCGGTCTTGATGCGCGCGCCAACCATCTGCCCAGTCAACTTTCCGGTGGTCAACGCCAGCGGGTGGCAATTGCGCGCGCCCTGGCCAATCAACCCAAACTTCTGTTGGCCGATGAACCGACCGGCGCGCTCGACAGCCAAAGCGGGGCCGAGATCCTGGCGCTGTTGGCCGAGCTCAACCAGAGCCAAGGCATGACCATTGCCGTTGTCACCCATGATCGCCAAGTCGCACAGTGTACACAGCGAATTTTGCGCATGAAAGATGGCCGCGTGGTCGATGACCATCGCATTGACGACCCGTTGGAAGAAGATCTGCTCGTCCTGGCACGTAGCAAACTGGGTCAGGCCATTATGGACGAAGGCGACCCGCCCCTCCAGCAGATCACGCCGGAAGAGGAATTGGTGCTGCGCCAGATTCTGGCGCGTATGCAGCGGTAATCAGGGAGTCAAGACTTTCATCTTTGCTGTTCCGGCCACACATACGCCATCCCACTGCCGACTGTACGAAAACCGACGCGCCCATAGACGCGGCCGGCGGCGGCGCTGCCCGCCGTGAGAAAAACTCCGTCCAACCCTTGGTCAAAGGCAGCCTGTACGGCATAACTGGTCAATAGGGTGGCCATACCCTGCCGCCGGAAAGCAGGCAGGGTGGCAATACCCGTGATTTCGGTGATGCCATTGTGGACTGGCAAGAGGCAACCAGCGCTGACAAAATGGTCATCAGCGCGCACCGCAAAGAGGCGTGTCGTCTGAAAACGCCGCTGAAATCCTGCGGCTTCTGCCGCGGTCACGGCGGTTGCATCTTCATTGCTAAAGCCACGGCGCTGAACGGTCAAAAATTCCTGAAACGCCGCCAGCGGTGCCGCTACGGTGAGTTCTGTCGCGGTTACATCGGGCATCGATGCCGCCGGCTGATAGGTCTCTGGTGTGCAAAGCATAAGCAAGGCGCGCATCTCTTCGACAAAGCCATAGGCAGCCAGCGCCGATGCCAAATCGGGGGCAAATTCCTCGATAAACTCACAGCGCGGCAAGCGTTCGCGCGCACGGAAAGTAGTCACCAGCGCGGTCAGCGCGGTGGTCAGATCGCCTGCGACGGGGAAATCGGGAATCGCATAGTTGGACCAGGGCGACGGATCGTCGGGATTGAAAAAATAGGTGAAGGGCGGCGCAGCCACGGCTGTATAGTTTTGCTGGGCACTGGCGCGCAGTTGGATTTGAATACGCTGGATGGTTGTCATGAATTTATTCCTCTAGTACAGTTGGGCGTAGATACCACGGCAGTTAATCAGGCACGTTACTCGTGTACATCATGGTAAAAATAGGGTACCTTATTTACGCTGGGATCTACTAGCGTGTCGGTGAGGGGTTGCGGTCATCAATTTGGGGTGAAGGTCTATTTAGTTGCGCGCAGCTCGCCTGCCCGCGCGGTGATCCTTACCGTTGCCATAGCGCCTCGACAGCGGGCAGGGTGGGTGCGCCCAGTGCGCCTTGGGCGGATGCCACCACCAGCGCAGCCACGGCATTGCCAAAGCGGGCCGCCGCTATGGGGGTTTTGTCCTGGGCAATGGCATAGAGAAAACCGGCGTTAAATGAATCACCCGCGCCGACGGTCGTGTGGGCAGCCACTTGAAAGCCCGATACAGCGGTAGGCGTAGCTTGCGCGCGCGCCTGCACCAGCGCGCCTTCTGCACCCCGTTTTGTCACCGTGCAACCTGCACCCGCGGCCAAGATTTGCGCCATGCCCGCGGCCGAACCATTCGCGGTCTCGTCTACCCCACAGCAAACGGCCAACTCATGTTCATTGCAGATAAAATAATCAACCTGAGGCAAGCTCGACGCGATCTCGGCCAGCGTCACCGGCTGCCCAATCGCTGGGCCGATATCGAGCGCTGTGATCGCGCCCTGGGCCTTGGCTTGGGTGAGAAGCTGGGCAAAGCCTTGCGGACGCCAGCGGCGAAAGAGCGTAAAGGCCGCAATGAGCAACACTTGCGTTTGGTGCAACAGATCAACCGGTAGATCGGCAGGCGCATAGGCGTGTGAGGCACCCGCGTGATGAAAGGCCAGTCGATTGCGCGCCTGATCGCTGATGAGCGTAGTGGTCGGCGTGGCCGCGGTGGGGTGGCGCAACAGGCCGCGCGTTTCCACGCCGGCGGCTTGTAACCAACCGTGGAGCAAGTCACCCGCCGCATCTTGGCCAATCGCACTGCCCAGGCCGACCGACGCGCCCAAGCGCGCCAATGCATAGGCGGCGATGCCGCCATTGCCGCCCAGCAACATCTGCAGCGGCTCGTCACAAAAGACCAGGCTGTCCACCGTAAACTCATCGCCGCGCAGCGTGGGCATTTGGCGAATGTCGCGATTGACCAGATCCAGGGTAGTGCTGCCAATAATGAGAAACATAGACCTTAACCGTTGTGCTGGGTTGTATGAGGCTGGGCGGCTTGTGCTGTCCAGCATCTTACCGCTTTCTGGCAGCTTTGGCAAGCAGTTCTTTCAATAAAAAGGTGGGGGGAGTTTCAAGGTGAAGGTTACAATGTACTCAGACGTTAAATAGGTGAAATCAGGTAGAATGAACACTATTTGGTGCTTGCCCTTTGGTCAATTTCCCTATATGATTAAGTAGACTTTACAACTTTGTAGAGTATGCTACATATTCTATTCGCACATACAATTCTGTGTGAAGCGACCTAAAGCTGATTTGTTGTCATTGTTCCATCTAGTTCGGGTGTTCTAGGATAGAGCAAATGAGCCGAATGGAAGTTTCCTTTGGTATTATTTGGGACCGCCTCATGGACGTTACGAGGTAATCAAAGAAAAAGTCCAAC